>PABS01000018.1 GCA_002699325.1 Ponticaulis sp. | reverse complement strand
TCTTCGATTTTCATTGAGGCAAATGAAGCTGTCCATCCGTTATCAAACAACATCAATCTGTTGATTTCAGCGGGTGGCTCTCGATTCTACGGCTTCTCAGGACAGAACAATCAAGAGGTCTTGCAGTCGACGAGCAGCCGTTGTCTCGCGACAGCCATGGATATGGCGCCCTCTGGTGTTGTGAAATCATCTGCTTATGACGGGAGCGGCCTTCAAGAAGTCGATGCCGAACAGCCGTTGTGTTTGAAGGTGGGCGAACAACCTGCGGACTCCCGTGGTATTGCCGTTTCAGGTGACGGCACTCTGTGGGTTACATCCGACTTCTTGAGCTCTCCGTCCAACAGCCAGTTCACGAGACTATTTCATGTCGAGCAAGACGGAACCGTTATAAGCCAAGTCGAAATTTCTGGCAGCACGGATCAGGTTTTCGGTATAGATTTCGGGCCGGATGGGGAGCTCTACGGCGTTGAAGCAAAGACAAGTTCGCATCAGCTGGTTAGAATAAATTTGCAGACCGGCGTGACAACAGTAGTCGGAGAACTTGAAGGAACTTCGAGAGATTTGATCTTCGACATAGATATCGATCAGAATGGTATTTTGCGGTTCTTCGACGATGAGACGATCCCAGGAACTCTGCGAGAGCACGATCTGACTGGAAGCCTTCTCCGATCGGTTGAGCTACCATCGGTATGCCGGTCCTGCGGGTTTGTTGGAATCGTTACGAATACCTCAGACGAATAGCGGTAAAAGAGGCCTCGACGAATGCAAAATGGGCGCGAGGTCTTACAACGCCAGCGGTCACTGTGCTTTCTTGGCATAGGGACGGCGAGTCCATAAATCGCCCAAAGGCGACTTTCAATTCGCGGAAGCTTCGAAGCATCAATATCGAGGCGTCATGCCTCTATGGCCCCCTATAGCCGTCAAGCATCCCTCTAGTTAGCCGCGAACTATTCCACACGGCTAGCTTGGAAGATTTCGTCGCAAAAGCTTGAGGGGGTGAATGGTGTCCCGAGAATGGACACCAAGTAGCGAATGTTTTTAGTCATTTTCTCTCTCTGTGTACCAAATTGTGTACACAGGCGATGACAAAGCTAACTCAGACCATTGTATCTGCAGGGTTTTACTGCAGCATTTTGGTGCCCCTGGCCCGACTCGAACGGGCACTTCCGAAGAAAACGGATTTTGAATCCGTCGCGTCTACCAATTCCGCCACAGGGGCGCACCAGAGCTACGCTAGATGACAGCGCAGCCTTACAAGGTCAATCAAGAAGTAAAAACCGGCCGGAGCTTAGCCGTCAACCGTCCAGCCGCGAGCTGTGCGGCGCGCTTCCAGAACGCCATCGGCGCCCATCTCACTACGAGGGCTTGCGCGACGCGAGGATGTTCGGAACGCCCCAAAACGCAGAAGCATGGCGACAAAGGCAATAATGACGCCGACAATGGCGGTCGCGATCGCGACAACACCTGCGGCGACCAGAACAAGCGCGCCGACACCAAAGGCTGCAATCAGAGCAAGGGCACGTTTCACCGAGCCGAGGAAGCCTCCGCCGCCGCCATTCTGTCCGCCAAAACCGAAGCTTGTAATGTGTGCTTGTACCATATCGTTTCGCTTTCTCCTTATAGGAGTGTGGGGTTGAATGCCGCGTTCGTCAATCTGCCCGGATCAGCATACCACGTTCTGCACGGATTTTCGCATAAGCGCCCGTAATGGCCGCTGCTTTTTGATGCGCCCGCTGTTCAAATTCCCGTGGCGCACCATTTGTCACCACGCGATCAGGGTGATTATCGGCCATCAGCTTGCGATAGGCGACGCGGATCGTGTTGAAGTCCGCCTGGTGGCTCACGCCCAGAATTTCATAAGGGTCGTCCGGATCCGAGCCGAGATGGCTCGCCTTGATGCGTCGGAAGTCGCCTTCCGAAAATCCGAAAATGGTCGACACCTTCTGAAGATAGACCATCTCATCCAGCGTCACCACGCCGTCCGCGCCGGCAATGTAGAACAATCCGTCCAGCACACCTTCCAGCAGACAGGGGCGATCACTGTAGCGCCGCGCAATCTTTGAGGCATAGCCCTCATAGCCGCGCACCGTCTGACGCGCGATGTTGAACACACGGCGCACAGAGGCGGCATCACCCGGCTCGGTGCGGAAGACCTGCGAGAACACCTGAATCTCTTCATGGCTGACTTCGCCATCTGCCTTGGCAAGCTTCGCACCCAGACCAATGACAGCGGCCGTAAAGCCGACATCATGCGGATCAGGACCACAGCTTTCGCCAGATTCACCGCCCGGCAAATCGGCTTCGCTTTGCGGGTCGAAGAGGCTTTGCGCGCTCTCCAGAAGGCGGGTCCAGATCGACATGTTAGCGACTATACTCGGAAATGCGGCAATTGTCAGATCAAGTAAGAATGAGTTTTTCTTAAAGCTTGGTAATCTTTAAATCCAATCTTCCACAGACCGCGTAACCATTACGACCATTCAAAAAACCGGATGGTTGAGCACCGGATCGATCCACTTCTGCTCTCTATTGAACAAGACCCAGGAGTGACACATGAAAACCCTTCTTATAGCACCCGCCGTACTGGCGCTGGCCGCCACCCCTGCCTTTGCCTGCAGCGGTAAAGCCAAAGCGCAAACCGCATCCGTTCAGGAAACTGAAGTCATCTTTGCCAGCAATCATTCTGAAAAGCACATGAGCAAAGATATCGTTGCGACTGCTGACGCTGCAGGCTTCACCACGCTGCTTGCCGCAGCCAAAGCGGCTGGTCTCGTCGAAGCCCTGCAGGGCGATGGCCCGCTGACGGTATTTGCACCAACCGATGAGGCCTTTGCAGCGCTCGGCGAAGACACGATCAACGATCTTCTGAAGCCGGAAAACAAAGACAAGCTGGCTGGTATTCTCAAATATCACGTCATCGCTGGCAAAGTGAAAGCCGCTGATCTCGCCGGCAAAACTACGACTGCCGAAACGCTCAATGGTAGCGTCGAAATCGACGGCACAGACGGCGTCATGGTCGGCAATGCAACAGTGGTTCAGGCTGATGTCGAAGCGTCAAATGGCGTCATTCACGTGATCGACACGGTGCTCATGCCGTAAGCCGGCCAGAACAGATATAAGTTTCCTCCCCTGCAGAGGGTCTGGTCCGCCAGACCCTCTTTTTTTATCTGACGGGGCGCGATAGCTTCCGAATGTCTGCCGGATTGTCGCGCACATATGTTTGAAACAGTTGTTATTCTCGGCGTGTGCGCTGCGGTTTTCGTGGCTCTCGAATTGCCGCGCATCAGAACTCTGGGCTTCTGGCGCGCCACTGTTACACCCCTCGCCTCCATCATTGGCAGCGGATTTCTCGTCATTGGCCCTATTCTCGATCACGCCTTTGGCAGCTGGGCGCCCCTGGCCATGCTCGCGCTTTGCACGCTTGCTTATATGTTCGGCGCCGCAGTCCGGCAGAACATCCTCCATCGCAATCAGCATGGGGAAACCGCCAGCACCAGTCAGACCATCGAAACCGTCTCCAGCTGGGCGCTCAGCCTGGCTTACGTGGTGTCGGTAGCCTATTATCTGAATTTGTTCGGCTCGTTTGCCGTTCACCTCACCGACTTTCATAGCGACACAAACGCACGCTTCGTTACCACAGCCATGTTTCTGATTGTGCTGGTCGTTGGCTGGACGAAAGGCTTCTCGGCGCTCGAACACCTTGAAATCCATTCCGTCACGCTGAAGCTCGCCATTATAGGCGGCCTGCTCGTCGGTCTTGGCTTTCATCTGGCAGATCTCTCTGCCAGCGGCGATCTGCTATTCAATCCGGTCAGCGTCGGCCCCTGGGAGGGTGTTACGCTGCTTTTCGGGCTCATCGTCACCGTGCAGGGGTTTGAGATTTCCCGTTATCTCGGCAATCAATACAGTCCTGCCACGCGCATCTCATCCATGCGGTTTGCCCAGCTCCTCTCTGCCGCCATCTACATCGCCTACATCCTCCTCATGGCCTATGTCTTCCGGCCCGAAGACATTCCGCTCGATGAGGCGGGCATTATCGACATGATGCAGCTGGTTGCTCCCATACTTCCGGGGCTTCTGGTCGCGGCCGCTCTCGCAGCACAATTCAGCGCGGCGATCGCAGATACTGGCGGGGCTGGCGGCCTGGTCGAGGAACTCACCCACAAAAAAGTCCCAAATAAGCTGGCCTACGCCATTGTCGCCGGGCTGGGCATTGCACTGACCTGGCTCTCTGATGTGTTTGAGATCATCAGCTATGCTTCGCGGGTTTTTGCTTTCTACTATGCGCTTCAGGCGCTAAACGCGGCCTTGCTAGCCTGGCGGATCGAGAAGTCACTCCCCCGCACCATTTTCTTCGGCGCGCTCGCACTACTTGGCCTCGCCGTCACGCTTCTGGGGCAGCCGGTGGAGTGATCGGGCCGGAGCGTTCAGCCTTAAGATCGCGAACCTCCTCACGCAGCTCCCCGATCAGCGCGATAATCTCTGCATTCTGGCGTCGGGCTTCTTCCTGTGCGTCCTCAATCTCGTCTTCGATGTGCTCCATGGCCTCGTCCTGCGCCGCCTCCTGTTCGGCCTGCAAAGCCTCCACAATCAGCGCGATAAAAAGGTTCAGAACCGCAAAGCTCGCAAGAAAAATGAAGATCAGGAAGAAGACCCAGGCATAGGGATGGCCATCATCCATCACCTTCTGCACCACCTCATTGCGCCAGCCATCCATGGTCATCACCTGAAACAGGGTGAAGGCTGATGAGGGCAGATCGCCGAACAGCATGGCGACTTCTTCATTCTCGGTCCGCCCATAAAGCGTTGTCGCCATCACTGCGCCCGCATAGACCAGCAGCGCCAGAACAGCCATGATCGCGCCCATGCCGGGCAGCGCCTTGAACAGCGCCTCCACAATCCGCTTCATCATCGGCACAACATGCAGCAGACGCAGCACCCGCAAGACGCGCAGGGAGCGCAGCACCTGAAAGGCATGCGAACCCGGTGCCAGCGACACGCCCACAATCACAAAGTCGAAAACATTCCAGCCCGACCGGAAGAAACCTGCCCGCCAGGCATAGATCTTCAGGGCCAGCTCAATCACGAATACACCGATCACAAACACGTCGAACACGCGCAGGCACAGCTTCAGTGTCTCTGGCAGGTCCGGCACGGTATCAATGCCCAGCGTCACAGCATTGACGAGGATCAGAATCGTGATTGCCGACTTGAATGTCTCATTCTCGACAATTTCCAAGGCTTTTTGTCGGGAAGCACTGAACCCGTCGGCTGCATTCATCGTTACATTCGGTCCCCAACACCTGTATTGGATGGCTGCAATTTGACGATCATAATTTATCTGGCGCGAATGGGTATCCTCTATTCGGGTCAGGCCAAAACAAATCAATACGACGGTCACTGGAGAAACTGAGTATGTCGTCCCCTTTTCAGACTGAACAGATGACACTGGGTCAGCTTTTCTCAGGGGATCTTGTCTTTTCCTTTCCGGCCTTTCAGCGCCCCTATCGCTGGACCGAAGATGAAGCCCTCACCCTGATCGACGATATTGCCGCAGCCTGCCTGCGCAACGATCCGGGTTATTTTATCGGCAACCTTGTCACCACCCGCCATGATGATCGCCTGGTTATGGTGATTGACGGCCGCCAGCGCCTGACCACCCTGTTCATGCTCATCGCCATTCTGCGGGACCTCGAACCCGATGAGAGCCGCAAACGCGAGCTGCACAAGCTGATCTGGGATGCGCCAGACCCTGAAAAGAGTCGCCATGGTAATTGGCGCCTGACCTTCTCTGAGGCCGAACAGGCGCTGATCGACAGCCGCCTCTCAGCCCTGGAAGGCGGCGACAGCGCCGACACTGCAGGCAGCGAAGTCTCCACCCGATATCTGGCCATGTTTGAGGTCGCCGACCGCATGCGCGAGCTCCTTCAAAAGCCTGCCTCTGAGACCGGCATGCCGCGTCTCACCGACTTTACGGACTATCTTCTCCAGCATTGTGAAGTCATCGTGCTGACGGCCTCCTCAGCCACATCCGGCCTTCGGCTGTTTCAGGTGCTTAACAATCGCGGCCTCCAGCTTTCTGAAGCCGACCTGATCAAGCCAGATCTGCTTGCCGGCCTCTCTGTCGATGCTCAGGGCAAGGCAGCGCTTGTCTGGGACAAGCTGGAAGATGAACTCGGCCCGGAAAAGCTCGATACGCTGCTGCGCTGTTACATCTTCATCCAGTCGGGTGAATGGGTGCCTGCCGGGCGCAATCTCGCGGCCAGCCTCAAGGCAACCATGATGTCACGCGGCGCGGACGCGTTTCATTTCCAGGATCTGCCTCGCTATGGCGCCGCCTTTCAGGAACTGGAGCTGGGTGACATCCCCTATGACGATGATGACACCAATCCGAACCATATCATCCAGGCCCTGTCCTATCTGGGTCGGTCTGACAATGACTGGCGTGAATACCTGCCGGTCGCGCTGGAAATCCTCGTCCGGTTCGATGGCGAATATAGCGAGATTTACCGCCATATCTGTGCACTGGAACGAAACTTCTTCATCTGGTTCATGAGTGAGGTCGGCGATGCGCCGCGCCGGCAGATGGCCCATCACCTTGTCCGCCAGCTCCGCGATGGCGAAGATCTGTTTGCCGACGATATGGGCTTTGATGTGCCGGACCTCGTCCTCGCCAAAACCATCAATGCGCTACAGTCGCCTTTTCCGAAAACCTTTCAGCGGCTCGCCCTCACACGGCGGATCGAGTTGCTCCTCTGCGAGAAGGCCGGTGTCGCCGCCCCGCAATATCTGGAGCTCTCCACGGTTGAGCGCATCCTTCCCAAACTCCCCTCATCAGGAAGCCAGTGGATGTCGGACTTCACCCGCGCCGATCATCGTGAATGTCTGGACCTTCTCGGCAATTGCATGCCCCTCACCCGCGAGCTGGACCAACGGGTCGGCAATCGGGACTTCCGCGCTAAAAAGGCCATCTTCCGGGACACTGGCATTGCCAGCTATTTCCGAAGCGCTGCTGACGCCTGCAACTATCCGCGCTGGACACCTGACGTCATCAAGGAGCGGACCGCCCGCCTGACCGGACTTCTGGCAGATCACTGGCGCTCCATCCCCAGGGAACCCGCCGAAGACGAGTTCGATTGGGATGATGAAGAGGATGACGCTCCGGCCTGACGCTATCTAAATCGGAACTCCTTCTGCGCACTGCCCGTTTCATGCCGGTCAACCCGAGGAGGAAACCGATATGATGAAACACCTGATCATGGGCGTCGGCGCCTGTGCGCTGCTTGGTGCCTGCGCGATGTCCCCTGACCCAAGCGTCACGGCTTCAGCTGAAATGCAGCCCGTTTCAGTTGCGCCACCGAATGCAGGTGAAATTGAACGCCTGAACGATCTGGCTGGTATTCTGATCGATGCTGAAGTGCTCTACAAAGACGCGGCGGAAATGCCAGACAACAAAAAAGGCGTTTCGAAAAAGCTGGCGGAACTCGCCATGGAGCGGAAATCCCAGCGCGAATACCTGCAAGCGCGAATTCAGAAGCTTGGAGGTGCACCCGACACGACCGGCGAATTCCTCGGCACGGGCCATCGCGCTTTTGCCCAGATGCGCACCGTTTTTGACGAAGACTCAGAAGTCGCCATTGAAGAAGTGCTGCGCGGCGAGCGCTATATCCTCGAACAGATCAACGACACTCTGGAAACCAACCCTTCCGAGGACACAGTCGATCTTCTGACGATTCTGAAGAATGACGTTGAGGTTCATATCGACGAGTTGAACCGTCTCGACCGTCAGGTCTGATCATCAAAAATCACCGACGACAAAAGCCCTTCAGCCCGCTGAAGGGCTTTTTGCTGCGACCTGCAACTCGAGCCGCGGTAACATACGCCCCGGCACGCTGCCCGACGGCACCTCACCGGCTCGGCGCGCGCCCATTCGCTCATAGAAGGGCACAGCACCCGGATCGCTGTCGATGTGGATGGTCTGACATCCCGATAGCCGCGCGCGAGAAACCGCCCAGCCCATCAGGCTCCGGCCGATCCCCTGCCCCTGATAATCGGGCGAGATGAAGAGTTTTTCGAGATGCAGCGCGCCGTCAACTTCTGAAAGCTGCACGACGCCAGTGATTGTATCTCGGTCGAGGGCGCATTCGATCTGCCCGGCTGCCAGATGCGCTGGGGTCAGTCTCAGCTCTTCTTCGCAGGCGGCCATGAAGGCCTCGTCATACCCCCACACGGCCTTTGACCTCAGGATCATCGCATTCAGATCGGGAAGGTCGGTCGGCATAGGCGGTCGAAAGAGCATGCCCCATGTTCCAGCACAGGCCGCGCGTGAATTTCAAGTGCAAGATCAGAGCTCTCCGGGTTGAAAACCCTCTTTGAAATAGGGGATTTGTTGGGTATGAAGAAGTGCTAGCTCCTCCAGAGTTGTCCAACACGAACATTTCAAGAACATTATAGGGATTCACAATTAGTTAAACGAATGCTATATCTGTGGATTAGACGTAGTTTTAGCGTGGTTGGAAATGTCAATAGATAAGCTGTCTGCTGCAGTACACTATGTAATTGCGAAAGATAGTCGTAGCGAAATAGGTAAAACAAAGCTCAATAAAATTCTATGGTTCGCGGACTGTGCTGCTTGGCGCAAATTTGGTAAGACTGTCACCGGCTTGGATGCGTATGCCAAGCTGCAATACGGACCTGTACCTCCCAACATTGATCTCGCTTTACTTAAGCTTCAAACCGAACATCGAATTAAATCGAACACGCATTACGTCGGCACCTACCAGCGCTTTGGATATTTGTCTCTACAAGCTCCTAATGCTGACAATCTCCTTAGTTCGGACGAGCGTGCTGTTCTTGATGATGTCTTGGATGCAGTCAGCGACATGACCGCCTTCGATGTTTCTGAGTTGAGTCATGACGCGCTTTGGGAAGCCACACCCCATGGAGAGATGATTCCTGTCCAAGCTGCCGCGTCTCAATTTATTACTCCTGACGAAAGAATCTTGGAGTGGGCTCGGAAATCAGGCTAAAGTTCTAAGGTGAAATTTGCTAAGCCTCCTCATGGGTTCGGCGTGAGCTTTGAACCTGTCGCCAAGAAGCGTTTCGACGAATTCTGTGAGGACCCCTATCTTTGTCGCCGTGTAATAGCTGTGATTAACAGGTTGATGATTTCAGGTCATTTAGAGGGTACCGCTGTCGATCATGACGAACCGGGGCTGAGGGTTGTCGCTGATCGCGGCGCAGACACTCTCGCCGCAACTTTCATCGTTCTGGGCGACAAGGTGCACATTAGGTCTATCCAAGTCTTCGAGTAAGTTAGCCCGGCGGTTTCACAGTCTGATTAAAGCTCGCCATCCCGCCCATACCCGAGGCTTGTCAGCGGCAGCGGGGCTTTCGGGTCGGGCACCACCTCTGCA
This sequence comes from Ponticaulis sp., assembly GCA_002699325.1. Taxonomy (GTDB): domain Bacteria; phylum Pseudomonadota; class Alphaproteobacteria; order Caulobacterales; family Hyphomonadaceae; genus Ponticaulis. Next base: position 3,628 of record PABS01000018.1, on the reverse strand, counting down.
AGATCGCACTCCCACCAGCCAACATCATGCCAGCTGCCATTCTTGAAGCCGATATCGCGATAGACAGCGAAGGGCCGGAAGCCCACGGCCTCATGAAGCGCCGCGCTGGCGGGGTTCGGCAAGGTCACCACCCCATACGCCTTGGTAAAGCCTTGCGCCTTCAACATGTCGAGCAGCACAGAATAAAGCCGCTTTCCGAGCCCCTTGCCCCGCGCCTCTGGCGCCAGATATGCCGTCACTTCCACCGCCCACTGATAGGCTTTGCGTTCGCGATAGGGTGACCCATAGGCATATCCAATTACGCGGCCTTCTTCCTCAGCCACGATCCATGGATGGGTGGGCCAAAGCATTTCAATCCGCCCCGCCATCTCTTCTGCAACTGGCGGCACCATTTCGAATGACACCGCACTACCATCTACAAATGGGGCGTAAATCTCCGCAATCGCTGCGGCATCCTGCGGTTGGGCAAAGCGTATGATCATCGGGCACCTCACACTGGCATTGCACCAGACTGGCGGCCCGGATCAATCTCTTTTTCTCAGGTCGCGCGACCGTTCAGCCTGGACGGCCGCGCTCGCCACCAGGCGGCCCAGGCGCCGAGCCCTGCCTGTTTCGTGCCATTGCGTGCCGCCTTACGAGCAGCTTTCTCTTCCCGGGTGATAATAGTAGCCTTGGGAGACACAGCCACGCTTCCATCCGGCATATTGTCAACGACAACCGCGCCCGCGCCGATACGGCAATTGTGTCCAATATGAACCCCGCCAATGATAATCGCGCCCGCACGGATCTCAACATTATCTCCAATCTCGGGAATACCCGATGGCGCGGCACCAATCGTGACGTTCTGATTGATATGGCAGTTCATGCCGATACGCCTCGCGAACACGACTGTACTGAAGGCATGCTCCAGATAGAGCCCCGGCCCGATATCATTGGTCGAGAGGAACAGATTACTGACGAACTTCTGAAGCGGCATCCTTTGCTGAAGATACTCAGAGGCTTCGGTACGCCCCGTTTCGGCGGCAAGTCGGCGCGCGCGATACGCCATCAGGCTACGAAATTCCTGACGTGTGGCGAAAACATACTCAAAAAAGTCGTCCTGATCCTCGCGTCGTAATTTGCTCTGCCAGAATCCAAGATCCTGAAGCAACCAGTCCTGATCCGCCTGAGTCAGAGACCGGACGAGAGCTGTAAAATCAGTGACTTCGCGGTGGTATTCCATATCCGCCCCCTAGCCCCCGCTGCCAGCACAGAACCGGCGACATCCCCCAAGCGGACGCTGTCAGACGCGTTGATTTTACACGGAACGGAAGAAAAAGACCAGCGCGACCAGGTATTGCGCGGCGTTATTCCAGCTCGACGACTTTGCGAACGCTGAATGCGCCGCGCAGCTGCCCAACCTCAAACCCTGTCGCCTCATCATCTGGATAGAGTGAGGCAATGCTGGCCTGTAAACCCTCATTCACCTGTGTGCCATGACAGACGGTGCAGGGCTCATCCATCAGGATCGGCTTCATCCAGCGAAACTCGGCGCCCCCCTCTTCCGTCCGCACGATCTCTGAGCGCTCCATCACTGACGGACTGGCACCGGACGCCAGCGCCGCTTCGAATATCTCCAGCCCCTCCGCCTCCCAGGCATCTGGGGCATTCGCATCATTCCGGGTACGGAGCGCCGTGCGAGAGACCTCATAACCAGACTGATCAGACACCTGTCGTGCAATCGCAGGCGCACGCTCTGAACAGACAGCAATTGCCGCTTCAGGCCCACCTGCCTGCATCGCCGCCATCAGTTCATCTTTCAGCGCCGCCTGCATTTCACGCGCAGCCTTCCCCGCTGCGTCGATGTCATCAAAGGAGGGCTCGGGCATACGTGGCTCAGTTGAACAGGCCGCCAGCAAACCCCCGACCAGAAGAATTCCAATACATCTCTGCCACATGCGCCTCATCCCTACTTTTATTATGGTTATTAAGAAACGTACCATGCCCACCCCAGATCAGCCATGGGCAAAAGCGCGCATGTAACAGGCTCAGGAATTCTGGATCGCAGGGATTACGGCGTCAGAGGCCGACGCCCCCGGCAACCTCAGTTTCCGCCAGGCGCTCCATACCGGCAATCATCGGGCGCGCCTTGCCAATCGCGGCCTGAACCTGCGGCAGTTGCAGCGAGGCTTTATGGCTCTCTGCGTCCTTCCAGACTTCGGTTACCCAGATCGTCACCTCATCACCGGGCTCTCGTGCCACCACGTAAGACATACAGCCGGGCATGTCCTTGAGGCCTTCCAGCAGATAGCCGATAAGCTCATCGCGCTTGCCGTCCGCAGCGGTGAATTTTCCAATCAGTCCGTACACGGCTTATGCTCCCCTATTCACACCAGTCAGGCTTGGTCGCCGCGTCCCTGCCTTGCTCTTCAGGCCATCCCCGCAGCACGCCTTCTGACAAGCCCGCTTCTGCCAGATCCTGCTCATCCATGGAGAGATCCACAATCACCCGCCCGAACGGATCAATCCCGTATTCGGCTGTGACATGCACCGGACGCCCGCATGTGAGCTTTGCCATATAGGCGCGAGACCTGAAGCCGAGCTCAACTTCTTTGGCACATTGCGCACCGCGCAGCTTTGCGCCCACGCCGCCAATCTCCGGCGCGTCGACATCGTGCAGACGGAACGGCTTGCCGTTCAGCCGGCCGCTTTCGCCATCCACCCATTCCACGCTGGTGGGCACAGACGCGCTGACCGTCAGGCTGAACGATCCCGCCATCAGCCCCATTGCAATGAACAGCGCGCCGCGCATGGCTCTAGGCCTCTTTCTCTGGAAGCAGAGTCAGATCACAGGCCGGTGGCGCGTCCACATCAGCAGGAAACACGCCCCGGATCCGCCAGCCACGCTCATCTTCCCAATCGAGCAGATAGTTCGTCGCCCGCATCTCTGGCCCCATCACCTCACCGGAGCTCAGATACCGCGTATAGCGCATATGGGCGACCGCCATGTCATCACCCGCAGCACACGCCAGAATTTCGTGAATGGTCGAGCGCTCATAACCCGCCGCCGTCATCTGCTCGAACGTCGCCTCCAGCCGGGCGATTTCCGTCTCAACGCTGTCGGTCAACTGCCAGTATTCGCGCCCCAGCGTGTCGGTATCATGCGCATTCCAGGCCTTGGTATAGCCCCACATGAAGTCTTCCGCGCTCTGCGATGTGGGTACAGAACTCGTCGTGCAGGCGGCCAGAACCGCCGCGCTTATGGCCAGAATAAGTGTGCGCATATCATCTCCCCGTTCTTTCTGCGCGACACTACCCGACCATCGCGCTTTCTGTCATCCGGGCGCTTATCACAACCGCGTTCCCATCACCGCACACAGGGCGCTGACATACTGCGCATTCCGCGCTATATGCCCCCTCAACACCAAACCTTTGCACGGGCCCTTGAACCCGCTGGAGAGAGCAAAATGAATATCGCCGAGCTGACCGCGCCATCGCTCATGGTGGACGGTCTCAATTCTTTGGGCATTCCCAAACCCCCATCCGAAACCCGTGTCGTCGCCGCCATGTCTGGCGGCGTAGACTCTTCCGTTGTCGCCGCACTCCTGAAAGCGCAGGGTTATGACGTCGTAGGCATAACCCTTCAGTT
>PABS01000017.1 GCA_002699325.1 Ponticaulis sp. | reverse complement strand
TGTCGTTGTCGGCGCCCAGTGGGGCGACGAGGGTAAGGGTAAAATTGTTGACTGGCTGAGCCATCGGGCGGACGTGATTGTTCGCTTTCAGGGCGGCCATAATGCCGGGCACACGCTGGTGATTGACGGCAAAGTCTTCAAGCTGAACCTGTTGCCGTCTGGCGTGGTTCGCGGCGGCAAGCTGTCTGTCATTGGCAATGGCGTTGTGGTCGACCCATGGCAGCTGATCAGCGAAGTCGCCGGCATGAAAGAGCAGGGCGTTCATCTGGGACCGGATGATCTGCTTCTGGCGGACAATGCCTGCCTGATTCTGCCCTGGCACAAGGATATCGATGCAGCGCGCGAAGCGCAGGCGGGTGGCGCGCAGATCGGCACGACCAAGCGCGGCATTGGCCCGGCTTATGAAGACAAGGTGGGTCGCCGCGCGATTCGTGTGGCTGACCTTGCTGACGAATCTGCGCTCGACATGAAACTGGAGCGCCTGATCGCGCACCATGAACCGCTTCGCAAAGGGCTGGACCTGCCGCCGCCGGATGCCGCAGAGCTGAAAAAGCAGCTGCAGGAGATCGCGGACGAGGTTCTGAAATATGCCGGGCCAGCCTGGCAGCGTCTCGATGCGGCTTATAAGCTTGGCCGCCGCATTTTGTTTGAGGGCGCACAGGGCGTGATGCTGGATGTCGATCACGGCACCTATCCGTTTGTGACCTCTTCGAATGTCGTATCCGGGCAGGCCGCAGCCGGCTCAGGCCTTGGACCGCGCGCCATCAATTATGTGCTCGGCCTCGCCAAAGCCTACACGACACGCGTGGGATCTGGCCCGTTTCCAACCGAGCTGAATGACGAAATTGGCGAGACCATGGGCCGCGTCGGACATGAGTTCGGCGTGAATACCGGGCGCAAGCGTCGGTGCGGCTGGTTTGACGCGGTCATGGTGCGTCAGGCCTGCGCGGTTTCCGGCGTCGATGGCCTTGCGATTACCAAGCTTGATGTTCTGGATGGCTTTGAAGAGATCAAGATCTGTGTCGCGTATAAGCTGGGTGATAAGGTGCTTGATCGTTTGCCTGCCACGGCAGCGGAACAAGCCGCTGTTGAGCCGATTTACGAGACAATGAAGGGCTGGAAAGGCTCGACACAAGGCGCGCGTGACTGGGATCAGCTACCCGGAGAAGCGGTGAAATATATTCGCCGCCTGGAAGAGCTTGTCGGCTGTCCTGCGGCACTTGTTTCGACCTCACCTGAGCGCGAAGATGTGATCCTTCGTCGCGACCCCTTTGGCCGGGTGATGTAAGCGGCTATTTTGCTGATATGAGTTTGATGTATCCCATTGCTGCGAGCGCTATGGATGCGCTGACCGCTCCGCTTGGTCATGAGCGGACTCAGGCGGCTGCGCGCCGTGTGGCGGGCGGAGATGTGCGCTTTGAAACCGAATGGATGCGTCCGGGGCCGGAGCGGGCTGAAGAACTGCAAAGCTCGATACAGGCGGCGCTTTCAATCGGTGCTGCCCAGATTTACGAATCTGAAAAAGGCCGACCCGTTATTGCGCTGAAATTCTGGCGGGTGCTCAGCGAGGCGGAAGTCATTCTGTCTCAGCCTGTGGAAACGCCAAAAAAGGAAGAGCACACAGACGATCTCTATTTCCGGAGGGGGCGCACCAAGGCGCGGAAAAAGCCGGTCGACCCAAACCAGCTTGACCTCTTCCCTCAGGAGAAACAGCCTTTATCAGAGTCAGACTCCGACAAAGGCTGATCGCAAAACCTCAGGCGGCTTCGACAGAGGCGAGATACCCATCAATACAGGTTTTGATGTTGAGGCTCTGGTGGGAGAGTTCCCGCGCAGTTGAGGTGACCTGAACAGACGCCGAAGCGGTCGTCTGTGCTGCCTGTTCCAGCATGGAAAGAGAGTCAGAAACATGCCCCGTCCCAGTAGAGACTTCGGCGACATTCTTGCTGATTTCAGCGGTGGATGTGACCTGTTGCTCCGTTGAGGCCGCAACGATGGTTGTGACATCACTCACATCCTCAACCACTGTGCTGATGTCGTTGACTGAGCTGACGATCTCGGCGGTGGCCTGCTGGATTTCCTTGATCTGACGCGTGACGGTCGCCGTGGCGTTTTCGGTCTGCTCGGCCAGTGCTTTGACCTCATGGGCGACCACGTTAAAGCCTTTGCCCGCTTCACCGGCTCTCACCGCCTCAATCGTGGCGTTCAGGGCGAGAAGCTTGGTCTGTGCCGTGACATCTGTGATCAGCTTAAGGATGTCGTCGATCGCATCTGCAGAATTGGAAAGTGCGCTGAGCTTTTCAATTGTCGTCTGGGTCCGCTTGCGGGCTTCTGCGGCAATGCTTGCGCCGCGTCCCATTTGGTCTGAGACGCTTGAAATTGCTGCGAGCATTTCTTCAGTGGCGGCGGCAACGGTCTGGACATTTGAGGCTGTCTGGACCGTGACGGACGACACGCTGTGCGTTTGCGCATTGGTCTCTTCTGCCGTGGCAGACATGGACACGGCCGTGGCTTCCATTTCTTCCGCAGCGCCGGCGAGCGAAGTGATAGCCTCCGAAATGTCCAGCTGGAAGCGTTCGGTCAGGTCGCGCACTTTTTCTGCGCGCTCGAGCTTGAGCCGATCCTCAGCTTCCTGTTTCTGCATCAGCTCAATCTTCTCGTGGGCACTGATGATAAAGCGTTGCAGCGCCTGATTGAGCTCTCCGATTTCGTCTGTACGGTCATCAGAATCAATCTCATGCGTGAGATCGCCAGACGACACCTTGGCAAGGCCCTGAACGACGCGCTGAAGCGGGGACGAAATGAAGCGCTTACTGATGAAGATAGCCGTGGTGACGCCGATGATGACAGACAGAATGCCAACAGCGATAATCAAAAATTCCGAAATATGAGCGGTCCGTTCCGCTGCGTGAGCCGTTTGTAAGGCGTTCTGCTGAGCCTGTTCTGCGAAATCTGTGATGAGGTGTTCTAATTCCTCCATAAGCGGGACGGAATGGGCGACCGCCTCAAGGAGATTGAGTTGGTCCTGGCTCAGCTCTGCCTCAGTTGTTTCTGCAAGCGTCAGGCTCTTCTCGATATCAGCGACATACGCAGCATAGGCGTGCTCAATATCTTCCAAAGCAGGCTGCATAGAGTCAGATGCGATGGACCGAAGCTCTTCAAGAAGCGTTTCGAAGTCTGCTTCATCATGTTTGATAGCATTACGGATTTCTTCGAATTCGGCAGGATTTGCAGCCAGCCTGTATTCATTACGGTTGAGATCAATCGCGTCATGGTCGAGGCGTGCAGTGAGTTCGATCTGCTCTGCAGCCAGTTCAATCCGGTTTGCTGATTTCGCCATGTTTTCAAGGCTGAGCCAGCCGATGGCTGCGACTACACCCAGCGCCATACCAAACCCCGCCACGATCATAAGGATCTTGGTCGAAATTTTCGCATTCTTGAAATTCATCGACGTACTCACCTGATTAAGAAGCTGCCCGAATTTGTGTCGTCTCAGTAAAAAAAACTGTTCTTAGTCGATGCAATTTTCCGCAGCCGGTTACCAAAAATCCCTACAAGCGCTCTGAATCAAGACAGAGAAAACCAAAGGAAAACAGGTCACTTGCCTGGCTATAATTGCAGGTTGCATTTTGTGACTATGTGTTCTTTTGGTTAATTAAATATGGGAGGCATATGTCGCTGACAATTTGTCGCACCCTGACGTGAAATGCTTGGACGGTCTAATAGGCGACGACGATCTCCCAGACATGACAGCCGCCCAAATTCGTTTAATGTTCAGCACATTCGTTGATGTCCGGTGTCGTTATCATGGTCAGCCCTTCACCTCTCACCTCTGCACAGGCGCAAGGACCTGCTGGCCCGTTTGAGCCAGGGGGGCAGCCGGCTGACCCGGCGCAGAGCGAAAACCTGGCACTGCAGGCTCAGGAACTGGCGACAGATGCCTGGAACTGGATACAGCTCCACCTCCTGACCCCTGAAAACCTGATGGCCATTGGTGTTCAGATCGGCATTATTCTCGCTGCTCTGCTGATTGGCCTGATCCTGGCTCCGCGTGTACGCCGGGCGATCAGGTATGGCATCGAAAGACTTCCTGCCGGGGTGCGCGATAAGGTCGAACAGGTTGCGCCACTTGTGCTTGACCCAGGATTACGGCCTGCGATCTGGATCGCCTTGTTGTGGGTCGGCGTGACGCTGCTTCAGGCCTTTGCCCAGCCCTTCATCCTTGTGCGTCTGGCGGCCAGCCTTGCAACGGCCTGGCTGGTCATCAAGCTCATCACGCAGTTTCTGCCAGCTGACCTCAGAAAGCCTGTGCGCTGGGCGGCCTGGGGGCTGGCCATACTGAATGCGTTTGGTGTGCTCGACGACATCTGGGTCTGGGTGAACAGCAAAGGTGTGATGTTCGACACCAAGCTGATTAACCTGGCCTTTGTGCTTCAGGCCATTCTGATGGCTGCGATTTTTCTCTTTGCGGCACAATGGCTATCCAAACGACTGAAGGCGCGCGTTGAGACGCTGCCAAAGGTGGAGCCCTCACTCAGGATCCTGATGGCAAATGCCATTCAGATTGGTCTTTTCATCGCTGCGGCTTTCCTGACCATGACCAGTATTGGCATTCCGCTCGGTGGGTTGGCTGTATTTGGCGGCGCATTGGCAGTCGGCCTTGGTTTTGGCATGCAGCAGATCGTTGCCAACTTCATCTCGGGCGTCATCCTTCTGACCGACCGGTCGATCAAGCCGCATGACGTTATCGAAGTAGACGACACCTATGGTGAGGTGAAGTCGCTGGGTCTGCGCTATGCGTCTGTCATCACGCGCGATGGGAAAGAACACCTTATCCCGAACGAACAGCTGGTGACCAATAAAGTGGTCAACTGGAGCTATTCGAACAATCTCGTGCGGATCAAGCGCCGCTTCATTGTTGAATATGAAAGCGACCTCAGGCTGGCGGCGAAACTGTGTGTCGAGGCGTGCCTGGAGCATGAGCGTGTGCAACGCGATCCCGAGCCGAAATGTCTGCTGATGGAGTTCGGCGATGAGGCAGTTCAGATGGAGGCGCGGTTCTGGATCCGCGATCCTCAGAACGGCATCAACAACATCGGCTCAGCGGTGATGCTGACGCTATGGGATAAATTCAAAGAGAATGGAATCGATCTGCCACTTCGTCAGGACGAGATCCGGATCATGGGCGATTCAGAACTGAAGGTGAAGCTGGTCCGTGACCGGAAAGAGCCTCCGAAAGAAGAGGCTTAAGCCGGTGTCACAAGACGGACATGGCCATCCGAGCGGGCAAGTCGGGTGTGGCTGTTGCCGGGCCAGACGCGAAAGTCGAGTAACATCTGGGCGGAATCCGTTTCGGTCCATATGGCTTCGGGCTCATAGCGGAGCCAGGCCAGAGGGGAGTCCGGGCAGGCATCCTCACCCGCAAGCTCAATCAGTTGTGTGAGTTTGCGACGCGTTTCGCGCGGCGGATACTGAAAGAACACCGAATGGCAGACGACTGTGAGCACACGCGGACGTCTCTTCTTCAACTGGCTTGCAAGCCATTCGACGGCGTCTGCTTTGTCCACCTGTATATTTCGCTCAATGGCGAGGTCGGCCGCCGCATCAAACCGTGACAAGCGCTCCTGCTGATCTGGCCAGATATAACTTTTGAGCCGGAGCCGGGTCTCCGGATCTGACAGGCTGAGCGGGTTCTGGTCGCAGGCTTTGCGTTGAAGCACGGTAAGCGGGGTCGCCAGTGGCGGGAGTGAGGCCTGCCATTCCGTCGACACCTGCACCGGAGAGGTTGGGTTGCCCCATTTCCAGTTCTGCGTTGTGTAGCGAAATTCGTCAAAATACTGGTTCAGTCCCGCACTGGCGCCGAGCTCAAGCATGTCCACCGGCATACGAAACTGTTTGGCGAGGTTCAGCATGCCGGTGAGAAACATGAAGCCGCGACGTGTTTCGTTCGTCTGAGGTGGGTGCTTGATGAAGCTGCGGACCCAGTCTGTCTCTGACCGAAGAAAGCGCTCGGCTTCAGGCCAGATCTGGTCGATGTCCCAGTCTTCACGGTCGCGGTTTGGGAAGGCGTCAGCCAGCGCATCGTCTCGTTTCGCGAGCACCGCATAGTGAAGTGCTCCCAGTAAACGAAGGCCCAGAGCGTCCCGAACGGGATTGCCGGTCCAATCTGAGAGGAGGGCAGACAGGACGCCATCCGAGTCGAAGTCGTCTGCCATTTTTTCGAGGAGAGCCGCGGTAAGCGGTGAGGCCAGCGCCTTGTTCCAGCTGGCCTGCTGGGTAAAATGACGGAGGATTTCCGCCCTACTCATGGACGCTCATTCTGCGTGATTGCTCTGGTGAGGCGTGTGGGGTCATGAAGCCTGCTCTCCGATGACAGACCTTAAACATACCGCTTCACAAAGCGCCAGAGAAACCCTGAACGGCACATCCATGTGGGTGTGGCCTGTGTGAAGGTCAGCTCTCGCAGGTCCCCACCCGGCCCGAATTCGCCTTGATGGTTGCTGGCATGAGCTGGCCGTTAATGTCAGCGCCGAGTTCGCCCTCGAGCGTAAAACCGGTAGACGAGACGCGGGTCATAGTGGCGCGTCCTTCGGTGAAAACAGACTCAGGTGAACAGGACAGGTCAAACGCGACAGTGTCGGCGGTCGTGCCTGTGATCTCGCTTGTGCACCCCATGCCGCCCGCGAATTCTTCAGCGAGGCCTTCCATCGACTGATTGGCTTCTTCGGGCGCCATGCACTCGCTGAGCGTTTGCGTGTCTGAAAGTTTGCCAAGGGTGACGGTGAGCGTCGTTTCCCACTGTCCGGTGATGAAGTTGCCGGGCACAGCGGTAGCCACAGGTGCGATCGCGCCGATTGCTGCAAGACAGAGCAGATGTTTCAACATGTAAATCTCCAGTCGCTCAGCTTAACTACAAGCGCCAACGCGCCTGGAGTTCGTGCGGAGCTTACCAACGGCGTCTTGCTGATTGGGGAGCGTCAGCGATAAATCGCCTTCGATACTGAAATTCGTATCAGACACTTTCGTCATTACTGCATTTCCGGCGTTGAAAACCGAATCCGGCGTGCAGGACATTGAAAAGCTGACTGTGTTGTCACCTTCCTTAAGATTCTGCGCTGTGCAGCCCATGCCTGTCGCAAATTCCGATGCCAGGCTGGAGAGCTCGGTCTGTGCCTCTTCAGGGCCCATGCAATCGGTTGTGGCGTCTGTGTTTGACTGTTCCAGAACACTGAAGGTGATGCTGGTTTCCCAAAGGCCGGGTGTAAAATTAGCCGGGGCGGCGACGGCGACCGGGGTTGCCAGAGTGAGGCAGGCGGCAGTCGTAAATAAGCGGATCATTCAATTCTCCCAATCGGTCCCGACACTGAGCCGACCCTAGCCGAGGGGGTCTGACCGGTCCAGCGTGCACCTCAGTCTGACAGGTTTGCGCTCTCAAAACTGAACGCCATTAAAAACAAAAGGCCCCAACCACGAGGTCAGGGCCTAATTGAGAGATTTCAGTTTCAGTTGCGATCAGACGCGCTCAAGGCACATGGCAATGCCTTCGCCGCCGCCGATGCAGAGCGAGGCGACGCCGCGTTTTTTATCCTGCTGTTCCATCGCAGAAAGAAGCGTGACAATGACGCGTGCGCCGGATGCACCAATCGGGTGACCCAGTGCGCAGGCGCCGCCATGGACGTTGAGAGTGTCATGGCTGAGTCCGAGCTCTTTCATCGCGATCATCGGAACGACGGCAAAGGCCTCGTTGATCTCCCAGAGGTCGACGTCATCCTTTTTCCAGCCGGCTTTCTCCAGTGCTTTCTGCATGGCTGGCACCGGTGCGGTCGTGAAGTATTCCGGCGCGTGGGCATGGGATGCAGAAGAGACGATCTTCGCGATGATCTTAAGGCCGCGCTTCTCGGCTTCTGACTTTTTCATCAGAACGAGTGCCGCTGCACCGTCAGAGATCGCGGAGGCGTTGGCAGCCGTAACCGTGCCTTCTTTGTTGAAGGCCGGGCGCAGAGTTGGAATTTTGTCGGGGCGGGCTGTGCGTGGCAGCTCGTCTTCGTCGATGGTCGTGTCGCCCTTGCGGGTCTTGACCGTGACGGGCGTAATCTCTCGCTTGAACTTGCCTTTTTCAGACGCTTCCTGCGCACGACGAAGCGTTTCAAGGGCGTATTCGTCCTGCTGTTCGCGCGTGAACTGGTATTTCTCGGCAATCATATCTGCAAATTTGCCCATAGGCTCGCCGGCATAGGCGTCTTCAAGACCGTCCAGCGCCATATGGTCTTTGGTCTGGGTGTGGCCGTATTTGTGCCCCTTGCGCAGGTCGATCATGTGCGGCGCATTCGTCATGCTTTCCATGCCGCCGGCGATGACAATCTGAGCCTGACCGGACAGGATGGAGGCTGTGCCCATCACCGCCGCCTGCATGCCGGAACCACACATCTTATTGATGGTTGTGGATTCGACGTGCTGGCCGAGGTCGGCCTTGATGCCAGCCTGACGTGCAGGTGCCTGGCCCTGACCTGCCGGCAGGCAGTTGCCCATGACAATTTCATTGATCTCTTCAGGATCGACGCCAGCTTCTTCCAGCGCAGCTTTGATTGCTGCGGCGCCAAGTTCATTGGCTGAAAAGCTTGCGAGATCGCCCAGCAGGCCGCCCATTGGCGTGCGTGCCATTCCGACAATTACGACCGGATCGTCTTGTGTGCTCAAGGTCGTGTCCTCCTAAATGATAATCATAGTAGTGGTTTTGGGGACGCCAGAGCCAACCGTCAAGGCGTTTATGATGCACCTGCGAAAAGCTCAGTCGGCAAAAAGGGCGGTTTGAAACCCGGGGTGGAGGGTTTCGCGTTCCAGATTGTACATGCCCAGTGTGGTGCCCCAGTCCCAGTAACACCAGCCCATTCCCAGACGTTCTGACGTGCGACGGACGAACTCGACATACTGGGCGCGCTGGGTGTCATCGACTTCAACATAGACGCCAAATTCGCCAAGGAAGACCGGCATGCCCACTTTCTCCTGCCAGCGAGCCGCAGCCGTCAGATGTGCGACGACGTCCTGTCGATCCTCGGACGTGCCCCAGGTTTGCCCAAGCGGAACTTTCTTCCAGGCCCAGGGTGCACCCTGATGGGTGAATTCGAAGGGTTCATAATAATGGAAGGTGACAATGGCCCTCGGATCGTAGGGCGGGTTCGTTTCCATCAAGCCTTCAAGCGAGCCCCAATTGCCGCCACCGAGAATGACCCAACGATCCGGATTGGTCTCGCGGACCTGACGGAGAAGTGCGCGGTTCAGTTTGTCGATGCGTTTCGCGGTCAGCTCGGTATGAGGTTCATTGAGGAGTTCGAAAATCAGATCGTCGGGCCAGTTTGCGTAATGCTCTGAGATCTGCTTCCAGATCGCCATCAGACGCGGAGTGTGCCCCTTGGGGTCTTCATTGATGTCGTCATAATGGTGCACATCGATGATCGGCTGGAGACCTGCATCAATGGCCTGTTTTGCTACTGTGTCGACCCGGGTAAACAGCGAAGGATCGATACTGTAGGGCGGCAGTGGGTCAGCATGTGCTGACCATTTGACGGGGATGCGCACGGTATCAAAGCCCATTGCTCTGATACGCGTAAAATCTGAGCGGCGGATCGTATACCCCCAGTCGCCTTCGTTCTCGGCTTCCAGCGCGCCGCCCATATTGACGCAACGATTGATCGGCGATTGCGACGGGGAGGCGGAGACAGGTGTGCTGACAGCGGCAGGAGGGGAGGCCGTGCTGGCGTCCGGCGAGCTTGTCTGCCGGAGTCCAAAATTGCCTGATGATTGAGCATAGGTCTGGCCGCCTGTCGGTACGTCGCCATCGAAAACGAAAAGCGCAATGGCGAGCCCCGCGGCTATTAGCGTCAGAAAGAAAACTATGCGCCCCATGACTATCCTGTCTGTTCAGCTTTGACCGTGCATTCGGTTTTCGCTGTGAATCAGCAAAATGGATGCCAGAGGGCTATGAGGAAACGATGAATCGACTGCGTTGACCTGCGAAAGAGGCTGTCTGTCACCGCTCGACAGAATGTTGAATGATCGCGCAATCATTTTTCGCGGTAACCGCAAGCACTTGAAATTGTTTTCTAAAAATTTCCAAATTCCAGAACGTTATTGTCGATATTCCAAATTTTCATGAAATGTGCTGAAAAATTAAGCAGACAGGAAAGGACGTGCATGTTCTAAGGCTCGCTGCGCGACCGGGCGTTGTATTTTCCGGCAGAGATAAAACAAAAAATAGGCCTCCACCTGAATGACAGGCATCACAACTTTGAAAGCGCGGCATTACAAACCGCTTATTGGCTTTCTGACTGAAACTATTGATCGGAGTTTTGAGAAAGAGAACAAACTTGCTGCTGCCGTTGCAGCAAGACAGGTTTGCGATCATGGCAAGCTCGCTGCACTGAGGCAGCGCCGTGAGGTTGCTTATCGTGTGCTGGAAAATGTTCTTGAATATGTTCTGATCGACATTCGAGAAAGACAATCCCTGGCAAGCGACGAGCCGCAGCTCATTGAGACGGAAGACTTGCCGGATTCGTTTCTGGACAAGGTCTTTCCGAACGATGACGCCGGCTGGGACCTTCGTCGGCGATTCAAAAGCGCTCTGGTTGGGCGCGCCGACTAGCTTTTCCGCACACTCTGGAAGTTCCTGCCGACAGGCTGTAAGCCTCCCCGGAGACAGGGAGTTGTGACATGATTGCTGAAAGCCTCGACCATCTGGTCATACTGGTCGCCGATCATGCCAAGGCGGTCGCGACGTATGAAACCCTGCTTGGACGGCGCCGCGACTGGCAGCATATGTCCGCTGAAGACGGCACGGTGACGACCCAATTCGCGCTGTCCAATACCACAATTGAATTACTGGCCCCCCATGGCTCCGGGCCTGTGGGTGACCGCATACGCGAATTGCTGGGTGATCGCGAAGGGCTGCTCACCAGCCTTGTGTTTCGCACCTCAGATATCGGAGATGCGCATTATCTCTGTCATCGTCGCGGATTAAAGCCGGGAAGCATTTCGCACCAGGCTGCGAATTACTCTGGGCTTAGTCGGCGTTGGGCGCGCTTTCGCTGTGAGGCCGAGGTGTTTGGTGAGGTGAAAGTGTTCATCCTCCAGCAGGAAGAAAACGAACTTCCTTATTTGCGCGCTTCGAATGATGCGGTGACGCGGCTCGACCATGTGGTAATCAATACCGGCAACCCGGACCGGGCGATGGCTAGCTATGGCGCGCGGCTCGATCTGCGCCTGGCGCTGGACCGCACCAATGAAGACTGGGGTGCGCGCTTCCTGTTCTTCAGAACCGGCGACACAACGCTTGAAGTGATCAACCGCCTCGATAACAGCATGACGCAGGATGACCCTGACGCGCTGTGGGGCATGACTTATGAGATCGAAGATCTGGATGCAGCACATGAGCGGCTGTCTGATCGGGGGGTAAAGGTCTCTGAGGTGCGCAAGGGCAGGAAGCCCGGCACACGCGTGATGAGCGTGAAATCTCACGACCTTGGTGTGCCGACACTGCTTCTGGACACAAAGGGTTAGCGGAAAGCTCCTCGATTTCTGAATTGATTCCGCCGGGCTTTCTGGGCAGATAGGGCGCATGGAAGCTTTCAAGACACTCACCGGCCCCGCCGCGCCTCTGCGCATGTCCAATGTCGATACCGACATGATCATTCCAAAGCAGTTTCTGAAGACCACAGAGCGCTCTGGACTGGCTAAGGGTTTGTTCTACGAACTGAAGACCAAGGCGGATGGTTCTCCCGATCCGGATTTTGTGCTGAACCGGGATGAGTACAAAAACGCCAGCATTCTGATTGCGGGCGCGAATTTCGGCTGCGGATCGTCGCGTGAGCATGCGCCATGGGCGCTGCTCGATCAGGGCATTCGCTGTGTTATTGCGCCAAGTTTCGCGGATATTTTCTATAATAACTGTTTCAAGAACGGCATTCTGCCGATCGCTTTGCCGCAGGCTGTCGTCAATCGGATGATGGATGACGCGCGCGGCGGCAATCACATCTTCACGGTTGATCTGGAGAACATGGAAGTGACGCTGCCGGATGGCGAGAAGGTCAGCTTCGACCTCGACAATACGCGTCGCCACAATCTGATCGAAGGCCTGGACGATATCGGCCTGACTCTCAAATCAGATGACAAGATTGCTGAGTTTGAAGCGCGCCGGAAACTGACGACGCCCTGGCTGGAGAAAACGGGATGAAGATCCTTTTGGCGTGTTTGGGTGCTTGCGCGCTACTGGTTTCGTCCTGCGCGGTTGATCCGCTCAACACTGATCCCGAAGTGAAGGGTCTTCGCGTAGCGAGTAAACTGAAGAGCTACGCCGATCCCGTGAGCGGGACCGCGCTGTCGGTAAAGCAGTATCGACAGTTTGAGCTATTCCTGCCTGAGAACCCTTCGACGGGTTATCGTTGGGAATTGAAGCCAGGCTGGTCGGGCACGCTGAATTATGATGAGAGCACCTATGTTGCAGATCCTGCACCGGACGGCCTTGTTGGTTCAGGCGGCACACGCCGTTTTGTATTCTCCGGCGCGACCGCAGGCAAAACCAATCTGACATTCCGCTATAAGCGTCCGGGTCCAGAGGCGGAGCCTGCCGACGTCCGGACATTTCCCGTTACAGTGACAGAGTAAATACCATGGCACAGACACTCCTCCTCCTTCCCGGTGACGGGATTGGCCCTGAAGTTATTGAGCAAACGGTTCGCGTGGCCGAAAAGGTCGCCCCCGACCTGGCCCTGGAATACGGACTTGTTGGTGGCGCGAGCTATGAAGAGCATGGCACACCGCTAACAGAAGAGACGCTGACACGTGCCAAGGGCGCGAGCGCTGTTCTGCTTGGGGCAGTCGGCGGGCCGAAATGGGCCGGTGTGCCGCGCGACAAGCGTCCGGAAATGGGTCTTCTGGGCCTTCGTAAAGGGTTGGATGTTTATGCGAATCTGCGTCCTGCGCTTTGCTTTCCTGCGCTGGCAGACGCTTCTGCGCTGAAGCGGCATCTGGTTGAAGGCCTCGATATTCTGATCGTCCGCGAGCTGGTTGGTGGGGTGTATTTCGGAGAGCCGAAAGGCATTGAAACCCTGCCGGACGGCACGCGTCGCGGATTTGATAATGCCGAATACACCACTCCTGAGATTCACCGCATCACGCGCGTCGCCTTCGATATCGCCAAGGGTCGCGGCAATTATGATCGCACCTGGGGCGGGGTCTGCTCGGTTGAGAAATCGAATGTCATGGATTCCGGCCAGCTCTGGAAAGAGGAAGTCCAGGCGCTTTACGATGCCGAACTCAAAGACACCGGCGTGCCGCTGCATCATATGCTGGCGGATGCCTGCGCCATGCAGCTGGTCCGTGAGCCGAAAGGCTTTGATGTGATCCTTGCGGATAACCTGTTCGGAGACATACTGTCGGATGAGGCGAGCATGCTGACGGGCTCGATTGGCATGCTGCCATCCGCGTCGCTGTCAGATGCCGGTAAGCCCGGCCTGTATGAGCCTGTGCATGGCTCTGCGCCGGATATTGCCGGTCAGGGCAAGGCAAACCCCTGCGCGGCGATCCTGTCTCTGGAGATGGCCATGCGCTGGAACCTCGACCGGATCGAAACGGCTGATGCCATCTCGAAGGCCGTGTCGACCGCGCTCGAAAAAGGCGCACGCACGCGTGACCTGGGTGGCGAAATGAGCACATCCGAAATGGGCGACGCCATTCTGGCTGAGCTATAAGAGTGGCCGACTAAGCGATGCCCACCACGCCGAGCCGGGCTTTGTCCGGCAGGGTGTGGGGCGTTGCCGGCGCGGCCTCTGGCGCAGTGACGTGAAGTCTCGCCTGTTGAAATGTCTCAGAAATGGCCGTCAGGCACTGGCTGATCTCAAAGCAGACGGAACCAGCCATAAGCCAGCTCAGATGCGCTTCCATCAATGCCTTGTCACCGTTCTGAGCGGCAGACAGGGCTGACAGGAGGCTCGCTTCATCATGCGTCAGACGCGCGCAGCCGGGCTGAGCGAGTTTGATTCGCCGATGGCCGACATTGCCGAGATAGCGTGCGAGTATTCTGATTTCAGTGAGCACTGTTTCACCGGCCGGGCCGAACACATTCTCATAAAATCGATTGAGGCAATTGCAGCGCGCGCCGCCAAAGGCAATGCCTCGAAACGCCAGCAGGAAATAGCCTGACCCTTTTCCAAGCTCTGGCAGATAAGTGTCCGGCATGAGGGAAGGATGGGTCATGAGGTCTCGCTTTACTGACCGCGACGGACGGTGGACGAGCGGGAGGAAACGCTGTGGCTGGGGCCACGCCGCCCGCCGCGATCAGATTTGAATATGGGTACTTCTTGCTCAATATATGCAAATGCGAATTAGTCGCAAGTAAAATCTCGAACGTCCTCATCGAACCGAGCCGCGCGGGCAGGCTGGGCGGCCGATGAGCCGGCAAAGCGAATGCTCGGGAGTCTGGCGTTAGAGATCTGAGTGGGCGCTAGAAGACATTCTTGAAGAATGACAGGACCACATCTCCAAACCCGTACAGCTGGAGCAGGGCAAGCACGCCAATAACAATCAGGATCTTCAGCATGCTATCAATGGAACTCAGCTTTGAGTGAATGGATCGCGCATCGTCATGATCATCATCCAGCATGTCTTATCCTTCTCCCTCTCCACTCCAGGACTGGCTTTGGTCAGTCGCAATTGCAGCCTGCCCGAATTTCCAGATCTGATCCAGCTCGGGGGTGGATTGTCTCTGTAATGTAGCCAGAATTTCCGATCTCGCCTGTATTGTGTACCTGAAAGCCGCTGAGCCTGCGAAATCCTGCCCTTTTTCTGTCCGGATTTCAGAACAGTGTCCGGAGGGCGGGAGGATAAGCGTGAGAAAATCCGGACAGATCAGAGACTGGCTTCATGCCAGGCACACTGCGTTGCGCACGCGCTGGGTGAAGGGCCCGTGGAGCCTTGGCGCCTATGAATTTCTGTCCTTCGGGATCAAGCAGGCCTGGGCCTGTCTGTTCGGCGGGGCGATGATCGTTCTGCTGGTCGGCACGTTTCTCTTTTACCCTGCAGATAGCGTGCTGGCGCGATATGACTTTATCTTTCTCTGCGCGCTTGGCATTCAGATCGTGCTGCTTCTCAGCGGTCTCGAGACCTTTGAGGAGGCGAGGGTCATACTCGTCTTTCATGTGGTCGGCACGATCATGGAGGTCTTCAAGACCTGGCAGGGGAGCTGGATTTATCTAGAGCCGAGCTTCTTTCGGATCGGTGATGTGCCGCTGTTCTCCGGCTTTATGTATGCCTGCGTGGGGAGCTATCTGGCGCGCGTCTGGCGGATATTTGAATTCCGGTTTGATCGTTTCCCGCCCCTCTGGATACAGGGGCTTCTCGCACTCGCCGTCTATGTGAATTTCTTCACGCACCATTTCATCGCGGATATTCGCCTCGCTCTGTTTGTGGCGACGGTGGTGATTTATGGACCCTGCGTGATCTGGTTTCGTCCGGACCTTGAGCACCGCCCCATGCCTCTTGTGATTGGGCTTTTATTGGTGGCGCTGTTCATCTGGTTTGCTGAAAATGCCGGAACGTTTGCGCGAGCCTGGACCTATCCGGGGCAGGAGGCAGGCTGGCGAATGGTGTCCATACACAAGCTTGGCGCCTGGTATCTGCTGATGATTATCAGCTTTGTTCTGGTGGCGTTTGTCCATGCCCCGCGCGACCGGAAACGCGGTTCGTGATTTTCAATCCCTGCGCAGCCATGCCATGAAGAATTGCGGAATTAGGAGGAGCACATGCCAATGGCGATGAAACAGATTCTGGGTAGCATTTGTGCCGGGCTGATGCTGGCTCTGCCAGCGGCTGCGGTCGAATTCGATCAGATGGTCGTGATTGGCGATAGCAATGTCGATATTGGTCGCCTCAGCGCAGAAGCCTCTTCCCCTGAGGATGGGATCATTCCGCCTCCGAACACGATTGCCGGTCGATCGTCCGATGGTGAGATCCTCCCCGAATTTCTGGCAGAGCGCCTTGGCGTGCCACAGCTGAATTTTGGATGGGGCGGGGCGACGAGCGGTGTCGGAAATATTGTCGCGCGGCGCGGCATGCCCGATGCGAAGAACACTGGCGCGCTGATGCAGATGGATGAATACCTTTCAAGCCTTGGCGAAGGCGGCACAGCTAACCCGGACGCGCTTTATCTCATCTATGCCGGGTCAAATGACCTTGCACTGATCAACAAGACGGATCAGGCAGCGGTTGATGCGGCAATCCTTCAGGCGGTCGAGAATCTCAAAGAGCTGGCGCGCACGCTCGATGAGCGCGGGGCGGACTATATTGTGATTGCAAACCGGACGCCGCGTCCGGTTCTCTCTGACGCCTATGTCGCTTCCGATGAGCCTGATGAAGAGGCAAAGAATGATGCCGCAGGCCGTCAGCTCAACACATACATTTACTGGATGGTGGAAGAGCTGAATGAAGAACTGGACGCCGAGGTGCGCCTGTTCGACGCCTATTACTATATCCGCGATCTGATCGAGAATTCCGGTGAGAACGGTTTCGAAGCCTATTCGCCATCACCGGATCAGTACTGCACCAATGCTCCAGACTGTACGCGGCTGATCAATTACGACGCCGCGCACAAGACGTCAGCTGTGCATGAAATTCTGGCGCAGAAACTGTACTATCTGCTTGAAACCTTCGACACGCCGGCGAACTAATGATGCCGGATAAACTCATCCACGTTCCGCCAGCCAGAAGGCCCGGCATAGTCGGCATGCGCAATGCGGATAGAATGGATGACAGCCTCAATCTCGCGTCGCCAGAAATCAAGGAAGCGCGAAAGGCGTGAGAATTCCGGTGCATTGTCGAGGGTCTGCCAGGTAAAGCTCTGCAGGAGTTTTGGATGGTCTGGCATGTGATAGAGAATGTCGGTTGTCAGAAGGCCCGCACCCTTGAGCCGGGCTTCGAATTCGGATTGTGAACCAGTCATGTCATTTCTCCTTTCGATGAAGAAAGACTGCTGTAATTCATCCGTATAGGGAATATATAATTCATTAAAAACAGAATATTAGCAGCAGTTTGCAGCTGCTGCTAATGATGCTATTCCGATGAAATGGTTTCTTCGGATTCCATTTCGATAATGCCGTTACTTGTCGATCCTGGGTTCGGCGTGTTCGGGCGATAGTTCTTGGATTGGGCAGCTTCGCCGACATTGATCGCAAAGCCGCGCGAGGCTGGCAGGACGTCGCCC
>PABS01000016.1 GCA_002699325.1 Ponticaulis sp. | reverse complement strand
TGTCGATCGCGTCAGAGCGATCGAGTCGCTGATTGAAGCCGGGGAAGACGAAACCTTAGAACGCCGCCATGTCGCTGAACTGATCGCGCTGGACAGACGGATGAAATTTGGCAACCGCGCGGTTTATTTCTGTTGCGTGTCAGCCGTATTGATCTGCTTTCTCGTGGCGTTTGTTTTCGTGGCAGACTTCTTCGGCGCCGCAGCAGGCCTCCTCGTTGCATTGCTCTTCATGATCGTCGTTGTGACGCTGATCATCGGTCTTATCTGCTTCCTGATGGAAGTGACTATTGCGACGAATATCCTGAGGGTACGCCACGAATTGATCACCGGCGGCCGGACCGCTGAGCTTCTAAAAGCCAGCGACAAGCCGATCGACCGCTGAGAGGCCCGGCCGGGTCAATTGCTAGTCCGCGAATCGAACTTCAACGCGACGGTTCATGGGAACGATCAGATCATCTTCGGTGAGGGCGTTTTTCTCGCCTGCCGCAACGATCTCAATCCGTTCAATATCAAGGCCCTCGGCAAGTATGGCCTGAAGTACGGCGTCGGCACGACGTTGCGAGACCCGGAGATTCACGTCTTCTGATCCAATCGAGTCGGCATGCCCGACAACTTCGATGGCGTTCGGTTTGCAGGTGCCAGCAGCCTCCACAATCGCGTCAATGACCAGGCCAGCTTGTGAATCGAGCGTTGTCTGATCTGAGGCGAAATAGACCTGGAAGGTTTCCTGAAAGCACTGAGGCGCTTCCGCCATCTCTTCAGGCGGAGGCGGCGCGAGCGGCGGAGCAGGTGGTGGCCCCTGGATGGCGCTGCACGCTGCTGCGCTCGCAAGAAGACCCAGGACGGTTGCCTTCTTTATGAAATATCCCATCACATCCAACTCCCACCCTTCAAACTCTTTGCTGTTCTACTGTGGTTTTGCACAGCTGCAAATCTCTCTCTTGGCTGCTCGGGTGTATTGAGGACTGGTGGCCGTTAGACGCTCGCTTTTTCCTGATGGTGTGAGAGGCAGTTGGCTGGCGTCATTCTTTGCAGCCAATTTCACCGAGTCAGTCAGGTTTTTCTTAACCATGCAGAAAGCACTCCGTGAGGTAATTGGCGGGTCCCGGAAAGGAGCCTGCAAAATGCTGAAACATCTCATCCGACACGTCGCTCAGACCACAGGCCTTAATGGCCAGACATCACGAGCAGCACTCGGTATTCTTCTAAGCGCTTCAGATCGCCAGGGGTCACCTTTCATGAAAGAGCTGAACCAGCGGTTTCCTGCCGTTCGTAAGCTCGTCAATCAATCGCGCCAGGTTTATGGCGGCGCGAAGGGCGAAATTGCGCAATTGATCGAGCAAACACCTGGCGGTCGGATGGCGGTGGCGACAACCATGATCCGCAATCTTCAGAATCTCGGTCTCAGCCATCAGCAAATCGCAGGCCTTTTCCCTGCTGTTTCATCCTATTACGAAACCAATTACGGCATTAAAGGCTTTGCCCACCTTGGCGATCTTCTCGGCGGCGGTGAAGCTGTTGAGGCATCGAAGGCAGTGCACGGCTAGGTCGGCGCGTCTTCGTAAGATGAAAGGCCGCCCTCAGGGGCGGTTTTTTGTTGCGAGGAAAAGCCTGCAAGGGTCTAAAGCACTATGACTTCAAATCTCTGCCTTGCGATGAACACGTTGACAGAAGCCCTGACTACAGAGGCTGAAAGCCTCATTTCTGGATGTGATCTCGTGACAATAGACTTTCAGAACACCCTGCCCGGCCATCAGGATGGGGACACGGAAGTTCAGCTGGAAACACTGAAGAAGTCTTCTCGTACGCTCTTTCTGAAGGGCAGGCTCACGGCAGGAGACGAGGTTATTCTGGCTGCGCGAGCGATTTTTAAGGCAAAATCTGCTTCCGAAGAAGGTTAATCAAACCTTAATAAAGCAAATTTCTCCAATTTATTCTAATTTTGTTCCAAAACTTTGTTGCGATGAGAACAAAAAGAGAATATATGTTATTCACAGGAACGGAGAAAGAACATGCGGGCTGTGAATTTTTGTGGAAAGTCGGGACGCGATTACAAATTTGACCGGGTCTCTCCTGATGCTGATTGGGCCGCACGCCAGGGTATCGCGCTTTTTGCGTCTCATTCAGGCTTTGGCTGGCGCATCATCCGGATCGTCGAACTCGATGGTCGCAGCGACAATATCCAGCCGATCTGGGCGTGGCGCGATGCGCAACGCTACGGTGCCCGCGCTGTCTTCTTTGCTGATTGTGACCGCGTTCTCGACCGCAAGACGAGCATTGCAGATCTTCGTGAAGGTCTGGATCCGGTCTGTGACGCTGAACGGGCGCGACACGTCGCTTAATTGGTAGAATGCCGGTCAAATGACCGGCTCTCCGTTTTTCGGTAATTAGTATACGCCTTCATTCGAGCCAGAAGACTGGAGCGCTTCCTGCGCCGCAGCAGTCTTTGCGGAGCGAACCAGCTGGACGAATTCGGAGCGATATCCGAAGGCGTCTTCGCCGCGGGCGTTCAACGCGATTTCGATCACGTCATCATAGTCAAACTCTGAATTGAGATAGGGCTCACCCTTAAGGAGCTGTCCGAAGCCCGCCACCGCTGTTGCCAGCCGTGTGCTTTGTGGTGCGGCGCTGAGCGATGAAGCCTTCATTTCATGGGTGATCGGGACTTCGATCAACTTTGACGTCTCAGACTCCGGCAGTTTGTAGCGCAGTTTCAGAAAAGCGAATTCGTTGGCGATAATGTCAGTTCGAGGTGTTCTCGATTGCTGATAGCGCCGTTCGTCCAGCATGCCTTTCGCACCGATCGGCGTGATCTCGTAGATCGCCGTGACCCGGTGTCCTGCGCCAATCTCGCCGGCATCAACCTCATCGTTGTTGAAATCGGCTTCTTCCAGCATCCGGGTTTCATACCCGATCAGCCGGTATTCGGTGACGGCTTCAGGATTAAATTCGACCTGAATTTTCACGTCTTTGGCGATGGTGAAGAGCGAGCCCGACAAATCATCGCTGAGCAGCTTACGCGCCTCATTTAGCGTGTCGACATAGGCGGCCATGCCGTTTCCGGTCTGGGCAATCTTCTGCATCATCGCATCATTATAATTGCCGCGGCCAAAGCCCATGACCGAGAGATAAACGCCGCTGTCGCGCTTGCGGGAGACAAAGTCTTCGAGGCGCTCATCGCTGGTAATGCCGACATTGAAGTCGCCATCCGTCAGGAGCATGACACGATTGACGGCATCCTCGTCGAAGGATTGTTCTGCCAGCGCGTATGCGCGGCGCAGTCCCTCTCCGCCAGCGGTCGAACCGCCCGCACTCAGCCGTTCCAGTGCCGCCATGATCTTGGCTTTGTCGTCACCCGATGTGGGTTCAAGAACCGTGCCCGCAGCACCGGCATAGACGACAATGGCAATATTGTCCTCTGCGGTCATCTGCTCAATCAGCATGCCCAGCGCCTTCTTCGCGAGGGGCAGCTTGTCGGGAGAGTTCATGGATCCGGAAACATCCACCAAAAGGGTAAGGTTGAGCGGTGGGCGTTCATCGGCGTCAATCTCATAGCCCTGCAGGCCAACATGCATCAGCATGTTCTCTTCAGACCAGGGCGAAGGGACAATCGTGACATTCGTCGAAAAGGGTGGGTCGCTGCTTTCTGGCACAGGGTAGGCATAATCGAAGTAATTGATCATTTCTTCGATCCGGACCGCATCTTTCGGCGGCAGAATGCCATCATTCAGATAGCGGCGGACGACGGAATAGGACGCGGTGTCGACATCTACGGAGAAGGTTGAGACGGGTTCATCGCTCACGCGCTTGATGGGATTGCTGTCCACATCTTCATATCGCTCCCTGTCGAGCTGTGGCTCCATCCCCGGCGCAGGTGCCGCGCCAATTTTCATGCCCGTGACGGAGACCATTCGCTGGGCCTGAGCAACGTCTGAAATAATCATGCTCTGAGGAGGTGGAGCAGGCGGAGGCGGCGGAGGTGCAGGCGGCGGCGAAACCACGGCAACTTCTTCAGCTGACATCCGTTCGGTGGATCCACCATTCGTGGAAGTGCAGGCGACCACGGCTAGAGCGCAGCTGCCGATCAGTAAATATGTGCGAAATTTGCGTGCCATAATTCTTCGTCCCTCAAAAAATGAATGAGGACAGGGGGCCTGCGGCCTGTGTCGGAAATACGGCGCACTGCGGCAGAACTCGGGCCAATTCCGTGTCAATTCACTGAGGCAGCAATCCAGCTATCCATATCACGCTCGACAATCGTCAGAGGACGTGACCCGTCAGACAAAAGTTCTTCGTGGAAGTCTGCGAGCACAAATCGCGGGCCAAGCACGCCCTCAGCGCGATCTATCAGAGTAGAATAGGTCGTGTACCCTTCAACTGCGGCGCAGGCAAAGCCTGGTTCTGCCCTGAAAAGAAGCAGAAGGTCTCTCGCGACCGCTTCGCTCATGCCAAGACGAGAGGACAGCGAACGCACGGCGTCGTCTTCGGTCCAGAGTCCGGATAAAAGTCCGGCTTCCGCCTCGGCCTGGGCGAAGGTCATAAGGCGGTCATACAGCATAGCAGCTTCCAGCTGAGGCGCCTGATTGAAGGCGCCTCGCGAAGCCAGCGTGTCCAGCGCAAACAAAGGCCAGCCAAGGTCAAAGGCCAGTGTTGAAACGCCGCGCGCCAGGCGCGGTGTGTCTTCGCTCGTTGAAACCTGGCGCACGCGGAAGTCATGGCCTGGAATGAAATTCTTCAGAACAGCCAGAATATTCTGGCTCATGGGGAGGCGCTCCAGATGGTCGACTGAAATGTTCAGGCGCACAACGTCGTTATCCCGGGTCTGGTCCATGCGTTCGAAAAGATGGGACATTGCAGATGACTGTCCTGGCGGGCCAGATGCGCTGCGCCCCTCAGGTGCCGGGGGCAGTACGGGAGACATTTGCAGGAGCGCAGTCGGCTCTTTCGAAAACGCGTCGATATCTGCAGACAATCTGACCAGGGCTTGCTCGAAACGGATAAAGCTCTCCGGCAATGGTGGTGTCTCGCTGACGGGAGGTGTGGAGGCCGCGCTCAGTTCGCTTGTTTCCGGTTCGGGTGGCAGCGGGAAAACCGGGGCGCGTTGAGACCATATGGTAATGGCTTCCTGAGGCAGTTCAGGCACGGGAATGCCATCGATCTCGCGTTCGGGCGTAAATGTTTCACCGTCTTCAGTAACGATGGTTTCAGGCATCGGAATATGCCGGTCCCAGTCGTTCTGAACCACTCCCCAGAATTCCGTAACGGTTTCATCGGCCAGACGCGATGCAGTCACGAGACAGGATTGCCCGTCCATACGACCAGATGTGAGCTGAGCCAGCAGCGCATTGAACTGTTCAGGAACGTATGAAGGCTCCGGAACACCGGGCGTTCCGCGCGCCTGTATTTCGGTGAGTGTGTTCAGAAGGGCTTCGACCTCTGGAACCAGCAGGTCAGCCATGGTCTGCGCCAGGCTGACCTTGGCTGGCGGGCGAGGGGTCTCTTCTCGACCCGTTGCGCGCCAAACCGTTCGCCAGGCAAGAAAACTGGTTTGATCACGGAGTGGGGATGCGCTCACATCATCGTGAAGCCGCGAGATAATGGCTTCAGGCGGCAGCACGCCACTCGTGGCGCTCAGTTCAAGACGCCGATGTGCGGCGTTCAGGCTGGCGGCAAGGCGTGGCAGATAGTCTGCAAGCTCCTCCGACGACCAGTCGTTTCGATCGCTTTGCAGGTAGTCGAGCAGGTCTTGGACCGCCAGATGCGGTCCACTGACATGATCTATCGGAAAGGGCCGGGAATAAATCAGATCCGAGGAGGCATGACCTGTCCGACCGGTCTCTACGGCGAAGCGATACGCGGCATGCAGCTCCCAGAACGCGTTGAAGTCCGGAGCGTCAGCGACAGGCGCTGGCAGACGTGCCAGTTCCTGAAACGCAATCAGACGTTTGACGCGCGCATTCTCGCGGTCGGCATCAGATTCCAGTCTTGCGGTGCGCACCCATTCGCGTGGCGTGACGTCCGGCGCAGGCAAGGGGTCGGCCGGATAATCATAGCCGAGACTTTGCTCAAGCTGGTCTAGCTGAGCGTATAAACTTTGCCTTCCGACATAGGATTCGCTGGTCGAAACGCGCTCCTGGCCATCCGAGCAGGCGGCCATGCCCAGGACTGGCAGAATCAGGCCTATCAATCTGAAAGTCCTGAGATCAGTGCCCGAAGACCGCGGAAAACGACAAAATAGAGACATGATCATAGAGTTTGGCCCAGGCAGTTGGCTTTGGTCGGTTGTCGCAGAAATTGTTTTCCTTTAAGGAGCCGACTGCATCAAGTTTGGAGAGCTTTATGGAAACGACACCCGTCGGACAAGGCCCGGAGTTGACCGGGAATGTTTTATTCTACCGCAAGCCTGAACCGCTTTCTCTGGAAGCTCACGGCAAGCTGGGCGTAAAGAGAATTGATCAGCCATTCGGTTTTCTCCGCCAGGCGCACGCGGTTCCGGTAACGATCAGCGAATTCGGCATGACTGCTTCGTCTTATCCGGTCATCTTTGTTGGCGCGGAAAAAACACCGGTTGCCGTTATGGGCGTCAGCCAGGGCGTGAACCTGTTCGTCGACGCCGACGGCAAGCCACTGCCAGAATATTATCTTCCGGCTTTCGTCCGCCGCTATCCTTTCGTCTTCGCTGCTGACGACAATCAGGACCGTCTTCTGCTTTGCGTCGATCGCGAAGCGCCAATGGTGTCTGACAATCCTGACATGCCTTTCTTCGAAGGCGATCAGCCGTCAAAATATACGCAGGATGCAATCGAATTCTGTAAGGAATTCGAACGCCAGCGCCGCGGTACAGCTGAATTCGTGAAGCTGATGGAATCACACGATCTGTTTGAGCAGAAAACTGTGACCTACAAGCCGCGTGATGAGCAGGGTAATGAAGGCCAGGCGCAGAAGATTGCGGATTACTGGGCGATCTCCGAAGAGAAGCTGAACAAGCTGCCTGCGGAAACTTTCATCCAGCTGCGCGATCAGAACGTGCTTGGTGCTGTTTATTCTCACCTGGTTTCGCTTTTGAACTGGTCGAACATCATCCAGCGCGCAATTCGCATGCAGCAGGCGCCTTCCGCCTGATTGCGGCCCAAATTCTGCATTTCGAACGCGCCAGGCTCTGTCTGGCGCGTTTTTTATTTGGTCTCACAGCCGAGGCAAATCCGCTCACAAGCGTGCGATGACCCTTTTCGTGCTGTCATGTAGCACCTACACATTGATGAGACCCATGATTTCGAGTTTGGACGCATCTCTATGCTGACCCGTTTTGTATCAGGACTGACTTTCCTTCTGCTGATGGCCACAGGGCTTCAGCAAGGTATGTCTCGCGCCGAGGCCCAGCCAGTCGATTCAGGCCATGCGCTTGTCGAGATGGTCGCCAACCATGAAACAGTGACGCCGGGGCAGACCATCCGTCTGGCCTTGCATCTCGATCTGGCTGACCACTGGCATGTTTACTGGAAAAACGCCGGCGACTCCGGATTGCCGTCTGAGATCATCTGGGATGACGGGATTCAGGCAGAAATCGGCGACTTTGTCTGGCCAGCGCCTTATCCGCAGCCGCTCGATAGTCTGATGAATTACGGCTATGAGGAAGAGCTCATCCTGCCGTTTGATGTCACCATACCGGAAGATGCGAGCGGCGAAGTGGCGCTGACTGGCACGGCCTCTTTCCTTATCTGTGAAGATATCTGCATCCCTGAAGATGCGCCGGTGGCTGTTTTTCTACCGGTCACTAACACGCCGACGCCAAATGCTGACACCGCTGCGCTTTTCGAACGGGTCGACAGCCAGATCCCAGTCGACTTCGATGGTGAAGCGCGGATTGATCGGTCAGGTGACCCCTGGAAGCTCTCGCTGCAAAGCCCTTCTGTGCGTGCAGCGTTTGACGCTGAGGTTGAATATGCGCGCTTCTTTCCAGAAGATCATCAGATCCTTCACCCACCCGTGCAGCCCGCTTCGCTCGGAGAAGATGGCGTAACGCTTTCTTTGCAGGAATCGCCTGGCATGGGCGGGGAGGACGAGCTCGCAGGCGTACTGGTCGTTCAGGATGTTGAGGGCAATCGTATTGCGTTCGACCTTGTCGCTGAGCCCGGAGACGTGATGGCCGGGACCTCCGGTACAGCTTTCAGTACTTCAAAAGCCGCAGGCGCGGGTGCTGGCGATAGCGCAGGCCTCGGCGTGGCTGGCTTGCTTGGACTTCTGGGGCTTGCCTTTATTGGTGGGGCGATCCTCAATCTGATGCCGTGCGTTCTGCCGGTCCTGTTCATCAAGGCACGAAGCCTTCTGCCGCTGGCTGGCAGCGATCAGATGGGTGAAATCCGTGCGCACGGCATTTTCTATGCTGTTGGCGTGGTGGTCTGCTTCCTTGCCTTTGGTGTTATTCTTGCCGCCTTGCGCGCCGCAGGCGAAACGGCGGGTCTTGGCTTCCAGCTTCAATACCCACCTGTTGTCGCGGCACTCGCGCTTTTGATGTTTGCGCTTGGCCTCAACATGATGGGCTGGTTCGAATTTGGTAGTTCATTCATGGGCGTCGGGTCGGGTCTCGCCGAGAAGAGTGGGCATCAGGGCGCTTTCTTCACAGGCTTACTTGCGGCTTTTGTCGGCGCGCCCTGTGTTGGCCCATTCATTGGCGCTGCCACAGGCGTGCTGGTCACGCAGCCGGTCTGGGTGATCCTGATTGTGTTTGCCACGATGGGCCTTGGCATGGCTGCGCCATTTCTGCTCGTCAGCCTCTTCCCACGCCTGGTGTCTGCGCTGCCAAAGCCTGGTCCCTGGATGGAGCGGACAAAGCAATTCTTCGCGTTTCCGCTCTTCCTCACAGCGGTCTGGCTCGTCTGGGTTCTGGCCAATCAGGCTGGCTCGGCCGCCGTTGCCATGGTCGGCATCGCCGCAACATTGATCGCATTTGCCATCTGGATCCTCAAATCTGCGCCTCAGGGTAAAGTCGGGCGCAGCATTGCGATCGGATCGGCCGCGCTTCTGATTCTGCTGGGCGGCGTGGTTGTGCCGCTGGCCTTGCGCGGAAGTACCGGCTCTGGTGTGGACGCATCTGGCGAAGTCACAGCCAGCAGCGGTTATGATGATGTCTGGTCGCCAGAGCGCGTTGCCGCTCTTCAGGAGGAAGGCAAAGGCGTGTTCGTCGATTTTACGGCAAGCTGGTGCGTGACATGCCAGGTCAACAAGCGCACCACCCTGCATACATCGAGTGTTCAGAACGCTTTTGACGAGCAGAATGTCTCATTGCTGATTGCCGACTGGACCTCCAAGAACAAGATCATTGCCGACGAACTGGCCAAATATGGCCGGGCAGGGGTGCCGCTGTATCTCTATTTTCCGAAAGAGGGGGGCGAGCCGGTCATCCTGCCACAGATACTCAGCGCGTCTCTTGTGATAGATACCATCACCGCGTCCTGATTGGAGGCCTTCGTGGCGAGTAAACCTGTCGAGTTTCTGTCTCAGAGAATTGGCTTGATCCTTGGGATGCTGGTCGCGATCGGACTGACAGTTGT
>PABS01000015.1 GCA_002699325.1 Ponticaulis sp. | reverse complement strand
TCTCTCGCGATACGCCGACCAAAGATCGCATTCTGGAGGCGGACGAGCTGTTCCGTTCTATCGAATATCCGGCACTGATGCACTGTAAGTCCGGCGCAGACCGGGCTGGAATCATGGCGGTGCTCTACAAGCTGTTGCGCGAAGGCGTGTCGATTGAAGAGGCGCAGAAACAGCTGTCATTTGATTATCTGCACATCCGCCATGGCAAAACTGGTGTTCTGGATGCAGTTTTCGACGCCTATGCCGAGTTCAATCGCAAATCACCCATTTCGTTTCTGGACTGGGTGCGTGAACATTATGACCGGCAGGCCATCAAAGATGAGTTTCTGGCGAGCGGCGGCGCAAAATTCCGCATAGATCAGCTTTTACGCCGCGAATAATTATTCCGAATCGTACGATTGTTGGCCAGACCACAACTGGCTAGGCTCTGACGGGGTTCGATGGGAGAGCAGTATGAAATTCTTTGTCATCAACAGCTTCCGGCTGATGGTTTACCTGGTCTATCCGGCCTTCATTCTTTATGCGGGCACAGTTGGCTTTATCAGCGGCGATGAATTCGCCGACATTTTTAACTGGGATGTGTTTCTGAACCGCTGGGTCTCGGCGGCTTTCGGACTGTTTCTTGGCTGGGTTATCGCAACGCTCGCTGCTGGCCTGATCATCACCATGCTCGATATTCGGGATGATACGAATGATATCCTCCGGCTTCTCGAGCAGGTTCACGAGGAAGACTAGGAATAGCAGGCGTATTGAGCGCTGCGAGTTGCAATTTGAGTTGAGTGGGTACATCACGGCGCGATGACAGACACAGATTATGGGCAGATCCTCGATCAGGTGATCGAGAAAGCACGCGCCGCTGGCGCAACCGACGCTGATGGCGCAATTGACCGCTCAACGGGGGTCGATGTTTCGGTCCGCAATGGCCAGCTCGAAACCATTGAGCGCGATGATTCCATGGGCGTCGCGCTTCGGTGTTTCGTCGGGCAGAGGCAGGCGCATGTATCCGGTTCTGATCTGAGCTCTGAAGGCCTGGACGCCATGATCGAGCGCTGTGTGAAAATGGCCAAGATTGCACCCGAGGACAAATATGCGGGCATCGCAACACCCGAAGAGCTGAGCCCGGATGACCGGGAGCTGAACTTCTGGGGTGATGATCCGGTTGAGCCTGAGGTGCTGGAAGTCGAAGCGCTTCAGGCGGAAGCGGCCGCGCGGGCCATACCTGGCGTCAAGGATGTGCCGGGGGCCGGATCCAGCTGGTCTGCCAGCGAAGTCTGGCTTGCCGCGTCCAACGGGTTTCGTGCGCACAAGCGTGCTTCGCTTTCAGGGGTGGGACTGTCTGCCATTGCCGAGCGCGATGGTGTGATGGAACGCGATTATGATGCCTGGACCAGCCGACGCCGCGCTGACCGGCCGCTCCCAGAAGCTATCGGCCGGGAAGCTGGTGAACGTGCTGTCGCGCGTCTTGGCGCGGAAAAACTATCCAGCCAGAAGGCTGCGGTGATCTTTGATCGACGCGTCTCGTCTGGCCTGATTGGTGCTTTCATCAGCGCGATTTCCGGCAGTGCGATTGCGAGGGGAACGAGCTTTCTGAAAGACAAGCTCGGCCAGCAGGTTTTCCGAAGCGGGATTAACCTGATTGACGAGCCTTTCCTCGATTACGGCCTTGGCAGCCGCGGATTTGATGGAGAAGGCCGGGCGGTTCAGGACACGAAGATC
Source organism: Ponticaulis sp. (assembly GCA_002699325.1). Classification (GTDB taxonomy): domain Bacteria; phylum Pseudomonadota; class Alphaproteobacteria; order Caulobacterales; family Hyphomonadaceae; genus Ponticaulis. The sequence goes on along the minus strand of PABS01000015.1, from coordinate 10,473 downwards.
GTTGAAGACGGTGTGCTGACCCAATGGCTCCTTAACGGGCCGTCCGCCCGTCAGCTGGGGCTCAAGCCAAACGGGTTTGCGTCACCGGGATTTGGTGATCCGCCGGGTATCTCAACGTCGAACCTCACCTTGCCAGCAGGCGCTGAAACGCCTGAAGCGCTGATCAGTGCAGCAGGGAAAGCCTTGCAGATCACGGAAATGTTCGGTCCGAGTATCAATCCGAACACTGGCGATTATTCTGTCGGCGTGTCAGGCTTCTGGCATGACGGAGAAGGCAATCGCGTACCCGTCTCCGAGATTACCGTGGCGGACAATCTGATCGAGATGTTTGCCCGTCTTGTTCCGGCAAGTGATCTGGAAATGCGCGGCCGGACAAATGTGCCAAGTCTGATGATTGAGGGGATGACGATTGCAGGACGCTGACTTCCGGGCTGACCTTAGACTATTGAAAGAGGCAGCCAAGGAAGCCGGCGCAATCGCCATGACGTACTTTGAAAGTGACGTCAAAACCTGGGACAAGGAGCCGGATCATCCGGTCACCGAAGCCGACATCCAGGTGAATAACTTTCTGGAAGAGAAACTCCGCTCGGCTCGTCCCGATTATGGCTGGCTGTCTGAAGAGACGGCCGACACGCCTGCCAGGCTTTCGGCGGACCGTATCTTCATCGTCGACCCGATTGATGGCACACGTGCCTTCATGAACGGCCAGCCGCATTTCTGCGTGGCGCTGGCGATTCTGGAAGCGGGCCAGCCGATTGCATCAGTCCTGTATGCGCCGGTCTTCAATGAGCTTTATAGCGCGATTGTGGGGCAGGGTGCGCGCCGCAATGGCGTAGATATCAAGGTCAGTCAGCGAGCTGGACTGGCTGGTAGCCGTATGATCGCAGACCCGCGTATGTTTGCGCCAGAAAACTGGCCAAAGCCCTGGCCTGAGCTGCGGTTTCCCGATGTGCATCCGAATTCGACAGCCTACCGCATGGCGCTGGTCGCGGACGGGCGATGGGACGGGGTTGTGGTTCTGCGCAATAAGTTTGACTGGGATGTGGCCGCCGCGGCGCTCCTCGTGACCGAGGCGGGCGGTAAAGTCAGCTGTCATATGGGCCAGAATTTCCGCTATAATCGTGAGATTGCAGCACAGCGGAGCTTGATTGCCGCGACGCCGATGTTACACGATCAGATCACTGCGCGGATGGGGCATCTGGATGTGCCTGACCCCAACGACTCGTGATATTGCGGCGCTGAAACACCTTGCCTGGAGATATACCCGATGAGCGATCCTGTAGCCTCTCAACAACAGCTTCTTCACCTGGTGATCGGCGGTGAATTGAAAAACGTGACGGGTGTCGAGTTCGAAGACCTCAGCCAGATCGATTTTGTTGGCGCATTTCCAAACTATAAAGCGGCGTACGATGCATGGAAATCTGCGGCTCAGCGCACAGTAGACAGCGCCGAGACACGCTATTTCATTCTCCATGCGCACAAGCTACTGGACCCGGAAACGGGAGCCCATCATAGCGTCTGATCCTGGTAGTCCTGGCCGGGCCGGTCTTGCCCGGCTGTTCGGCCAGTTCTTCGCACGACACTGGCCCTGGTATGTCGGGGGCACCATAGCAGCCGTGGTCACCAGCCTTGCTGGCGTGGCGCAAGGCGTGCTGGTCAAGTTCGTCGGCGACACGCTTCAATACATGATGGACCCGTCGGCGCTGGCATCAGAGAGTCTGGTAAACCGTTTCGGCGTGCCGGGTGTTGGCCTGATTTTCGCGCTCACTGCGGCAATTGTTTTTGCTGCGATTGTACGGGCAGGGTCGCTCTATACCATGACCCTCTCCAACAATATCGGCGTGCAGCGTTCACTGGTCGATGTTCAGCAGGCCCAGTTTGACCGGCTGACTCGCGGTGATTATTCGCGACTGACGGCTGCGGCGTCCGGGGATTTTGTCTCCCGTTTTATCAATGACACGAACGCCATGCGGGAAGCGGGTCTGCGCGTTGCGAATAACCTGACCAAAGGCATTGTCACGGTTATCGGCGCAATCATTTCCATGCTGGTGATTGACTGGCAGCTCACGCTGGTTCTGCTGATCGCTTATCCGATCGCTTTTGGGCCGGTGATTGCGCTCGGCAATAGCGTCCGTCGCCGGGCCAAGAAGGCACAGCAGCAGGTGGGTGAGATTACTTCGCTTCTGTCCGAGGGCTTTCAGTCGGGCCGCGTCGTCAAGGCTTATGGACTTGAGGACTATCAGAGCGCGCGTATGCAGGCTGGTTTTCGTCAACGCGCGCAGCTTTATCTGAAGGTCCTGGCCGATAAGGCTGGCGTTGACCCCATCCTCGAAGTGACCGGTGGTGTGGCTGTCGCCGGTATTCTGGCGTTGTCGGCCTGGCGCATGTCGCAGGGCGGCGCAACGCTTGGTGACTTCCTCAGTATCATTGTTCTGGTCGGGATTGCTGCGCCAGAAATCCGGGCACTGGGAACGCTCAATGCCGTGGCTCAGGAAGGCGGGGCCGCTGCAGACCGGGTGTTCGAAGTGCTGCAATCATCCGACACGGTAAAGGATGACCCTGACGCCCTGCCGGTGGGTGATGTGAAGGGCGCCATCAGCTTTGAAGACGTGCAATTCCATTACCCCGATGGCAGCCCGGCGCTGAAAGGTCTCAGTTTCTCTGCCGAGCCCGGCGAAACCATTGCGATTGTGGGGCCAAGCGGTGCAGGAAAATCAACCGTCTTCAATCTTCTCCTCCGCCTCTATGATCCCGCGTCTGGCACTGTGTCGGTCGATGGCAAGGATGTGACGCGGCTTGTTGGCGGTGAGCTGCGGGCCAGTATGGCGCTGGTGGCTCAGGACGCCGCGCTGTTTGACGATACCATTGAAGCCAATATCCGATTGGGACGGATGACCGCCCAGACTGAAGAAATTCATCAGGCTGCGGTACGCGCCGATGCGTTTGATTTTGTTCAGTCGCTGCCCGGCGGATTTGCAACGCCGGTCGGTGAACAGGGGCGCAACCTTTCTGGCGGACAGCGCCAACGGATTGCGCTTGCCCGCGCGATCCTGCGAGACGCGCCAATCCTCCTCCTGGACGAGGCTACGTCAGCGCTGGATGCTGATAGTGAAGCACGGGTTCAGAAGGCTTTGCTCGAATTCTCCAAGGACCGCACGACCCTGATCATTGCGCACCGGCTGTCTACCGTACGCAATGCCGACAAGATCATCGTAATGGAGGATGGACGCGTCGTGGAGACGGGCCGACATGAGGAGCTGATGGTCCAAGGCGGCACCTATGCGCGCCTTGCAGAGCTGCAGCTCAACTAGCCTTCAGCGGAGGCTTCAAGCGGATAGTTTTCCGCCGCCTGACGCAGGAAGTTTGCCAGCGCCTCAACGTCTTCGGCGCCCTGGGCGGCCACCTTCCGATTGGCAATGAAGGTTGGAACTCCGGAAATACCCAGTTGGCGGAACAGGGCTTCCTCACGCAGTACCGTTTCGACATCTGCATCGCCGCCCAGAAGATCGGCCACCAGACTGCGGTCCAGCCCAACACTGCCTGCAATGTCCGTCAGCACATCTGCATCCCCGATATCGCGGTGATCGGTAAAGTAGGCCCGGAAGAGGGCGAGCTTTACGTCTTTTCCTTTGGCCTGACCCTGCGCCCAGCGAAGGAGCCGGTGTGCATCGAGCGTATTTGGCCGCATCGGAATGCCGGAAAACCGGAAGGGAATGTCTTCGGCTTCGCCATAGGCTTCCAGCGCTTCCCGCATCTGGGTCCAGCGACTCTTCTGGCCACTTGCCTCCTGCTCGCTCACGCTGCCGAATTTGGCTGCCATATAGTCCTTATAGGGCACGCCCTCGGGCGGCACATTCGGGTCCAGCTGGAAGGGGCGGAATTCGACTTGCGTGTCGAACTCGTCTGCGGTGAGGGCGATTGCGCCTTCAAGGCGTTTCAGTCCGAGCCAGCACCATGGGCAGACCAGATCGGAGATCATGTCGATTTGAACAGTCATGGCTGAACTCTGCGATGAAACGCGTCGAATGTCATGGGTCTGGTGGCTCACAATAAAATCAGCTTATAGGTAACCGGTGTCATAGTGTCGTGCCATTGCGATAACAGAGCTTTGCCTGTCTATCTGGAACGATAAGAAAACGGGAGGGAGCCTCGCCATGAGAAAGCGCCATTGTAAGATTGTCTCGACGATTGGGCCGGCGACGTCATCGCCCTCCATGCTGCAACTGATTCAGGAAGCCGGGGTCGATGTCTTCCGCCTGAATATGAGCCATGGCCAGCATGACAAGCTGAGAGCCGTGGTAACGGCCATTCGCGACATTCAAGAGAAGACAGGCACGTCGACGGCCATTTTCGCAGACCTTCAGGGGCCAAAGATTCGGACCGGGACTTTCGAGGGAGGCAGTATTCAGCTGCGTTTTGGCCAGGAATACCAGATGTTCAACGCGAAGGAAGCGAGCAGCGAGGATATAATCCCGGTGCCCCATCCTGAGGTCTTTGCTGCGCTTGAAACCGGCGACTCGATCAAGCTCGATGATGGCAAGATCACAATGACGGTGGTGGAGAAAACGGAAGACGGCCTGAAGGTCCGCTCACTTGCCTCTGCCAAACTCTCCGATCGTAAAGGGATCAATCTGCCAGGTCGGGCACTGCCGATTTCCGCCCTGACCGAGAAAGACCGCGAGGATCTCGCCTTCGCCCTGGAGCTCAAGGTCGACTATATCGCACTCTCATTTGTGCAGCGGCCTGAAGATGTGGATGAAGCCCGCGAGTTGATTGGCGACAAGGCAGGGATCATCTCCAAGATCGAAAAGCCGTCGGCTGTCGATCACATCCAGGAAATCATCGAGAAATCAGACGCCATTATGGTGGCGCGCGGCGATCTGGGCGTCGAATGCCCGGTTGAAGATGTGCCCATCATGCAAAGACGCATCATCCGGGCCTGCCGGCGTGCCGGTAAGCCCGTCATTGTGGCGACCCATATGCTCGAATCCATGGTTCAGTCGAGCGCGCCAACACGCGCCGAGGCCTCAGATATTTCCACTGCTGTCAATCAGGGCGCCGATGCGGTCATGCTGTCAGCCGAGACGGCCGTCGGTCGTCACCCTCAGACTGCCGTGGCCATAATGGACCGGATCATTCGCGCCACGGAGGATGATCCGGAAACGAACTGCTATGCGATTTTCCATGATGAAGGACAGCATAATACCACTGCGGATGCGGTCAGCCTGTCGGCCCGTAACATCACTGAAGTGCTCGATTGCCGGTTTGCGATTGCCTACACCAATACGGGGTCCACGGCGCGCCGTCTTTCGCGCGATCGCCCGCATGCTCCTATCCTGGCGGCAACGCCCAATCGGAATGTGGCGCAGTCTTTATCGCTCTGCTGGGGTGTCAGTGCCATTGTCACCGAAGATATCACGGATTTCCGCAATATGATTGAACGTGCTGACCAGATCGCCAGTCAGTCCGGGGGCAAGGATGGCGAGCGGATTGTTATCCTGTCGGGCTTCCCGTTTGGTCGCTCGGGCAAGACGAACACCCTCAAGATCGGACGCATAGGTGGGCCGGATCAGGATCGGGATTAGTTTAGGCTGGAGCGATTGGCGGCGTTTTGCTGCTGGCTGTCTTCAGAACTGACCAATAGCCCGTTGCGACTTCCATCTCGCGGTCTGTGCCATTCCGCGTGAGAATGCGGTGCGCCTGAGCAAGCCGATAGCAGGGCACGTGCATGAACATGTGATGTTCACAGTGATAGGCCACCCAATAGGGCGCAATCAGCAGACGTTCCAGAAAGTTCGTCCGGGTGGTTCGCGCGACGCGCATGGGGTGACCCGAGCCATCCAGACAGGCGTGCTCGGCGATGTTACGCAGCCGGGTGACAAGCTGGTTCCAGGTGGCCAGCGGGACCAGCCAGAGGAGCGGATAGGCCCACCAGCCAATGGCGAGGGTCAGCACAACAAGCAGGATCGCGTTCGTGATGAGGAAGGGAATGACCGCTTCACGCGCCGTTTGCGCCCTGTTCTGACGCCCTTTCGACTTTCGAATGCCAAAGCCCATCGCATTGAGGAACTGGTTGGAGCGTTGCTTCCAGAAGGTCTGGCCCGTCAGGTCGCGGATGATCTTGCGGCGAAGACTGGTGCGCGTGATGGGGAAGGGCGCTGAAAGGATCAGGTCGGGGTCTTTCTCGCTCTGCGCCCATTTGTGGTGCGAGAGATGATAATCGCGATAGTTCTTCAGATGCGCGCCCACTGGCGCCGCGCAAAGCCATTGCCCCGCCCAGTCATTCACCTTCAAATTGGTGGAGAGGCCGCCATGCGCGGCTTCGTGCATGAGAATGGCGAGACCAAGCTGCCGCGCGCCGATGATCATAACCGCGATCAGCCAGGTCAGCGGGTTTGGCCAGATGGCGACAAGCGCCATGGCGAGCACGATCAGTCCCCAGGCATGGGCGATCATGCCGAGTCCCAGAATATCGGACCGGCGCGTCAGACGTGCCCATTCCTCGGAGGAAAACAGATCTTTCGGGCTCAGGCGTATGGGATGCGACATCTCATCAGAGTACCAAGACCTGAGACGCTGGACAATGATGACGCTGCATCACTCAAGATGTGGCGGGGCACCAGCAAAGAAGTTTTGATAGGGTTCAGCGAGATAGGCACGAAACGTGGTTTGCGGCACGTGGATGATATATTCCCCCTCTCGGTCTGATCCGATCCGGCCCGGTTCGAAGTAGAAGGTCAGCCCGCCAAACTGGTTTTCCCGCGTGGATGGCGTGAACACAGTGGGCGGACCCTCAAGGAATGAGACCACCGGATCATCTTCACACACCAGCGGCTCATCATTGATGGCCGCGCGGCCGATACGGCGGTTCTTTTCCTGAGACACCAACCGGCATAATAGCTCGTCCAGCCGGTCGGATATGCCAGGCTGAAGGTCGAATATATCAGCGAGATCAAACCCTTCTGGTTTCAGTTCGCTGAACATGGAGGAGGCAAATTGCAGGCGGTGAATATTGTCGCCGCGATGGATGTAATCCGACCGCAACACACTGGTCAGAGGTCCGGCCTTTGCGGTCTGTGTGAAGAAGGTTTCCACCCGCCAGGGCTGTTTCAGCTCGGATGTGTTGTTCGCAAAGGCCTGCTCTGCGGCGGTCTGATAGGCCGCCAGAATGGCTTCCTGTTCCGCCATGATGGCGCGGTGGATTTCTGAATCCGGCTGGATCCCGAAACTGGCAGCGCGATAGCTGAGTTCAGGGCTGCGGGCATCCAGCAAGATGCGTTCTTCACTGAATGCGGATGGCGGCTGTTCGAGTGTAAGGCCGTGTCTGGCGGCAAGCCAGGGCTTTGCGAAATGCGGTCCCAAAACGGAACCCACGCCCAGGCACAAGCCGAGCACAAGCGCGACAGACAAGCCACGCCCGTATGTTCGGCGCTGTATTTGCCTGGTGCTGCGCATGTATGTGTCACTCCGGGCTTTTGCCAATGGCCTGCCCTCTCATCATGCAAGCCGGACGCCAGAGTCAGAAGGTCAGAGCGACGGTGACGACCAGCCCAAAAACCACGAGTAGTCCGGCATCGCGATTGGATTTAAACAATTGCAGTGCAGCGCGATCACCCCTCATTTTGAACACTGCGAGCTGCCAGATCAGATGAAAGAAAAAGGCTGCAGCTACCATGGCGCCTGGAATGCGCGGCCCGCCATTCATCAGCGCCAGTGCCAGAAGCAGGCTGGTGATGCCGTAGATCAGGGTGATGGCGAGGAAGGAATGGTCGCCAAAAAGGCGCGCTGTGGAGCGGATGCCGATCAGGGCGTCGTCTTCGACGTCCTGACGGGCATAGAGCGTGTCATAGCCAATGGTCCACATAACCAGACCGAGGAAAAACAGGACCGGCCAGAGAAAGTCATTTCCGCCTGCGGTCAGATACCCAATCGGAAATCCCCAATTGAAGGTAATGCCCAGCCAGGCCTGAGGCCACCATGTGATCCGCTTCATGAAGGGATAGGCTGCGACGAGCGGGATGGAGACCAGCGCCATCAGCTTGGCATCGAGCGGCAAGGTCAGCCAGACGAGGAAACCCACGCCAACCTGAGCAAACAGCCAGAGCCAGGCATTGCGCACGGAGACATCCCCGGCGGGAAGCGGGCGGGTCGCCGTGCGGGCCACTGACTTATCGAGATCTTTATCTGCAATGTCATTATAGGTGCAGCCGGCGCCGCGCATGGCGATGGCGCCAAGGCCGAACAGAATGCCATAGAACAGGTTTTCGGCCTGCCAGCCGACATCCAGCGCACCAAAGCCCAGGCCCATCCAGCAGGGAAGGGCCAATAGCCAGAACCCGATTGGGCGATCAAAGCGCGAGAGCCTTGCATAGGGCTGCAGACGGCGCGACAGATGGTCAACCCAGGAGGGCGGTGCATCGGCGGGTCGCGAATGAGTGGCAGTCATGCTGATGATCCCAGGATTACCTTTGAGTCGCTTCTCGAATATACGCAGGTTTCTTGCCCTTGATGAAGGGAAATGCAAAACGGAGCCGTTATGAGCACCAGGCCAAGACTATTCGTTCCCGCAGATCTTTCAAAAGACGCGCCCGTCGCGCTGGATGAGAACCAGTCCAAATATCTTCTCCGTGTGATGCGGCTGGAGGCGGGCGCCGAAGTGCGCGTGTTCAACGGTCGTGATGGGGAATGGCTGGCGAAAATCGACCAGATCCTTGGCAAGGCCTCCTGTGTTCTGAAGGTTGAGAGCCGGATTCGGGAGCAGGGCACATCATCTGACCTCCAGCTCCTGTTTGCGCCACTCAAGAAAACACGGACCGATTTTGTCGTGGAGAAGGCCACTGAGCTTGGCGTCGAAGTCATCCAGCCTGTGATCACACAATACACCCAGTCTGAGCGGGTGCGCACAGATCGCCTCGTCAATCTTGCGATGGAAGCCGCAGAACAGACCGAGCGTCTGAATATGCCCAGTGTGCTTGAGCCCGTGCAGCTGATCCGGGCCATTGAGACACGTTCGAAAGACCGCCGGTATTATTATTGCGATGAGCGTGGTGATGATGAGGTCGCTGAATGGGGCGGCGATGAAAACCGGGCGCGACCCATGGCAGATGTGCTGCGGGATCATGGTCCGGGACCGGCCGCGATCCTGATCGGACCGGAGGGAGGATTCTCGCCTCAGGAGCGGGATTTTCTCCGCAAAGCCGAAGGCGTTTATCCTGTCTCACTCGGTCCGCGAATTCTTCGCGCAGAAACAGCAGCGGTCGCTGCCTTGACGCTGTTCCAGGCCATTTGCGGCGACTGGAACAAACAGACCGGGCTTTAGCTAGCGGGTCAGCAGCCAGACAGATTCTGTCGCCGGGGCTTTCTTCTTCAGCCCACCTTCGACATCTGACGTTTCCAGGCATTCCAGCGCGAACGCGTTCTCATAGAGCCGCCGCACTTCTTCTTCCGGCACGGCGAAGGGTGGGCCGTCCATCATAGACTGATCATAGTCAAACGTGATGAGAAGCTGGTCAGCATGATCGGTCAGCTCGGGCAGATGCGCGCCATAGCGCGTGCGCATGTCCTGTGGCAGGGCCACCAGCGCGGCCCGGTCATAGACGGCATCAATCTCGCCCAACTGGTCTGCTGTCAGCTTGAAGATATCGCCAACGAAAATATCGATCCTCGGTGCGGAATAGCGCGTCAGCTCGCCGACCTCATTCACTTCAGGCTTGATCCCGAGTTCGCGGAACAGCTGCTGGATGGCGAGCTCGCTGAGCTCAGCGCCCGCAACCTCATAGCCCTGGCCGAGCAGCCAGTGGATATCACGTGTCTTTCCGCACAGTGGCAGGAAGAGCCGCGCGCCCTCTTCCAGGTCCAGCGCGTGGAAATGGCGCTTCAGGAGCTCGTTGCCATCCGCCTCATGAAAGGCGATCTGGTTGTTGCCCCAGCGTTCATGCCAGAACTCATGTTCCATCTGTCAGATCCTCTTTCGGACTGATGCGGCCTCAGGCGTCTGCCTTTGCGCTGTGGGCATCCATCAGGTCCGCAAACCGCTTGAACAGATAGAAGCTGTCCTGCGGGCCCGGAGAGGCCTCTGGGTGGTGCTGAACGGAAATGATCGGCTTGCCAGCGACTCGAAGGCCAGAGTTCGTGCCATCAAACAGTGATACGTGAGACTGCTCGACACCTTCGGGCAGCGTGTCCGGATCGACCGTAAAGCCGTGGTTCATGGAGACGATTTCCACCTTGCCGGTTTCCATATCCTTCACCGGGTGGTTCGCGCCATGGTGGCCCTGCGGCATTTTCATCGTCTTGGCGCCCAGCGCCAGAGCCAGCATCTGGTGACCCAGACAAATACCCAGAATCGGCACACCCGATTCGATCAGTTTCAGAATCTCGGGGCCTGCATATTCCGCTGTGGCAGCCGGGTCGCCGGGACCATTGGACAGGACCACACCATCGGGTTTCAGCTCCAGAATATCTTCTGCGCTG
>PABS01000014.1 GCA_002699325.1 Ponticaulis sp. | reverse complement strand
TAAGAGGTGCCGGAACAGTTCCGTTCACGCCCACGGCGCGCCCGGTCTTTCCATTCACCTGAAAAGGAAACTCGCTGACATGCAGGTCGAAATTGGTGCCCTGAAGCGCGGGAATACCAAGATTACCGTTCGACGCGCTTCGCGCCCAGGCTGGAAGAATGGAGCTCATACCGGCCAGACCGGCAGAATAAGTGAGAAATCGTCTACGATTGATCATGATCTGAATACCAAAAAGCTGATGACAGACCGCGCCGGACGTCTCGTCCGCGCGGTTTAAGGCTCATCAGCCGGGTATCAGATCAGGAAAACGGTCTTCCGCTTGAGAGGGATATCAGGCGGAGGCGGATCAGAAGACCAGTGAAGCGGAGGCTCTTGTCGCTGCACCCAGCTGGCCTGAACCAGCGCGTAGTTCACCGGCTCAAGGGCCGGAACCGGCAAATCAATTTTCACCGAGGCCGGAGAGACAGTCGCCGTCTTCAGCGACTCCGCGTGATCACACGGCGCCCAGTCATGCGCCTCATGCATGCCTGCCATATCCATGGCGGCAACCATTGGCTCAACACCCGCAGCAGTCTCGTCACAGTGCTGATGCGGATTAGATAGCTCGGAACTGACAACGCTGTCTGCAATCTCAGCCGCATGCGCGCAGGCGCACGCTGTCTGGAATACAGACAGGGCGAGAATGCTCAGAACAGCGAGTATGCGGTGATGCCAGACCAGGCTTAGCTTCCTTTTACATAATCCACGGGCGGAGGCGTTGGCGTGGGCTCAGTCAGCGTCACCTGCGACGCCTCGCCAGCCGGAGCCTTAGTTCCACCTGTCTTGGATGTAGTGCCAGAATATCCAATTGCACGGTGGCGGACAACATCCAGCTCAGCGCGATAGGTTTCATGACGCGGGTGGATAAGCTGTCCGGAGTCGCCATAGGCATAAACAAGCCGCGCCCAGTCATCCTTGGAATAGTTGAAGGCCGAGCCATCAGTGTCGATGTCGCTCCACTCAGGTTCGCGCGCCGCGCTGGCCGCCCGTTCACCCCAGCTGCGCGCAGCATCATCGTCATGGCGCGCTCGCGAGATCATCTCCATCAACCGGCAGACACGACTGGTCGGCTGGCCGCCCTGCAAAAGCGGGGCGAGCGCCTTTTCCGCGCCATCCCAGTCGGCTTCTGCAATCGCGATGTCAGCTTTCAAAAGCGCTGTTTCGCGGTGTGTCTTGTTGGCGTTGATCAGCGCGTTCATCGCCTTGCGGCCGGAACTGCGCCCCTCGCTGCCGTCCAGACGCTCTGCGACCAAAGCAAGCGCCGGATGCGGATGCGCTTTCCATGCGGTCTCAAGAGAGGAAATCGCTGGCTTGATGGCATCTCGGGAGAGCTGCAAACGCGCAAGATGGTAGGCCGCTGGCGGAAATCCAGAGTCGGTTTTCAGCGCATCGCCAAACACACGTTCAGCGCCTTCCGGATCGGTCGACATCATGTCATAGGCCTGAGCCGCGTAGAGCACGGCCCTGCGGCGGCGCGCATTGGCCGTTGCGATATGATACTTTTGCTCTCCGGTCAGCAGAACTTCACGTGCGTCCTCCCACTGTCCGCGAGCCGTATAAATCTCAAACAGTGATTTGAACGGCCAGTCGCCGGTCTCCCCCTTCATGCTGAGGGCTTCACGGGCGCGCTCAATCGCCATTGTGTAGTCGCCACGCTTCACGGCAGCGCCGGTCAGGCCTTTCAAACCTGCCAGATGCGCGCCCGGCTTGCGAGACAGCTCGGCATAGGCGCGCTCGGCCCGTGTCCAGTCGGCTTCCTGCTCTGCCGTCAGTGCATCCAGCAACAGGGCCAGCCGCTCATCATCGGCATCTGACAAGGCTTTGTTGATCAGGCGTTTCGCGCCTTTGATGTCGCCGCCCTCAATAGCGAGAAGACCATTGGCAAGCGCTTCGTTACCTTTGCGCGTACGTGAGCGTCGACGCATGGATTTGAGCCTGGATGGCAGGCGGAAAACGCCACTTAGAAACCCCCAGACCATGGCGATGATCACGCCCAGAATGGCAATCACAATGCCTGCACCAGTAAGTGTCAGCACAATATCGGGCTGGTTCTCACGTTCCAGAACCACGCGCCATGGGATGTCATTCGCCCACATGCCGAGCACGACGAGCCCGGCAGCAACCGCCACGAAAAGAAGAAGCCAGATTAACCTGATCATCGTTCCGGTTCCCCCTTCATGACATCACTGCGCAGACGCACGATGAGCCTGTTAATCGTCTCGCGACTCTCGGCCTGTGCGATCCAGCTCTTAAGTGGCTCGGCTTGCGGCCCCTGAATAGATTTCACCAATCGGATTGCGCCGCGCAAATCGCCCTGCTCCATCGTTTCGATCGCATTCTGCACCTTCTGCGAAGCGGTCTGGCCATTGGCCGTCCCTTCTTCGCGCATGGAGACGACCCCAGACAAAAGGTCACCGACCCAGGCCCAGTTGCCTTTCGGTTGATCGGGAATTCCAGCACGCGCTACCGCAGGGCGCAGCTCTTCGAGATTGCTCTGCAAGTCCTCAATCGTCGGCGCCCCATCTTCGGCCAGCCGTCGCAGCGCAGAAACCGCAGAATTGGCGTTCATCTGAATAGCGAGGGCTTCAAGCTCGGCCGCGTATCCACCACCATCCCGAATGGCCGATTCCAGTGCAGATAATGCCAGCACCCGGTCAGCCCGGCGCACCAGAGACTGTTCATCGGCGCTGAGTTCTGCATCCTGAAGATTCGAAAGGCGTTCATTCACGGTTTCGCGCAGTGCATTCACGTCGGCGGTGAGATCGGTCACTGATTGCGCGCCTGACTCCTGACCCGACTCAAGCGCCGTCGTTTTCTCGGACACAGTTGTCAGGCCCGCTTCCAGCGCCTGAACCTCCTGATCCAGTTCTTCAATAAGGGCTGAGCGTGCATCCATCGCATCGGCGAGTTGCTGATCTGCAGCTTCGAGCTGTTCTGCGCGCTGCTGAAGGTTGGTGACCGCTCGCCTCAGACCCTGCGGCACACTTCCATTTCCGGCGCCCGTCTCCTCAATTGAGTTCAGGCGCTGCATCAGGGTGGCGAGCGTGATCTCCGGCTCTGGCAGCTCTTGCGGCACCTCTGGGGATTGGCTTTCACCTTCGGCCTGCTCGCCCTCACCTTCAGCCTGTGTCTCGCCAGGCTCGGCCGGTGCCGTTTCATATCCGATCAGCGTCAGATAGCGCGCACGAAGCGTTTCGAGCTCACTCTGCAGCTCTGTCAGTGTTTCGGTGTTGGCAGTTTCTCCGGACTCAATCTGCTCAATGGCCTGATTGATTCGCACTTCGGCATCGCGCAGGCTGTCGCGCATGGTGCTCATTTGTGCGCTCATCGCCCGGTCTGAGGATTCAAGCTGAGAGATATCAACCGCAACCTCTGCCGCCTGAGCGTATCGTCCATCTGTACCGCTCGCTACAACGCCGATGGCGCCGCCACCAAGGGCCGCCAGCACGCCCATGGAGATCAGGCCGACCCAGCCGGGCCCTGTAGATTTGCTTTTGGACTTACTCTCTGACGGCTCTGCCGGGGTGAACTCGACATCGATGGGTTCGGACTCTGGCGCGTCGTTCGAACTGGCCATAAATGGAAAAACCTTCCGGAAACAAGTTTAGCCGGATGATACACCGGCTTCGACAGCCTTTTGAAGGGCTTCTGTAAGCTTCACTTCATTTGGTTCGTCTGCAATGTAAACGCAATGCCAGTTCAGCGTTTTAAGCGGACTGGCAGAACGCTCTGATATGGCAACTAGCGCGCTGGTAGACAGGTCGGTTCCCGATTGTTCAATCCAGCGGCTGATAGCGTTCGCAGCCTTGGCGGAATGGACCAGCAGAATGAACCGACTTCCCGCCGTGCAACTCCAGGCGTGGCGGACCTCTTCCCAGTCCACGTTCCGCGTACTGTAGAGCGGAACAAAGCGCACATCAAACCCGCTCTCCCCTAGCCGTCGACACACCTCGCCAGCGGCCGCATCATTGGCGAAATGGACAAACCTGTCTTTGCCCGGCTCGAACATTTCCTGAATACAGAATACCAGCTGATCAGAATTGCCATCGGCATTGAAGGTGTCCGTAAAACCGCCAAGTGCTGCCGCTTCGCTCGTAGCAGGTCCGACACAGACCGCGAAGTGATCAGTGGACCATCCAGCATCCAGATATGCCATCACGCCATTCATGCTGGTAAAGATCAGCTTCTCGCCAGGCTCAGGCTCCCAGCCGGGCTCAATCTCTCTGGAGACGATCTCAAGGGCTGGTGCCTTGATAACATCATGGCCGAGCTGGGTCAGATGCGCAGCGGTCTCGCTGGCGCCGGGCTCTGTCCGCGTGACCACGACCACCGGCATATCACTGGTTTTCCAGGTGAGGCAGGCGCCCTCCGGCCTGTGCGAGAATCTCTTTACCGACCTCGTGACCGAGCGCGCGGAAATCCTGCAGGAAGAGCTCCAGCCCCTCCAGCATCTTCTCTGCGGCATACATTGGCGTGCCGTCCGGGTGTGCGGTCTGAACCATCAGCCGATAACACCCCGCCCCCTCATGAAAGAGGTGGGCCGCAATCGGCGTCCGGCAGGAGCCATCAAGCTCGCTGAGCGCCGCTCGCTCAGAAATCGCGGCGCGCTCTGTCTCGACATGGTTCAGTTCCCGAACGGCCCTTTGGGCATCATCTGAAAGCTGTTCAGGATAGGCAGCGATCGCCAGAATGCCCTGTCCGACCGCTGGCAGAAAGTCCTTCGCATCCATGCCAGAGCCCACCTCGTCATGCAGACCAAGTCGACGCAGTCCTGCACAGGCGAGGAAGGTGGCGTCGGCCACGCCGTCTTCTAGTTTACGCAAGCGCGTCTGCACATTGCCGCGAAACTCCACGACCTTCAGGTCTGGGCGCTTTGCCAGAACGAAAGCTCTGCGGCGCAGGCTGGATGTGCCGACCGTCGCGCCCTCGGGCAGCTCGGAAAACCATTTGTATTTCAGGCTCACAAACGCATCGCGAGGATCTTCGCGCTGCGGATAGGCCAGAATGCGCTGCCCGACGGGCAACTCAACAGGAACATCCTTGAGTGAGTGGACCAGAAGATCGACCTCACGGCGCTCAAGCGCCAGGTCCAGCTCCTTGGTGAAAAGCCCTTTCCCGCCGGCATCAATCAGGCTGCGATCCTGTAATTGATCGCCTGTGGTGGTCATTCCGACAATCTTACACGTGACGCCGCCATGGGAGACGGACTCGATCTGCTCGGACACCCAGCGCGCCTGCGCGAGCGCCAGAGGAGAGTTCCGTGTGCCAATTCTGAGTATCGTCATTCAATCAGCCTGTTATCTCTTCTGTTCTGAGGCGTTGCGAAACGGATCAGAAGGGCTACAACCCCGTCCATCATGGAGCAAGCCCCTACCCTGCCAAAGACCGTACTCGGTATTGAAACAAGCTGTGACGAGACAGCCGCAGCGGTTCTGCGTCTGGATTCCTCAGGCCCTGACGTGCTGGGGGAGGTGATTGCCAGCCAGTTTGATGCTCACCGCGCCTATGGCGGGGTCGTGCCGGAAATCGCCGCGCGGGCACACGCAGATGTTTGCGATGAGACCGTCCGCGCAGCGCTGAAAGAGGCTGGAGTGACACTGGATGAGATTGACGGATTTGCTGCAACCAGCGGCCCCGGGCTCATTGGCGGTGTCATGGTTGGCATGATGACAGCCAAAGCCCTGGCGCTGGCCACGGGCAAGCCCTTTATCGGGGTCAATCACCTTGAAGGACACGCGCTCTCGCCGCGCCTCGGTGAACCAGTAGACTTCCCCTATCTTCTGCTCCTTGTCTCGGGCGGCCACTGCCAGTTCATCCGGGTCGAGGGGCTCGGCCGGTATCACCGCCTCGGCTCCACCATTGACGACGCTGTGGGCGAAGCCTTCGACAAGACCGCTAAAACGCTTGGCCTTGGCTTTCCCGGTGGACCCGCCGTGGAAAAATGCGCGCTGAACGGCGACCCGACAGCGATTGCTTTTCCCCGTCCGCTGCTCGACAGGCCGGGACTTGATATGTCCTTTGCCGGCCTCAAGACGGCTGTCCTGCGCGAAGCGCAATCGCGTGAACTCACCGCTGACGCCCTCGCAGATATCTGCGCCAGTTTTCAGGCCGCCATTCGCGATGTTCTTGTGGAAAAAACACGCCGTGCCATGCAGGCACACGCTCAGGCCAGTGCAGAGGAAACCGAACACCGGTTCGTCATTGCAGGTGGCGTCGGCGCCAATCAGATGTTGCGTTCAGCGCTGACAGATCTGTGTGCCGAGCAGGGTTTCAGCTTCCACGCACCACCCCTGAAATGGTGCACGGACAATGGCGCGATGATTGCCTATGCCGGTGCGCTCCGGCTTATAAATGGTTTGAAATCAGAGCTCTCGCTTGCAGCACGTCCCCGCTGGCCGCTCGATGAAGCCGCCGCTGCAAGTGCGCCCGTCTTTGGTGGGGGCAAGCGCGGCGCCAAGGCCTAGCCAGCCAATTGGCATGCTTCACGCAATGGATTCTTCGAGATTGATCACACGTGTCATTCTCGCACATTTGGCAAATCTTACGGGCTTTGGCTGCTGAAACGCGCCAAAGCCTTTTTTTTGCGTCCTTCAGCGGCTTCAGGACAAGTTTCAAAAAACTATCGGCCTGTTAACTCTTGGCCGTTTAAAGTGCTGGCGATCTGAGATTTCCGGAGCTCCAGATGCAGCCGAATAAAAAACTTTCCGTCCTGATTGTGGAAGACAACATCCACATGCTGCGCATCCTTGGCACAATGGTGCGCGGCTTTGGTTTTGATGAGGTTTTCCTCGTTCAGGATCCGGCTGAAGCACTTGAAATCATCAAGGCGAACGTTATTGACCTGATGTTCATTGACTATCGCATGCCGGTTCTGGACGGAATCGAATTCACACAGCTTGTGCGCAATTCCGACGACTCTCCAAACCCGTATGTGCCAATCATCATGGTCACGGCCCACTCCGAGCCATCCAAGGTGCGTGCGGCCCGCGATGCGGGCGTCACAGAGTTCTGCTGCAAACCGATCAATGCGAAGACACTCTACAGCCGTATCATCTCGGTGGTGAACAAGCCGCGCGACTTCATCCGTTCGTCAACTTACTTCGGCCCGGACAGACGCCGTCGCGATGACCCGACCTATCGTGGCCCGGAACGCCGCAAAGATCGCATGGAAGATATAGAAGACGACGACGCGGTCAGCTTCTAAAGCGGCTTGAGCGCTGCAGCACGTCGCATTCTCCGCTCATTTCCAAACGCATCCAGCGAGAAGATCACAAGCGCGATCCAGATCAGCGCAAAGGTGCCCGCGCGCATAAGCGTCAGTTCCTCACCAAAGGCCAGCGCGCAGATAAACTGCAGGCTGGGCGCAATATATTGCATGATACCGATGGTGGAGAACCGCAGGCGCTTTGCCCCAATTGCAAACAGAATGAGCGGAATAGCCGTGACCGGTCCCGCACACACCAGCAATAGCATGTTCGCGATGCCCAGCGTTTCCGGCCCTCGTCCATCAGCCTCCGCAAATCCAAGCCAGATCAGTACAGCTGGCAACAGGATGAGAACCTCGAGAGTGAAACCCACACGGCTATCTGTCTGAACGCGGCGACGGATCACGCCGTAAAAGCAGAATGAAAAGCACAGGACCAGCGACACCCAGGGCAGCCGACCCAGTGCGATTGTCTCGATCGCGACAGCGCAGCCCGCAATCGCCACAGCGACCCATTGCACGCGGCGCAGTCGCTCTGACAGGAAAATCGAGGCGATCGCGATATTGGCCAGCGGGTTCAGATAATAGCCGAGACTCGCTTCCATCACCCGGTTTTCGGTCACCGCCCAGATATAGACTAGCCAGTTCACGCCGATCAGTACCGCTGAGACCATGATCCACCTCAGGTCACGGCTTTTCAGAAGGGCCAGGAAATCGCGCCACCGCCGGGAAACTGCCAGTAAAACCAACCCCATAGGGACGGACCAGAAGATTCGGTAGGCCAGCACATCAGCGGGCGGCAGGTGCTGCAGAAGTTTGAAGAAAACCGGCAGGAAACCCCAGATCACATAGGCGCCCAGAGCAGCCAGAAAGCCAAGTCGAGTATCTGGTGTCATGTCTGCCTCCGGTCCGAAGCCCATATATGTGGGAGGACCGATCAGCAACCACCCGATGGTTGCTATCAGGTGTCGATAGCTCTGCTTGAATGAAGCGCAACAACGGACCGCTTTTTGGCAACCTCACTGCAAAACTTTGACATGACGCAGCGATCTAGAAAATTTTATCGACTTTCTTCAACCCTGATTTGTGCGGTCGACCTATAACAATACGATAACAACAATAAAAGACCACCGAGAACGCTATGAGCAAGAGTCAGCAACCAATCCAGACTTCTGAAGCGTGCGCTCCCTCCACGAGTACGGGCGCTATGCGATTGATTTCTCTGCGTCTCAGCCGTAGCGAAGCCGATGCGGTGAATCAGTCAACCACTTTCGCCCGAAGCCTTTCGACTTTTCTGGAGTCAGAAGTACGCGCTCCGTTTACCTACCAGAAAGTCTCTGCCACAGCCTTCGCCCTGAAAGGAACATGTCCGCCAGAACAGCTCGATGATTATGTAGAAACCCTACAGAAACAGATCATGGAGTTCCTGTTCGGCACGCAACGCGACGCCGATGGAGACGTGTTATTCTACAGCGGCGAAGACGTCGAGGTAGCGCGTTTCCTGACAGAGTCTGAAGCGCAAGCCCGCGCGCGCTCTCAAAAGTATCTCAAAAAAATCAAAGAACGTCGTCTGGCTGAAGCACAGCCAAATGCACCTGCCTTCGAGGCATTACCAGGAAAGCGCGACCTGCTTTATCGCGGCATTCTGTTATGTCGCCACAAAGTCCTGCTATCTTATGCCATTACGCCTGCAGCCAATCACCGCGACGGGATCAATCCAGCGCTGCGCCAAGACATCAATATCGGTCACTATCTGGAGCTGCGCGGCGATCAAGCTATCGATTATTCAAACCGCATCTTCGACAAGGCGAGCTATCTGCTTCAGACCGGCAGCAAGCAAAACAGGTCGATGATTCTCGTCGTGCCGCTAAGCTACAGCTCGCTCCTTTCCAGTAAGGACAGAGAAAAATTCCTCGCACTGGTGCGCACCCATCCAGATTGGGTCCGCCAGAGTATGATTCTATCTGTTTTCGGTTGCCCGGGAAAGCCAGGGTCAAGCGTTGTTCAACGATTCTTCGGGGAATTTTCGCACTGGTTCAGGTTAATTGACTGGCAGGTGAGTGATCCTGATTTTGATCTGAGTGTTTTTCAGGGATGTGGTCTCCACGGCATAACGCTCGACACCTATGCGATACGGTCAAATCAACGAAGTAAGGCGGTGGAGCGCTTTTTGCGACGACTGCCGGAGATGAAGTCCGCCGGCTTGAGGGGCTCCATTTCAGGCATCTCTACGGTCGAAGAATTGCGCCACTGCATGGGCGCCGGCCTCGTCTACGCTTCAGGTGATGCCGTCACCGCGCCACTATCAGTCTGCGCGCCAGCTCAGCAGGTCGAACTTCGCGACCTGCCAATACTGGAGCCGACCATTCATAACGCTGAAAGCGCTGCGTGAGCGCACATCAAAGCTTTTCTGCTTCGATCTTGTCCTGGGTCTTCGTATCGAAGTCACTTGCGTCATGGCGCTCGCGCAGCTGGCTGGATGGCTCACCGAAGGTGCGGTTCACCATACGT
>PABS01000013.1 GCA_002699325.1 Ponticaulis sp. | reverse complement strand
TTCCGGCTTCAGCTTTAAAGGCCGCGATATCATGCAGGATATCAAAACCGAGCTTGAAGAAGTCGAAGAGGAAGATCCATCTGACGAAGAGATCGAAGGTGAAGGTCTGAGCGAAGACCCGGCCATTGCCAGCGAAGTTGATGGCGACACGTCCGCTGCTGAAATGAAGGAAACGGAAGAGTAAGCGTGGCAGTGTCCAAGGACCCCCAGACTTTGCAAATCCATTTGCCCCGGCAGTTTGCGCTGCTGGGGCTCTTGCTTCTCTGCGCTTTTCTCTCATCGCCTCGGGCAGATGCGCATCCGCGCAAGGAAGCCGAAATATCGATTGAACTGAATGAAAACACAGGGCGGATAGAAGTCGTCCATCGCTATCGGATTATTGACAGCGAAGACGTCATCCAGGAACTTTATGAGCCGACCCTCTCCATCAAGGAAGATGCACGCGCTCAGGCGCTCTTCGGGGCCTACGCGGCGGACAAACTCCAGCTCTCACGCAATGGTCGGCCCGTTGATCTGACTTTCGTGGGCGGGGAAATTGATGATGGCTATGTCTGGATATATCAGACCACTGATCCGCTCCCGAGAGACGGCACCTATGTGCTGCGGGCCAGCGCGCTGATGGATGTGCATCCCACACAGGTCAACATCGTGAATGTCCGCCTGTTTGACGACGTACAGACCTTCATCTTCTCGCGGTCCTCGCCATGGGCAACCTTCCGACTGGACGGCGAGAGCGTTTACTGAACGACGCACTCCGCCAGATCAGCCAGTTCGCTTGAGGCGTTGAATTTCCCGACAGATTTGGCCGCCTCGGCGCGCGCCTGAAGCGCCTCGCCATCTGACAGGCGCTCGCTCAGGATCTTTGTCACCCGCTCCACCGTTAGTTCGCGCTCCTGGATTACATCAGCAGCTCCAGCATCACGAAGCGTTTCAGCATTGCCCGTCTGGTGATCATCCATGGCGATCGCAAGCGGGATCAAGAGTGATGGCCGCCCAACCACAGCGAGCTCTGTCACGCTGGATGCGCCCGAACGGGAGATCACCATATGAGACTTCGCCAGAAGATCGGGCATATGAGAGAAGAACGGTGAGAGCTGCGTCTTCACGCCTGCCGCCTCATAGACTGCGGTCACAGCTTCCAACTGCTCCTGGCGGACCTGTTGTACCACCTTCAATCGCGTGCGTAGCGCTTCAGGCAGTGCGCAGATTGCAGGCGGCAGGACTTCACCGAACAGGCGTGCGCCCTGGCTGCCGCCAATGATGAGAAGCTGGAGTTCAGCCTCCGGCCCCACCTTTGGATAAGGCATATCCCGGACATCAAGAATGGCACGACGCACCGGATTGCCAACCACGCGCTTTCTCGGCTCTGCCGTCGCGGGAAGTCGGCCCAGCCGCTCAAACCCGCAGGCCACAATCTTCGCCTGCTTGGCAAAAAAACGGTTCACACGGCCAAGCACCGCATTCTGTTCGTGAATAATGATCGGCGTTTTCAGGCCGCCAGCCGCCATTAGCGCTGGAAAAGCGGGATAGCCTCCAAAGCCTGCCACAAGATCTGCGCCTTCGGCCTTCAGCTTGCCCTTCGCCTCATTGATTCCGGCAAGAATTTTCATCGCTGAAGCCAGGACTTTGTCAGGACGTTTGCTGGCAAAGGTCGCTGCCTTCACATTTTCGATCCAGTCAGCCTCAAAACCATCGGTATAACGTCGGCCGCGCTCGTCCGTGAGAAGCCCGACCCGCCAGCCGCGCGACTTCATCTCTGCGGCAAATGCAGAGGCGGGAAACATATGTCCACCCGTACCGCCAGCAGCGATGACGACAAGTTTGTCTGTGCTCATGGAATGGTCCTTCGTCTGACTTTTGTCAGCCTTATCTCATACCGGGGTGAAATTCGGCCCGCTTTCGGGTCAAAGCAAGGCCAAATCCAAGCGTCAACGCTGTCCCGATCATGGAAGAGCCGCCATAGCTGATCAGCGGCAGGGTCATGCCTTTAGTGGGCAGCATGCCGACATTCACACCGATATTGATCATGGCCTGAGCGCCAAACATGAAGAACAGCGCTGTGCCAGCGGCGCGAAGGAAGGGATCTGCCCTGCGTGATGCGGCCAGCATGCCCCGCAGTGAAATCACCAGAAAGATGATGAGAAGACCGAGACACGCGACAAAGCCGAATTCTTCGCCTGCCACGGCATAAATAAAATCGGTGTGCGGATCGGGAAGCGAATATTTCACCCGACCTTCTCCCGGGCCAACGCCCAGCAGACCACCGCGCATGATCGCTTCAAGCGCCTGTTCAAGCTGATAGGAGGTCGCTTCGGGATCAAGAAACGTATTTATGCGGTGCCGGACGTGCGCAAAGCCAAAATAAAGGGTCGCAGCTGTCAGAACGCCACCTACGCCAAACAGTGCGGCCCAGACCAGCGGCAGGCCGGAGACAAAGAAGGCGACGAGAAACGCCGCGGTCAGAAGTGCTGTCTGGCCCGCATCCGGCTGCAGCAACAAAAGGCCAACTGTCGGCGCAAACAGGAAGAAGGCAATCACCGACCAGGGCACGCCCTTGGTCTGGTTTCGCTGTGCCAGAAGCCAACTCACGACAACAATCAGCGCCGGTTTAACAAGCTCTGAGGGCTGGAGAGAGAAGCCAGCAAAGCGTAGCCAGCGCTGGCTGCCCTTGGTCTCATAGCCGACCACAAGGATGGTCGCCAGCAGAAGAAATGAAACCAGAAACACAGCGACTGCGAGCCGCCTCACCCATGCATCCGACAAGGTCGACACACTGAGCATCACGCCAATGCCAACCACCAGAAAGGCCGCATGACGAATGACGAAGTAGAACGGATTATCAAAGCCAATACGGTCGGCGGCGGTCGGACCTGCCGCCATGGACAGGAGCATGCCTGCCGCAAGCAGAACCATGGCGCCAGTGATTATCCCATGATCCACTGTACGCCACCATTCCGCAAACCAGGATCGGTCGGAGCGTGCAATCATGGTCATGAGAAGCTGGCCTGGAGGTTTTGAGCCTGCCCCATCAATTGAGACACACATTCGCGGAAGGCTTCCCCACGGGCTTCAAAATCCTTGAACTGGTCGAAGCTTGCACAGGCAGGTGACAAAAGAACGATCGGATCATCCTCGCCGGACTCCCGCGCGTCGGCGAGCGCTTCCTGTACCGCTAGCTCCAGAGAAGCGCATTTCACATGCGGCACATCCTTGCCGAGTTCGCGGGCGAATTGTTGTTGTGCTTCACCAATCAGATAGGCCTTGGCGATATGCCCGAAATAAGGGCGCACATCTGACAGACCATCGGATTTCGGGACGCCACCGCCAATCCAGTAGACTTTCGGATAGCTCCGCAGGGCCTGCACGGCAGCCTGACCGTTCGTGGCCTTGGAATCGTTCACAAACGTCACATCACCCACCCGGCCAATCACTTCCTGGCGGTGTGCAAGCCCTGGAAAGCTCGCCATGGCTTCCATGATGGTCGTGGCCTCAAGGCCAAGCGCGCGGCAGGCCGCATAAGCCGCAGCGGCATTTTGATAATTGTGTTGACCCGGAAGCGTCAGGATCGATCTCAGATCGCCCACTTCGACCGCCCGGCCGTTCTGGCTGTCGAACAGGCGGCCTTCGACGACGCTGATGCCGCGGCCAAGCGCATACTCTGAAGACACGCCCACACACATCTGACGCTTCTTGGAGGCCATCCGCGCCATCATGATCTGGGTCGGCATGGAATCCATCCCAATCACCGCAACATCGCCGCCATCCTGATTGTTAAAGATGCGGGCCTTCGCGTCGATATACCCCTGCATCCCGCCATGACGATCCAGATGGTCCGGCGTGATGTTCAGAAGAACGCCGACGTCGCATTTCAGGCTTTCAATCAGGTCGAGCTGATAGGAAGAAAGCTCCAATACATAGACCGCGTTCGCATGCAGTGGCGCCATGTCCAGCACGCCCACACCGATATTGCCGCCCACGCGGGCGTCTTTACCGGCTTTGCGAAGAATATGTCCGATGAGCGATGTTGTAGTCGACTTGCCGTTGGTGCCCGTCACGCCAACGATCTTGGGCCGGGAATGCTCGGGCTGGGCGTTCACCGCACGGGCAAACAGTTCCATGTCACCAAGCACATCCACGCCAACCATGCGCGCAAGCTGCACCACGCGATGCGGCTCTGGATAGCGGTAAGGCACACCTGGTGACAGCACCAGCGCTGAGTATTGCTGCCAGTCCCGACGGTTGATGTCGGTCAGTTCAATGCCCTGTTCTTTGGCCCGCTCACGCGAAGCTTCATTGTCGTCCCACGCGTGAACCTTCGCGCCGCCAGCCTGCAGCGCGCGCACGGTCGCAAGGCCTGTACGGCCCAGACCGAAAACGGCGACATGCTGTCCTGCAAATTCACGTATCGGGATCACGGTTTCGGTCTACCTCAGCTTCAGTGTGGCAAGACCGATGAGCGCGAGCACAACGGAGATGATCCAGAAACGGATCACAACCGTGGACTCTGCCCAACCGGCTTTTTCAAAATGGTGGTGGATCGGGGCCATGCGGAAAACCCGCTTACCGGTCAGCTTATAGCTACCGACCTGCACGAACACAGACAGGGCTTCCATGACAAAGATACCGCCGACAATCGCCAGAACGATCTCGTGCTTGGTGCAGACTGCAACAGAGCCGACCGTACCGCCAAGCGCCAGCGAACCTGTGTCACCCATAAAGACTTTGGCAGGCGGTGCATTGTACCAGAGAAAGCCCAGACCAGAGCCGAACAGCGCGCCGAACAGGACCGTCAGCTCTGCCGTTCCCGGTGTGTTGATCAGATAAAGATAATCCGCATAGCGCGGTGTACCGCAGATATAGGCGATGAAGGCGAAGGTCCCACCAGCAATCATCACCGGCACAATGGCCAGGCCATCAAGGCCATCCGTCAGGTTGACCGAGTTCGCCGCGCCCACAATGACGAACGATCCGAAGATCGCGAAGCCATAAATGGTCAGATTGATCAGCACGTCCTTGAAGAACGGGATGGTGAGCGAGGTCTCAAAACCTTCGGGGATCAGAACCGGCAGAAGGTTTTGCGCCTCACGCTGCAGGGCAGATTGCTCGGCGGCAATCGGCGCGTACCGCGCGACCCAGACCACAGCGACGACTGCAATGACAAATTCGGCAGCCAGGCGCGATTTGCCAGACAGGCCGCCCGCATGGCCCTTGGTCACCTTGGTAAAGTCATCCAGGAAGCCGATCAGGCCATACCCAACAGTCACGAACAGAACGATCCAGACATACTGGTTCGAGAGATCGGCCCAGAGCAGCGTGCCCACGGAAATACCAATCAGAATCAGAAACCCGCCCATTGTGGGCGTGCCCTGCTTGGTCAGAAGGTGGCTTTCAGGACCATCTTCGCGAATTGGCTGGCCGCGTTTTTGTCTCCGTCGCAGCCAGTTGATCATTGGCGCACCCAGAATGAGGCACAGAATAAAAGCCGTCGCGAAAGACAGACCTGTCCTGAGGGTGGTATAGCTCAGCACGTTCAGAAACGCGTACTGATCTGAATACAATGAAATTATTTCATATAACATCAGCTGCCCCTCATATCCGCATCGGCAGATGACTGCGCCTTGCTCCAGTTCCTGAGCCCGTCAGCCAATGTCCGCATACCGGAAGCATTCGACCCTTTGATCAAGAGCGCATCTCCAGAAATTAAGAAGTTATTAACCTTTTTCTGGACTTCGGCAGCCGTCGGAAACCAGGCGACTTCAACCCGTCCTTCGAGGGTTTTGGCCAGCGGCTTGATCCCCTCTCCGACCAGGAAAACCTGAACCGGTGAGCAGGCAATAACGTGCGCCGAGAGCGCTTCATGCAGGGAGTCGGCCTCTGGTCCGAGTTCCTTCATCTCTCCAAGCGCAACAACCTTACGCGCGGATGGCCTGAGGGCGAATCCGGACAGCGCCGCGCGCATGCTTTCAGGGTTGGCATTATAGGCGTCGTCAACCATCAGCGCTTTGCCGCCGTCTGGCAGGTTCAGCCATTCGGCATTGCCGCGACCTTCGGGCGGCGTGTATCCGTTGAGCGCATCTGCCGCTTCCCGTGGTGATAGACCCGACTGCACTGCCATCAGAAGCGCCGCAGCGATATTGTCGCCCCAGTGTGACCCGGTCGCGTTGATGCTCACCGTCACAGTTTGACCAGCTATCGTGAGATCAAATTTACTGGCTGCGCCGTCCGTCTCGCTCGATTGTATGACTGCATCAGCATCTTTGCTGCCAAAGGTCAGAATTCGAGCATCAGGACACGCCGCTAGCGTTTTCGATTTCAGAAACTCGAAGAACTTGTCATCCTGAGGCAGGATGGCCGCTCCACCCGATACGAGACCGGCAAAAATCGCGGACTTCTCCAGCGCCACGCCCTCTTCAGAGCCTACGCCTTCAAGATGCGCTGCGGCAATTTTAGTGATCAGCGCCGCATGCGGCCGAACCATCAGAGAGCGGGGCTCAATTTCGCCCGGCGTGTTCATGCCGATCTCGAACACGGCGCGTTCGGTTTCCCTCGGCATGCGTGCCAGTGTCAGCGGTACACCCCAGTGATTGTTGAAGGATTTGACGTTCCAGTGCGCCGCACCGTGTGCGCGGAAGATCTGCGCAAGCATCTCCTTCACGCTCGTCTTGCCAACTGAACCTGTAATGGCGCAACAAAAAGCGGACGAACGCTCGCGCGCAGCACGTCCCAGCGCTTCAAGGGCCTCGAGTGTATCGCCGACGACGAGCGCAGGGCCATCTTCGACGACTTGACAGACAAGGCACGCCCCTGCCCCGGACTTATAGGCCTGCGGCACAAAGTCGTGACCGTCGCGAACGTCCTTAAGGGCCACGAACATGTCGCCAGCTTTGATTGTACGGGTATCAATGGAGATGCCATGCACCTCCCAATGTTCAACCGCTTTGCCACCTGTTGCCGCGACAGCTTCCTGAGATGTCCAGAGTGGAGACGTCATGACAGCCCCTCCAGAATCTGGCGCGTAGTTTCCTGATCGGAAAATGGCAGCGTTTCACCCCCAACGATCTGGCCGGTTTCATGTCCCTTACCAGCGATCAGCAATGTATCGCCCTTTGCGAGGCGCTTTATGCCTTCGCGGATCGCTTCTGCGCGATCACCAATCTCATCAGCGCCCGGACAGGCTTGCAGAACAGCAGAGCGTATACTGGCAGGGTCTTCTGACCGGGGATTGTCGTCTGTGATGATTACTTCATCTGCCTGCCGGTCGGCCACCTCGCCCATCATCGGGCGCTTGTATGGGTCACGGTCGCCGCCGCATCCAAAGATCACGAACAACTTGCCTGCCGTATGTGGACGCGCTGCGCGAAGAAGGACATCGAGCCCATCTGGTGTGTGCGCATAGTCAACGAAGACAGTGCCGCCGCCCGGCTTCTCACCTACCAGTTCAAGCCGGCCTTTGACGGTTTCCAGCTTTTCCATGGCCGCGAATACAGCTTCCGGCTCTGCCCCCAGCCCAATAGCAAGGCCCGCAGCGGTCAGCGCGTTCAGCGCCTGAAACTCACCAATCAGAGGCAGTTCAATTTCGTAGGATTTTTCCTGATAGATGACATCCATCATCTGTCCGGTTGCGCGAGGGCTCAGTTCACGGATTTTGAGGTCCGCGCCGCGCCAGCCAACCGACAAAGGCCGCAGCCCCGCATCCAGCGCAGCAGCCTCAAACACATTGGTTTCGCGACTGTCTGCGTTGATGACTGCGAGACTTCCCGGCTTTGCCAGCCCCGTGAACAGGCGCAGTTTTGCCGCACGATAGTCGTCAAAATCCTTGTGATAATCGAGGTGATCCTGAGTAAGGTTTGTAAAAGCCACGGCTGCAAACTTCACGCCATCCATACGATGCTGCGCGAGGCCATGTGAGGAGGCTTCCATGGCGAGATGGGTGACGCCTTGTTTTGCGACCAGGTCGAGATGTCGATGAATCGCCACCGGATCAGGTGTGGTGTGCCCCAGATCCACCTGACCCTGCGGACCGATCATGCCGAGCGTACCAAGGCTGGCCGCCGGATGACCGATATCCGTCCAGATCTGGCGCAGGAAATCCACTGTCGAGCTTTTTCCATTCGTGCCGGTTACACCGACCATCACATTTGGCTGACCTGAATAGAAACGCGCAGACGCAAGCGCGAGCGCGCGGCGCGGCTCAGCGGAAACGATCACAGGCAGCCCTGCACCTTCGACCGGGCTGTCGCTGAGAATAGCAACGGCGCCCTGTTCAATCGCTTGCGGAATATAGGTACGGCCATCTTGCGCAACGCCTTTCAGCGCGGCGAACAGATCGCCGGGTTTCACGTTCCGCGAATCAGCGGTCAGGCCGCCAATCTCAACATCCTCGGGGACGTGCTCTTCTGCAAAAAGCGCCTTCAGTTTCACAAAGATCTCCCGATCGGTCTGATGTCTTCAAAGTACGGCATCACGTCGAGGATTGGAGCAATGCGCTCAATGACCCGTCCAACTGCCGGCGCAGACGAAAAGGCAGCACTCACGGCGCGGCCGTTCTTGTCCGTTGGTTCATCGAGGACGATCAATACGGCATATTTCGGGTCATCTGCAGGAAACACGGCGGAGAACGTCGTCATATTTCGGTCATTGTCGTAACCGTTTGGACCGGGCTTTTCGGCTGTCCCCGTCTTACCGGCGACACGGTAACCCGGCACATCTGCGCTGCGTCCAGTGCCTTCGGTGACGGCAACCCGCATCATCTCGACCACCACCTGCGCTGTCGGTGAAGACATGACCCGCTGCGGCGTCCGCTCGGGCGCAAGCGGTTCGGCCTCCATCAGAATGGTCGGCGGAAGATAATCGCCACCATTCGCAAATGTCGAAAAAGCGGCGGCGAACGCCACAGGAGAAACAGCCAGGCCATGGCCGAAGCTGACGGTGGCGGTGGTCAGGTCATTCCAATAGTCAGGGATGAGAGGCGCCGCACTGCCTGCAACCTCAACCGGCGCTGCCTCGAACAGACCGAGCGACGTCAGAAAGCGTTTTTGCCGCTCTTCACCGATGCGCAGGCCAATCTGAACAGTGCCAATGTTGGAGGAATGCGCCACGATCGCCGTTGGGGTCGCGTTTTGCCCGCCGTTTGGCAGTGGATGATCATCATGGATAGCATTGCGGCCAATCTGGATCGGACGGCGCACATCAAAGGACTCACGGAGTGTGATCTCTCCCAGATCAAGGCCGGCAGCGATCGTGAACGGCTTGAACACGGATCCGAGC
>PABS01000012.1 GCA_002699325.1 Ponticaulis sp. | reverse complement strand
TGTTCAACCAGTGTAAACGGGTGCGGCCGCCACATGGCTTCCCACTCATGTACGACCCAGAGCCCGATCAGTTCGCCGAAGAGCTGGCTAATTTCCGGTGATGTGGTGAAGTCACGTCCAAGGCCCGGGCGGGTCGAATAGTACCCGTCTTTCGGGTCATGCAGGCAAGTCTGCATGAACATGGATACCGACATCGGACCATCGGATTTGATGGTCTGGATCAGGCGCTCTTTCAGCGACACGAACTACTCCGCAGCGACAGATGAGTTTGGTGAATTGCGTTTCGACAGTGCATGCCAGACAAGGTAGGCGCCGCCAAGGATCATGGGAACGGAAAGCAGCATACCCATGGTCAACCAGCCCGGAAGGCCTTCAACGAAGGCATCTGGCAGGCGAAATTGCTCGGCGAATGTTCTGCCCGCAGCATATCCGAGAAGAAACAGACCAGACACAAGACCTGGACGGCTGAGGGCTTTAAAGCCCCAGACGGCAATCGCCAGAACGGTAAACAGAACAAGCCCCTCAAGTCCGGCCTCATAAAGCTGGCTCGCATGACGGGGCACTTCAGAGAGAATACTACCATCGGTCAGCCGTACGGAGCAGGTTTCCACGGTTCGTGCCGCTGCAGGAATCGTGTCCGGATCACAGATATATTTCCAGCTTTTGGTGGCCCAGTCGAAGGCTTGAGGCGGCCCCCCTGAGCCGTAGCCTTGCGGAAAAACCATGCCCCAGCTGCTGTCTGTTGGTCGGCCATAAAGTTCGGCGTTGATGAAATTCGCGCAGCGACCGAGGAATAGTCCGATGGGAGTCGCCGCGGCTGCAATATCAGCCATGCGCAACAGAGGCACCTTGTGCAAGCGGCACACATATATGGTCGCCAGCGCCACTCCGATCAGGCCGCCATGAAAGGCCATGCCGCCATCCCAGATCCGAAGGATCATGAGCGGATCAGCTGCAAACTCATCAAACTGATAGGGGATCTGGTAGAAAAACATATAGCCGAGACGGCCGCCCAGGATGACGCCTACCGTGACCCAGAACAGATAGTCGTCGATGACGTCAGAACTTACCGGTGAGGTGCCGCCGAAAAGTCGTGGCCGCTTTACGAGCGCTACAGCATAGCGCCAGCCGAGTACGAGCCCCGCGACATAAGCCATGGCGTACCAGAGAATATTTATTGGGCCGATCGTCAGTCCGCCAATTGAAAACTGCGGAATCGAGATGACCGCCGGATAGATTTCCGGAAAGCTGAGAGCCACGCTGAACATTCCCCTTTTATCAGCTCAGAATAAGAGCCACATAGCCATGAGAGAGAAGCCGGGGTAAACCCACACGCTTAGCCTGAAGGAGTAATCGAATGGCAAACGGAAATCCACTCCTCGATGACATGGCAAAAGTCATGACCGGATTTATGGAAGCGGCTCAGTCTGCGGGCGATGAGGCCAAAACAGCCTTTCGTGCCCAGGGCGAGAAATTCGTGTCTGAAATGGATCTGGCCCGCCGTGACGAAGTCGAGGCCCTCAAGGCACTGGCACAGGCAGCATTTGAGCGCGTCGAAGCGCTTGAAAAGCGTGTGGCTGAACTGGAAGGCAAGCCGAAGTCGGGCAAATAGGCCTGAGACTTGCAAACAACACCGCTCAACTGATTGCACACTTTTTTGCGCGCGCCCTTTGGGGCTGGTCTGAGACTCATGATAGCTCGGATTTACGGGAATCACCCCGCGCCAACAGGCTAGGGAGGGCACGCCATGACGACTTTTTCTTCCACACAGGCAGAAGATACCGTCGAGAACTCACTCGATCTCATCGAGCGCGTGCTTGAGGATGCTGACTGGTCCTATGAGCGGGACGGTTATAATTCGGTCCACTGCATCATCCCGACACACTGGGGCGATATGGGCGGTGTCTTCACCATGCGTGAAGAAACCGAGTCGCTACAGTTTTCCTTGACGCTGGATGTTAAACCGACGGCTATTCGCCGGAACGCGCTCAATGAGCTTCTGGTCATGATCAATGAGCAGCTCTGGCTTGGTCATTTCGATTTCTGGCCGATGGATGACAGCATTCTGTTCCGCCACACGATCGCAATGTCGGGCCGGAGTGAGCCGGCAGGGTCAGAAATCTCCTCGGTAATTTCCGCAGCCACTCGTGCGATTGAAAAGTTCACGCCGAGCATGAACTACGTCATCTGGGCCGGCAAATCCGCCTCGGAAGCTCTGGAAACCGCGATGTTCGAGACGATTGGTCAGGCCTGATTTTCAGGCCAACCGTGTCTCATTAATAGGCTTTGTCGTCGAATTGTTCTGTCAGTGTAACCTGCCAGGCGCAGCTTTCGTCAGGCGCAAGGGCGCTGCCAATGATCTGATTACCCTCCACAATGCCTTCGAAATCCACAAGCTTCTTATCGGCGAGGGCGAACTCGCCTTTGAAATAGCCGTCTGAGGTCATTATGCCTTTGGCGAGGCCTGCAGGTTGCGAGGAGAAATTGCCGTCTTCCAATACGACGTCGAACTCCATGCCAGCACGGCATTCTTCAGCATTGTCCCAGTAATCTGCGAGTTCGGTCACGGCCCGGTACTGCCCATCAAAGCGATCATCAATCGAATCTTCGGTGGCCCAGCCAGGCAGCGCGCAAGCTGTCGCAAGTGCCAGAATACCCATCACCGATCGCATGCCATTATCTCCCGATACAAAATACCAGATCCAAACGCCCGAACGGGGAAAAAGCTCCCGGATAACAGAATTATTCTGCAGCGAGCTGATCGAGACTGGTCTTGAGTTCCGAGAGGTCTGAAGCCGTGAAGCCCCGCTCGATTTCAGCATGCGTTCTGCGCCATATCGGTACGGCCTGCTTCAATATCTCTCGGCCAGCATCCGTGAGTGAAAAATTTCGGTTTCGTCTGTCGTTGGCGTCTGCCTCGACAGTCACCCACTCATTGCGGACCACCGCTTTCAGTTTCGCCGTCACGCTTGTTCGGTCCATGCCCAGAAAAGCGGCGAGGTGTGTCAGTTTGGGTGGTTGGGGCTGGTTCAGCGTCATGAGGAGTGAGAACTGACCGTGTGTGAGGCCCAGCGGTGCAAAAGCCTGATCGAAGCGCCGGGCCAGCGCGCGGGCAGCGCGCTGAGTCCTGAAGCACAAACACGTGTCCTTCACTTCCACTGTGGTTTCGATTGGCAGCTCTGGGTCCATTTCGGTCATGACAAGAGAATTGGTGTGATTCTGATCCATGCCATATTCTCACCAATAATAAGTTGATATCAACATAATAATATGTCTAAGCTCTGTCAGGGAAGCATCTCAATCTGGAGGGATAAACCATGCATTTTGTCAGCGGATTTCTGGCGGCTGTTCCGACAGCCAATAAGCAGGCTTACACGGACTTTTCAGAGAAGATGGTGGACTACTTCAAAGGACTGGGCGCTACGCGGGTTGTCGAATGTTGGGGCGAAGATGTTCCCGATGGCGAAGTCACATCTTTTCCCATGGCAGTGAAAAAACAGGACGATGAGACGGTTGTCTTTTCATGGATGGAATGGCCGGACAAAGCGACCTGTGACGCCGCGATGCAAAAAATGATGAGTGACCCTGAACTGCCAGGTGCTTCAGAAATGCCGCTTGATGGCAAGCGTATGGTGTTCGGTGGATTCCAGATGATCGTGGATCGTTAGACTTCTGCAGAAAAGCTCGGCGGTTAGAGATACTCTGTCTTCCGGAATTGATATTCACGAATGCCACAGAAGGTCTTTGACTCAGCGGACTTCAAAGTAGAGGCGCGCTGGGCTGGAAAGGGCAGAGAGATGCATCTTCTTTCGAAGCCAGCGATGCTCTGGATTTT
The DNA here is from genome assembly GCA_002699325.1 of Ponticaulis sp. Lineage (GTDB taxonomy): Bacteria > Pseudomonadota > Alphaproteobacteria > Caulobacterales > Hyphomonadaceae > Ponticaulis. The sequence goes on along the minus strand of PABS01000012.1, from coordinate 6,921 downwards.
GTTCGTTGTCATGCTCCTCACTGGAGCAAGCTTTGGTTTCGTGTCCTCCCATTGGGAGATAACGTTGCTCGACAGTCTGACGCGCCCTGATGTTATTGCCCGAGAACTCAAAGCCTATTCACCGGGTCAGAAGGAAGTGCATATCTGGGTGACGCTCACTCTGGATGTCATCTACCCGCTAGCGTATGGCGGTTTCTTCGCCGGACTCGCCTTACTCGCTTTCCCGAAGGTCGGTCTCTGGCTGGCGGTGCCCGCCGGTCTCACCATTCTAACGGATCTGATTGAGGGCGTTGTGCAGGTTCTGCTTTTGAGCTCAAACGATACAGCGCTCATCCCGATCAAATCAGCACTGACCAGCTTGAAATTCACTTTCCTCTTTGTTGCGGCATTCATCGCGCTGATTGCAATCGGGACACTCGTCTACAAAAGGGTAGCAGGGCTTTTTAAAACTCGTGACTCTCAGTGATTGATCGCCATTCGACCCGCCGTTAGGGTCCGCAGATGTCTCACTCAATTGCACTTCTTGGCTGTGGCCGCATGGGCACGGCCATGGCCGAGGGTTGGCTGCGCGCTGATCCAAAGCCTGATATTTCTGTCTTCGCTCCACGACCGACACCGCGCGTTGCCGAATGGACAGATGCGGGGGCGATCCGCCTCAATCCAGAGCATGCACCAGCCGATATTCTGGTTCTTGCCGTCAAACCGCAGGTCTTTGGTGAAATTATTAATGAAGCACGCCGACTCTGCGATGGCCAAACGCTGGTCGTCTCCGTCATGGCAGGCTGGTCTATACAACGCATGGCTGAGGTCATGGGTACACACCGGATTGTGCGGGCTTTGCCAAGCACGCCTGGCTCTGTTGGAAAGGGCGTGACGCTTCTCAGCTGCGATCAGAGCATATCAGAGGACGAAATCGCGCTCGTCCGCGACTTGCTAGCTCCGCTCGGCTGGGTGGAAGGGCCTGTTTCAGAACAAGAGTTACAGGTCGCCATGACCATTTCTGGATCGGGGCCTGCCTATGTGTTTCATCTGGTCGAGGCACTCGCAGCAGCTGGTGTGTCCCACGGGCTTGCACCAGAATTTGCCATGCGCCTTGCCCGCCGCGGCGTGATCGGTGCAGGAGCACTTTTGGACGGGTCAGATGAACCCGCCAGCGCGCTCAGAGAAGCCGTGACATCCCCGAAAGGCGTTACGGCAGCGGCTCTGGAGGTCTTGATGGATGAGAATGCCTTCACATCTCTATTAAGAGAGGCAATCGGTCAGGCGGTCGCTCGCGACAAGGAACTTGCGAGAGGAGACCCCTGATTCACCCGCTGCAATAAAGGAGAGCTCATCAATGACCCTCGATACCGGACGCATGGATGTGGCGCTCGAAGCGGCGCTGACGCTGGCGGCGCAGAAGCCCTGGAACAGTATTTCCCTGGCTGAAATTGCTCGAGAAGCGAACAAGACATTGGCTGACTTTTACGGCGAAATTGACAAGGATGGTCTGGTGGACGAACTGGATCAGCGTCTGGATAAGGCTTGCTGCTGTGAGCCTGTTGAAGCCGACGCATCGCTTCGCGAGCGCGTGTTTGAAGTCGCCATGCTGCGTTTTGAGGAAATGGAAAAGCATCGTGACGCCATTCTCTCAATCCGAAAGAGCTGGATGTTCGATCCACTGCGTCGTCTGAAGGCGGCTGGCCGCCGGTTGCGAACCGCGCGTTGGATGCTGACATGTGCCGAGGAAGATGGTCCGGCCATTCATGCAAATGCCGTCGGCTTGTCGGCGATACTGTTCCGGGCTGAAGAGGCGTGGGCAAAGGAAACAAGCCCGGATTTCACTCGCACCATGGCCCAGCTCGATAGGGATCTTCGCAGCGTTGAAGATTTCGCCGAACAATTCACCAGTCTCGGCGACAAATTCAGAAAGGCGGACAAAAAAGAAGCCGCCGATAACTCGGCGGCTTTTTAGTTTGGGAGGAAGCGCCCCAAACAGGGCGCCAAGGAAAACGGTGACTTGGCCGGGTCAGAACTCGCTACGCGACCCGGCGAAAAGTCTTAAGTCTTCGAACCTCTTACGAACGGCCAGCGTGCATGTCGCTGAGTTCTGAGACGCCAAGCGCTGCAACAGCGGCGTCAACCAGTTCAGCTTTGCAGTTCTTCACAGTTTCAGCTGTGTCAGTGCGGGTGAAAGTGTCTGAACGACGAGCAGCGTCGCGGCAGACAGCGTTCGCTTTGGACTGGATGGACTCATAGTTGTCCAGAGTCGTGCGGTTAGATTCGAATTTGAATTCTGCTTTGACAGAAGTTGCGTCTTGAGCCAGCGCAGCAGGCGCGCCAAGAGCGATAGCGAATGCGAGAACAAGTCCGGTTTTCATTGTGTAGTCTCCGTCAGTTTGGCGTCGGTTCTTAATGACCGCAAACCTAAAATATAGCTGACTACACTATTCGTCTAATGAATTTAGATTATTCAGAATATGCCCTGCGGGAATATTGGGGGCGATCCTTCGCCACGTCCAGAAGCAAGTCTCTGAACCAGACATGCGGTCTGTTGTTGTTTAGTCGCTTATGCCAGACGAGCCTGGCGTCAGGAGCCTGAACCTGGAGCCAGTCGGGCAAAGATCGATAGGTCACATTCTGGAAAGAGGCCTGATACGCTGCCAGCCGACGCGGAACGATCATGACGAGTTCGCTGGCGGCTGCAATTGCAGGCCCGGCAATGATCTGGTCGATGGTCAGACTGACTTTTCGGTTCAATTGATTGGTGGCGAAGACATCGGCATATGTGCCCTGTGCGCTCCCAGCCACTGAAATCGAGATATACCGCGCTGACTGAAGCCGTTCGAGGTTGAGCTCCCCTTCTGAGAGCTCATGCCCTTCACGCATCATCAGAACAGATTCACTGGTCTCAATCACGACCGCAGATTCAAATGGTGGGCCTGGAGGCGGCGCTGAAATGATCGCCAGATCCGCTTCGCTTTTCTCAAGCCGTTCCAGCGTGTCCATAGTCACGCTCGAGAGGTGCACCTCAACATCCGGCGCTTCCACATCCAGACGGGCCATGACAGCAGGCATGAACAGCCGCGTAATCAGGTCACTGGTGACGAGGCGAAAGGAGCGCTGAGCCGTTGCCGGATTAAACTCTCCCGGCTCCAGTGCGTTCGATATTTCCTGCAACGCCTGCTGAACGGGTGTCGCCAGTTCCAGCGCGCGCGGGGTGGGTTGCATGCCGTCAGGCGACCGGACGAACAGCTCATCATGACACATATACCGGAGGCGGTTCAGCGCCTTTGAAACAGCAGGCTGAGACATGCCAATCCTCTCACCTGCGCGCGTCGTATTCCGCTCGACCATGAGCGCGTCGAAGACAACAAGCAGATTGAGATCGATCCCGGCCAGATTCATTATTACAATCTGAACCCGTAAGCCCGTAGCGCCAAGGATAATCTGCAGATTTACTCCGCATCTGGCAGGTTTTTGATATCAGGATCGAGCCAGGAATGCCTTGCGCGCTGTGAAAACAAACGAGCTTTCGACCAGTAATCCAAAATCCAGTCTGATCGGCCATACCGGGACGAGAGCACCGCATTCGTTGCCTCGAAAAGGGGCGTGGTTTGTGGCAGCGCTGAAATTACGTGCTTTGCCACCCGGATGGAGGCGAGTGTGATCGTCTCATGATATCCGCTATTTTCGGTATTCTCTACGCCGCATGCGAGATTATACCGCCGGATCATGTCTGGCATATCACGTTCGGCGACGTAGTCGGGCGATTGCAATAGCCAGACTGCGGCTGCAAAATGTGCGGCATGCGTCCAGCCGGGCTTGGGCAACGTGCAGTCAATCAGGCGTGTTGCGATCTCGTGGATTTCAGCATCAGAAGTGAACATGGGATCGGGTCCTTGAAGAGGGCGGGCCCGGTATGCTCAAACCCGCCGAGGCGGGTCGAAGTCGGTGGATCAGTCGATCAACCGCATGCGCACACGCCTGCCCACGCCCTTGGCGTGTGTCTGCTGGCAGGTCTGTGGAAGTTTCATGCGCATGGCTGGGATTTGCCATCGACGAGTTCATCTGGCCAGCAATATTCGCGCCTTCACACTTGAAACGGGCGCGTGCTCATTATACGTGCATCTCGACCAACCGATGGAGGAATGAATGAACACTTTGAGGACCCGTATCGCTTTCTGTCCTCAATTCCCGGTGTTCACTCATGCAATTTCATCTCACACTCGATGGTCTGTCCGCGGCTAAGCCAGACGGCACACCGCTTTTCGACAATCTGACTCTCAGCGCCAACCCTGGCGAAACCATTGGCCTTGTTGGCCGGAATGGTGCAGGGAAGTCGACCCTGTTCGATATCATCCTGTCAAAACGCGCTCCTGAGGCCGGAACGGTCAGCCATCAGGGCCGGATCGCGGTATTACGCCAACATGCCATGGCTTCAGGCGAGGTGCAGGACGCGCTCGGTGTGCGCACCGCCTGCGAGCGGCTGGCACGCATCGAAGCCGGGGAGGGTAGCGCTGAAGACTTTGATTTCGCCGACTGGGATCTGCCAGGCCGTATCGAGACCTGCTTGCGCGAAGTTGGCTTTGACAGTCTTCCTCTGAACAGAGCCATGGCGGGTTTCAGTGGTGGGGAGCGCACACGAATAGAGCTCGTCCGTACGCTTTTGCGCGAGCCGGACATTCTTCTTCTGGATGAGCCTACGAATAACCTGGACACCGCAGGGCGCCAGACGGTTTCAGATCTTCTGTCGCGCTGGAAAGGCATTGCCATCGTTGCCAGTCACGACCGCACTCTGCTCGAACACATGGACCGTATTGTCCATCTCTCCCCGGTCGAAGTGACAGTCGTTTCTGGCGGCTGGTCAGAATTTCAAGCTCATCGCAAGGCTGCATTGGAGCGGGCCGAAACAGAGAAATCAAAAGCCGAGCGCGATCTGGTTCAATCTCGTCGGGATGTTCAGCAACATGCTGAGCGAAAAGCCCGGCGCGACCAGGTGGGTCAGCGCGCCAGGGCCTCAAGGTCTCAGTCCAAGCTTTTTCTGGATGCCCAGAAAGAACGGTCAGAAAACACAAGTTCTCGCGATGCGCGGCTCGGCGAACGAAAGGTGTCAGAGGCAGAAGGCGCGCTTCAGAGCGCACGCCAGAAGATTGAGATCCTCACGCCGCTTTCCATCGATCTCTCATGTGAAGACATTCCGTCTGGACGGGTGCTTGCAGAACTCGATAGTGTGGAGCTGGCATATGGTGAACGCACGCTGTTCTCGAAGCTCTCACTCAAGATTGAAACGGGCCAGCGCTGGGTGCTGCGCGGGCCAAATGGTGCGGGCAAAACATCGCTCATCAAATGTCTGACAGGTGGGGTTCAGCCCCGTTCTGGGACAGTACAGCAATCTGGTTACGCCTGTGCCTGGCTTGATCAACACCTCAGCCTCCTTACTCCTCAGAAAAACCTCGTCGAGAATCTGATGTCCGAGTGCCAAGGCCTGACCGAGCATGAAGCCCGATCCATTCTTGCCCGGTTCGCCTTTCGTAATCTTGAGGCAGAAAAAACGCCTGACATTCTGAGTGGCGGCGAGCGCATGCGGGCCGGGCTGGCCATGGCGTTCAGCGCGCCGGAGGCGCCGCAGCTCCTTATTCTGGATGAGCCAACCAACCATCTCGATATATCGTCAATTGAGACACTTGAAGCAGCACTTGAGGGCTATCAGGGTGCGCTTATTGTGGTCAGCCACGACGACTGGTTCGTGCAGTCGATTGGCTGTGACCGGGTAATCTCTCTGGATGGTCGAGGGAATGTCCGAACAATTTGAGCGCACTCGAGTGCTTGCGAGCAACAGCTTGCCGCAAACATAGAAAATTCGGCCTGAATTCACTCGACACGGGAAGAGAAATTGTCACAGTTGCGCCCAATGGCCGGGAAGCCGGCGGGGAAATCTGAATGAGGGAATGCGGATTATGTGGAAAAGTCTGCTTATCGCGTCAGCTGCTTCTATGGCGCTTTTGACTGGGTGTTCGCAGCCAGAAACAGAATCATCGACGCAAGCCGCAGAACAGGAAGTGCCTGTAACGCCAGCCGTATCGGATAATCCGCTGCTGGCGGACTGGGATACACCTTACGGTATTCCGCCTTTCTCTGAGATCTCAACCGAAGATTATATGCCGGCCATTGATGCCGGTATCGCTGAAATGCGCAACGATATCTCTGCCATTGTTGAGAATGACGAGCCACCGAGCTTTGAAAACACGATTGTCGCGCTCGACCAGTCCGGGCAGCTTCTCAGCAAAGTCTCAGCTGTTTTCAACAATATCACCAACACGGATACGACAGACGAACTCCGTGCACTTGAGTCCGAAGTCGGTCGTAAACTGACTGAGGAATCAGACGCCATCTATCTTAATCAGGACCTTTTCGGTCGAGTGAAGACGGTCTATGAAAACTTGCCGACTATGGGGCTCGGTCGTGAAGACGAGCGCCTTGTTGAACTCACTTATCGCGATTTTACGCGCCGCGGCGCTGATCTCAGTGAGGCAGACAAAACGCGTCTGCGTGAAATCAACTCACGTCTCTCAGAGCTTTCGACCCAGTTCGGTCAGAATCTTGTGCGTGAAACGAATGGATTTGAGCTTCACATCACGGATGAAGCGGATCTGGCCGGATTGTCTCAGTCGCTTATCAATGCAGGCGCCTCAGCTGCAGAAGCCAAGGATAAAGATGGCTGGCTCTACAATCTGAACCGCTCCACCTATGAAGCCTTCATGACGCAATCGGAAAACCGCGAACTGCGTGAGACCATGTTCAATGGCTATCGCAACCGCGCTTCCAACGGGGATGATAACGACTCCGATGCGATCATTCTGGAGACGGTTCGCCTTCGCGCCGAACGCGCGCAGCTTCTCGGCTATGAAAGCCATGCCGCCTTCCAACTCGAAACCCGTA
>PABS01000011.1 GCA_002699325.1 Ponticaulis sp. | reverse complement strand
GTGAAGACTCAATTGCTTGCAGCCGCGCCTGTGACTGGTCACCCGATAGCGCGATCTCGCCGGGCTGTATCATCACCGGCGCTCCATCCGTCGTCGTCAGCCCGGGCTCAAATTCGGCCAGGATGACGATGGGGTCTGCAGCTGCGCTCAGCGCCATACCCGGTATCGTCGCGAATCCAACCGCGCTCGCGGCCAGTGCCTTATACAGTGCTTTCATATGCCCCCCATTTCGCGCCTGAGACAACGCCGTCTGATTGTCGTCAGACTTTAGTCGAAATGTCAGCAGTTCAGAAGCGCGAAAAATCTTGCCTGCCGCGGCGCTGTGTCCGGACAAACGCGCCACTGCAATTGACTCGCATATGCGACATTCTTTCAATTGACATTCATTCGCAACTGAGGCTAGTTGCGACTCATGATCATTTGCATCTGTCATAATCTGAACTGCCGAAAGGTTGGCGAGGCCATTGATAGCGGGGCGAAGTCTCCGAAAGAGGTCCAATCCTTTCATGGGAACAAGTTCCAGTGCGGACGCTGCAAGCCCGAAATCTGCGCTCGTATTCGCGAACGTAATTCAGAGACAGTTGCAACTGACATTCCAGTTGCGAATGCAATCGCGTAGCATTCTCAAACCATTGAAATAATTAGATATTTTTGGCGCCACCCTTTTCAGTTCAGACTGAAAATGCTAGTTTCCATGCCTGACTCTGGAGGTATGTTATGAAGGGTGACCCTAAGGTTATCGAGTTCCTGAATAAGGCGCTCAAAAACGAGCTGACCGCCATCAATCAATATTTCCTGCATTCACGCATGCTGAATGACTGGGGCGTGACCAAGCTCGGCAAAAAAGAATACGAAGAATCCATCGAAGAGATGAATCATGCCGACTGGCTGATTGAGCGCATTCTCTTCCTGAACGGACTTCCGAACCTGCAGGACCTTGGCAAGCTGATGATTGGCGAGGACGTTCGCGAAATTCTCGAATGCGATCTGAAGATCGAAGAGCTTGCAATTCCGCTCCTGCGCGACGCCATGGAATACTGCGAGTCCGTTCGTGACTACGGCTCACGTGATCTGTTCGGCAAAATCCTGCAGAATGAGGAAGAGCATGTCGACTTCCTTGAGACGCAATTCGATCTCATTGAGCGCGTCGGCCTGCAGAATTACATCCAGCTGAATTCTTCCCCGGCTGAAAGCGACGAATAACCAGCCTGCCCTCCTCCATGGCCCGCAACTTGCTTGATCTGAGCAAACCGCGGATTGATTGACCTGATTTGTAACATGCCTACACAATCAGGTCGGGGATGAGAGGAGCTGGGTGTGAAACGTCTGTCCATTCTGACTGCATTACTGGCGACGACGGCCTGTCTGTCTTCGCCGGTCTGGGCACAAGAGGAGAACGAAGAACCGGCTTCGGTTGAAGAGGGCGCAGCGGAAACTGCGCCCGGCCTTCTCGAAGGCGATGCCCAAACCCTTCGCGCCCATGCTGAAGAGCTTCTGGCCACACGCAACGGTCTCGTTGAGGATTTTGAACGCCTCGCCGCAGAGCTCGAAGCCACCGAAGATCTCAATGCCATGGAAGGCATGCGGATCGATCTGAACTCCCTCCAGCAATCCATCGCCGTGATTGATGCCGATCTTGATGCGCTTGGCTTGAGGATCGCTGAACTCGAAGCCGGGGAAGCGCCTGCTGAAGACGTGCAAATGGCTGAAGCCGAAGAAATTGACGCTCCAGTTGACGACGGCTCAGTTGCCCCTGAAACGGCAGCAGATGAAGACGTCGAACTGGCCGAAGGTGACACCTCACCCGTCGTCCCACCGCCAACAGAGCCGATCCCGAACTTCCTCGATTATAGAGACTCTGAACTCGTCTCGGTTCTGGTCTCAGACGAAATTGCCACTGATGATATAGCCATTATGGGTATCGTCTCGGGCGCGAGAAAGTTTTGCGGACTCAACTGGGAGCCAGGCTTTGTCGACTTCATCATGATCGCCAACCAGAATGGCTGGGACCTCGACATGATTGCTGACGAGCACGGCTTCTTTATGGGCGGGGCTACCAAAAGCCTGAGAGATTCAGGTTATCAGTGCATAGACGATGACCTCGTCGCGCTGCGCGCTATCACGCCCTACTGATCGATTTTACAATCAGAGAAATACAAACTAACCTCTCCTCTATCCAGATGAGAGGTTGTTTTGGCTCAGTTTCTGAAATGGTCCTTCGTTTTGGGCGGCGCGATTGCCGCCGTTCTGGCGCTCTACGTTACGGTCGGCGTGTACGGTCTGGGGCTCGGCCTGATCGGTATTTTCCTCGTCCATGTCTCGCTGCGGAAATTCAGCCTGGCGGGTACGCCAGAGCGCACCCGGCTTGATGAGCGGATGGACGCGCGCCGCGAGCGGGTTCGCCGCGCACATCTGAGAGAAGATCGTGAGTCCTCTGCTTCAGACTAGGACTTCCGTCCGACCACCATATAATTGACGTCAGTATCGCGAGAGACAGACCAGCGATCCAGCAGCGGATTAAACGTCACACCAATGGGCTCGTCACAGAGAAGCCCTGCATCTGCCATCCAGTCACAAATCTGATCCGGCGACAGAAACTTCGAGAAGTCGTGCGTACCCGGTGGCAACCAGCGCAGAATGTACTCCGCACCGATTTTCGCCAGGGCCAGCGATTTGAGCGTCTTGTTGAGCGTCGCAACAACCATCAGCCCGCCTGGCCGCACGAGTTGCGCACAATCTTTGAGAAAGGCTTCCGGATCGGCCACGTGCTCTATGATTTCCAGATTGAGCACAGCATCAAACGGCGGCTCGTCTGCGGCCAGCAGCCCCTCGGCCGTCCCGGCGCGATAATCCACGTTCAGCCCCATCTCATCGGCATGCACCATGGCTGTCTTGATGTTCGCTTCAGAGGCATCAACGCCTACGACTTGCGCGCCGAGGCGTGCCATGGGCTCACTGACAAGCCCGCCACCACAGCCAATGTCCAGCAATCGAATTCCGCTCAGCGGCTTTGCCGCCGAGGCGTCCAGATTGAAGTGGCTGACCAGGGTTGAGCGCAAAAACTCCAGCCGCACAGGGTTGAACTTGTGTAAAGGACGGAATTTTCCCTTGGGGTCCCACCATTCACTCGCTATGCGTGAAAACTTCTCGACTTCGCTCTCATCAATGCTGGGCGATCCAGCAGCGGTTGGTGCCTCAATGGAAGAATTCTGCACGCTTCACCCCTTTGTCTATTTGCACCAAACCGGATCAGCCCATACAAGACCCGGTGGAATGGTCCCATTCCAAATCGTCTGAACCATAAAGATTGTATCGAACAAAGCCGATGTCACCCATTGTTATGAAGTTTGGCGGCACGTCTGTCGCTGATCTGGATCGCATCAACCATGTTGCCGACCTTGTCGCCGAACAGGCCAGGACAAGCACAGGCGGTGTTGCGGTGATTGTTTCGGCCATGGCCGGAGAAACAAATCGCCTTGTCGGCCTCGCCAATGGCGCGGCGGGCTCCGCCCTCGTGGGCGAAGCCTTTGATGATGAATATGATGTGATTGTCGCCTCTGGCGAACAGGTCACCTCCGGTCTTCTGGCGCTCGCGCTACGCCGACGCGGCTTCAGGGCCCGCTCCTGGCTTGGCTGGCAGATGCCGATGATCACCAATCACGTGCATGGCAAGGCGCGAATTGAGGATATTGAAGGTAACGGATTTCCCGAGGCGATCGCCTCTGGTGAAATCGCTGTCGTTGCTGGTTTTCAGGGTCGTACCGAGGATGGCCGCATCACCACTCTGGGCCGTGGCGGCTCAGATACCTCTGCTGTTGCTGTCGCGGCTGCGCTGAATGCAGCGCGCTGCGACATTTATACTGATGTGGATGGCGTTTATACGACCGATCCGCGTATCGTGCCTAAAGCCCGCCGCATTGATCGTATTTCCTATGAGGAAATGCTCGAAATGGCATCTCTGGGGGCCAAAGTGCTACAAACACGTTCAGTCGAACTCGCCATGAACCATGGCGTGCCAATCCGCGTCCTTTCGAGCTTTGTGGACACGGGCGATCAACAGAATTCTGGGACACTCGTTTGTGATGAGGATGAGATAATGGAAAAGCAGGTTGTCAGCGGAATTGCCTACAGCCGTGATGAAGCAAAAATCAGCCTTCTCGGCGTGTCCAACCATCCTGGTATCGCGGCTGACATTTTCTCTCGTCTCGCAGCAGCCAACATCAATGTCGACATGATCGTTCAGGCCGATTCTCGCGGCCCTGAGACTGCGAACATGGTGTTCACCTGCACCGAGCGCGATTCAGAGCTTGCCGTGTCTGTTCTGACAGACGCTCGTGATGAAATCGGCTTTGACCGGATCGTGGTCGACAAAGATGTCGCCAAAGTCTCTGTCATCGGCGTGGGTATGCGCAGTCATACCGGCGTTGCAAAGACCATGTTTGACGCCCTGTTTGCCAAGGGTATCAACATTCAGGTCATCTCAACCTCAGAGATCAAGATCTCTGTTCTGATTGATTCCTCCTATACCGAACTGGCCGTACGCGCGCTTCATAGTGCCTATGGTCTTGATACGGTGAGTTAGAGACCGAAACCCAAATGTCACCGCCCGATCGCACTCCTCGTCCAGCCGGAGCTGTGGCACCGCGAATTCTGATGACGCGGTTGCGCTCGCTCATGGCCGAAGGCCGGAGCCTTGAAGGGCGGCTGGCAGGTGTAGTGAGTCTGGTCGCGCGGTCTTTCGTCGCCGATGTGTGCTCCATCTATCTGCGGATGGAAAACGGCGACTTCGAACTCGTCGCCACCGAAGGCCTGAAGCCGGAAGCGATCAAACGGACACGTCTGGCGCGCGATGAGGGTCTGATCGGTCTGGTCGTCCGGGAAGCCCGGCCCCAGAATATTCAGGATGCCCCCCATCACCCCCGTTTCTCCTACCGGCCTGAAACCGGAGAAGATCCGTACACCTCGTTTCTTGGCGTACCCATTCTGCGCTTTGGCCGTGTGATTGGTGTTCTGGCCGTTCAGAACATTGTCAGCCGCGTCTATGACGAGGAAGACGTCGAAACCCTTCAGACCATCGCCATGGTCATGGCCGAGGTGGTTACCACTGAAAGCCAGAGCGGCGCTGAAGAACTGGCCGATGTGGCCGTTCGCCCGAACCGACCGCTTGAGCTTGTTGGGCGCTCGCTGAGCGAGGGCCTGGCAATGGGCTCGGTTCATTTGCACGACCCCGTCGTTGCCCCGGCACAATTCTTTGCTTCGGACATTTCGAGTGAAGAAAAACGCCTGCGCAAAGCGCTTGAGCAGCTCCGCTCTTATGTCGATGCCATGATGGTCCAGCAGGTCTCCCCGCTTGCCGGTGAAAGCCGGGACATTCTGGAGACCTATCGCCTGCTGGCGCATGACCCGTCCTGGGCGGGCCGCCTGTTCGATGCGGTCTCCTCTGGCCTGTCTGCCGAAGCTGCCGTCGACCGCGCTCGCCGGGAACACCGCGCGCGTCTTCAGAACGCAACAGACAGCTATCTGCGCGACCGGCTTCATGACCTTGAAGATCTCGACAACCGCCTCTTGCGTCTGCTCGCTGGTCAGACTGGCATTGCGAACACAGATCATGACGGTGCGATTCTCGTGGCGCGCCGCCTCGGCCCGGCCGACCTTCTGGAATATCGCAATGCCGGGCTCCGCGCCCTCATCCTCGAAGATGAGAGCACCACATCCCACGCCGTGATCGTCGCCCGCGCCCTCGGCCTGCCCCTGATCGGCGGGGTCGAGCGAATCATGACCGTCGTCGAAACCGGCGACCAGGCCATTGTAGACGGCGATACAGGCCATATTCATATTCGTCCGGAGGCGGATCTTGTTGCCGTGTACCGTGATCGTCTCGCCTCGCGCAGCCAGCGCCTTGCCGAGTTCGCCGCCATTCGCGACCTGCCCGCGGTCACCGAAGACGGTGTCAAAGTTGAGCTGATGATGAATGCCGGGCTCGGCATTGATGTGGACAATCTCGATGCCTCGGGCGCGGAAGGCATCGGCCTGTTCCGAACGGAGTTCCAGTTTCTCGTCTCTGAGACGCTGCCTTCGCTTACCGAGCAGGAAGAGTTCTACAAGCGCGCCATGGATACAGCGGGCAATCGCCCCGTGCTCTTCCGCACGCTGGACCTTGGCGGCGACAAAATCTTGCGCAATACGCGCCAGAACCGCGAAGAGAACCCGGCCCTTGGCTGGCGGTCCCTTCGCTTTGCGCTCGACAAGCCCGGCCTGTTCCGTCGCCAGTTGCGCGCTCTATGCCGCGCCGCCGCCGGACGGCCGCTCTCTGTCATGTTCCCGCTGGTAACGACACCAGAGGAATTTCGCCGCGCAAAAGCACTTTTATTTAAGGAAATGGACTGGTGCACGAAAAACGGGCGCGAAGGTCCAAGCGAAGTTTCTGTCGGCGCGATGATCGAAACACCCGCTTTCGCCATGAGTTTTCATGAGCTGAAGGGCGAAATAAATTTCCTGTCCATCGGCACAAATGATCTTCACCAGTATTTCTTTGCCGCTGACCGCGACAACCGCTTCCTGTCCGACCGCTACCCGATCATCAACAAGACTTTCCTCTTGTTTTTAAAGGATATTTGTGAGCGCGGCACCGATTGCGGCGTCCCGGTTTCCATTTGCGGTGAAGCCGCAGGAAATCCGGTCATGGCAGAAATTTTTGCCCTTTTGGGCTTCCGTCGGCTTTCTATGCCAGCCTCCGGGGTTGGTCCGGTGAAGCGCGCCATCCGAAATCTGAATATTTCGGCCACACTTGATAGCTTTAATGCCTTGCTGGAAGAAAATTCATCTGACCTGCAAAAGGATTTGTTAAGTCTATTAAAACATTCTGCTTAGGTGTTGTAGCCTGTTGAATTCAACCTGATGCCCGCCTAAACTCAGGGCTCGGGTGACAAAACGGGCAGAAAGCTCTGGACAGGCGGAATTTGCCATGGCGCGGGCAGTAGAGAGTACCAAAACCTCGGAATTCGAAGATATGAGGACAAAATCTTCCTCCGGGGCACATCCCCATCTTCAGTTAGTTGACGGACCGATTGCGCCGGATGCGCGCATTGGTGAGCGCATGCGCGCTGCGCGACTGGCGAGGGGAATGGAAATCGACGACGTCGCCCGCCAGCTTCGCCTCCGCAAAGATTATATCGAAGCCATGGAAGCCATGCAGGTGGCCCGACTCCCGAAAGGCTTTGTGAACCCCTACATTCGCGATTATGCCCGCGTGATCGGTCTCGACCCGTCCGCAGCTGTCGACGCTTTCAACGAACAATGCGGCGTACTGGCCCAGGCTGATCCTGATCAGGTGCGCCTGCCGCAATCTTCAGGCTCGAACGGAAATCCACTTGCTGTCAAAGCTGTCGCAGCTGTGCTTGGCCTTGTCCTTGCGGCCGGGCTTGGCTGGTTCGGATACAAATTCGTTTCCACCCCACAGGATGAGCCTGTCGTCACTGCTTCTCCGGCCATTGCCGTGGAAACTCAGTATGACGACGCCGCGCGCATGCCGGTTGTTGCCGACCCTTCACTTCAGGCTGCTACGCGCGCCATCAATCTCGATATCCGCGCCACACGCCGGGCCTGGATCAATATTCGCGGCGCGGATGGCACAGAATTCATTGATCGCCAGATGTCTCGCGGTGAAAGCTATGATCTGCGCGTCGGTGCAGGCTGGACGCTCTCCACCCAGGATGCCGGTGCATTCACATGGGTGATCGACGGCAAGGAAATCGCGCCAGTCGGAGAAGATGATCAGGCCATGTACACGCTCAGCGTGGACAGTCATGCCACTGAACTCCGCGACCTCATCGAACAGGAAACGGCCAGCGCGGCCGGAGCCTCCGTCCAGTAAAAGCCTGAAAGGCGCGGAGCCATCTGCGCCTCTTCTGCAAACTTCCGCAATTCCTCCTTTACCTCACCGCATTCTGCGCCCAACTAGTAGCTGAACGGACAAGAGGTGATCCCATGCAAGCCGTCCGGCCCTGGCGCCATATCGAGCGACGCAAATCCCGTCAGATCATGGTCGGCAATATAGCCGTTGGCGGGGATGCGCCGATTGCTGTCCAGACCATGACTAACACCCCCACAGAGGATGCGGACGCCACACTCGCGCAGATCCGCGCTGCCGCCGAGGCTGGCGCTGATATTGTGCGTGTCTCCTGCCCCACGCCGGAATCCACAGCCGCCATGCCGAAAATCTGCGCCGAAAGCCCGGTGCCGATCGTGGCTGACATTCACTTCCACTATAAGCGCGGCATTGAAGCGGCTGACGCAGGCGCGGCCTGCCTGCGCATCAATCCCGGCAATATCGGTTCGCCTGATCGCGTGCGCGAAGTCATTAATGCGGCCAAGGCCAATGGCTGTTCGATCCGGATTGGTGTGAATGGCGGCAGCCTTGAACGCCACCTTCTTGAAAAATACGGCGAGCCCTGCCCCGATGCCATGGTGGAAAGCGCGCTCGACCATGCCCGCATCCTCGAAGATCATGGCTTTGACCAGTACAAGATCTCGGTCAAAGCCTCCGACATGTTCCTCACCGTGGCCGCCTATCAGCAGCTTTCAGAGGTCACAGATGCCCCGCTCCACCTTGGCATTACCGAGGCAGGCGGGCTTCGCACCGGCACAGTGAAATCCTCCATCGGCATGGGTTCGCTGCTCTGGGCTGGGATTGGCGACACCATTCGCGTTTCGCTCTCGGCGGACCCGGTCGAAGAGGTCAAAGTTGGCTTTGAAATGCTAAAATCCCTCGGCCTGCGCACGCGTGGCGTGAACATCGTCGCCTGCCCGAGCTGCGCGCGTCAGGGCTTTGACGTCATCAAGACAGTGGAAATTCTCGAACAACGCCTCGGCCATATTTCAGAGCCGATCTCGCTCTCCATCATTGGCTGTGTCGTCAACGGCCCGGGCGAGGCCTCGCTCACCGATATGGGCTTTACCGGCGGTGGCAAGGAAGCCGGCATGATGTATATGGCTGGCAAGCCCGATCACAAAGTCTCTAATGCCGACATGATCGACCACATTGTCGAACAGGTCGAAAAGAAAGCCGACGCCATGCGCGCCGCCCGCGAGGCCCAAGAGGTCGCCGCGGAGTAGGACTCTTCCGCCGAATCAAATTAAGGTTGTTCGGTTCGAGCATTTATACGGGAGGCGAATTTCGCCCAACTAAACCCTACTTCAAAGCTTCACTTTCAGAAGATCCAAGAAAAAGTTAACCGACTTTACGAAGGCGGCACGATCAGAAACCGGTCGCACGGCTTGGTCTTCCTTTTTCTCTCCGTGAAATTTAAGGTTGATATTCACGCCTTTGACGATTGCGTTACCGACGGCGGAAATGACCTCGGAGTGGATGCGATCTATATCACTCGAATGTCAGATGGCCCGGAAATCCACGTCATTCAATCCAAATTCCACGATAGCGAAAGAAAAGCAGGTAACGCGTTTAAGACTTCCGCCATGCACAAGTTTCGTGACTTTCTGCGCACGGTAAAAAACCGAGAAGCCGATTTAGACGCTTTAGCTAATCCGGTCTTAAAAGACCGCATTTTAGAAATTCGTGAACTCCTTGCCGACGAGTCGTCTTTGCTCTGATCTATTTGTCTCCAGAACCGAGCAGCGACGGCCATCACACAGCAGCTGCCATCCGTCGGCGCATCTCGTCTTGCAAGGTTACACCTGCTCCACACGCAATCAGCTCGTCGGGCCGAGGTCCGCCCTTCCGTTGTCATCCCGGGCGAAGACCCGGGACCCAGACATTCAGAAAAACTGGGTCCCGGATATGCCCTCCGGCCATTCCGGGATGACAAGATAGAGCTACACGCTCCTCACCTTCCTCATCTGATTTCCACCAGCGCGCGGCAGAGTTCCCTCTGTGGCGATACACGTGCATCAAACGGCGTTGCTCTCGCGAAACGAACGCGCAATTGTGCTCCATCAACGAGGCCAATACCCATGAAAATCGCCATTCTCACCTTTGACGGCTTTAACGAGATCGACTCATTCGTGGCGCTCGCAATGCTGAACCGCATGAAGCCACAAGGCTGGCAGGCTTTTATCACGTCTCCCACAGAGACACTGACCAGCATGAATGGTGTCACCATTGAGCGGCAGAAACCGCTCAGCTTCGCGGCGGAAGCAGACGCCATGCTGGTCGGCTCCGGCGTCAAAACTCGCGACGTCGCGGCTGATGATGGTCTGCTTGCGCAGATCCGGCTCGACCCGGAAAGACAGCTGATCGGCGCGCAATG
>PABS01000010.1 GCA_002699325.1 Ponticaulis sp. | reverse complement strand
CAATGTCCGAAAGCGCGCCGAGCGGCAGATATCTGAAAGCCGCGTCTATGCGATTGAAAAGTTCGCGGGCGACCTTCTTCCGGTTTCTGACAATTTCGCACGCGCCCTCGAAGCACTCGACGATGTTGCGCGGTCTGAACTGTCTGATCCTGGCAAGAGCCTGCTGATCGGCGTTGAAGCGACGCAGAAAGAACTGCACGCGGTGCTGGCGCGTCATGGTGTGACCGCAGTAGACGCCACTCCGGGTTCTGATTTCGACCCGAACATGCATCAAGCGGTCAGCCGTATCCCGTCAGACCAGCCTCAGGGCAAGGTCGCGGCCACATTCCAGTCCGGCTGGAAAATTGGCAATCGCGTGCTGCGCGCGGCGATGGTGGCGGTGTCTGCTGGTCCAGCGAACTGATTTCGATTTAAGGCAGGTTCAGACCTGCCTTTTTTCTGTTCCCCTTCTGGCCGAAGTGGTTTTCAATCAGTCATATCTGACGACGCTCTGAATCTGTTGTCGCAAGACTAGATTTTACCTGCAGAACAAGTGCAGCTTACGGCCTGTACGGGTGAGGCAGCATTTATGGAATTTCTGACAATCATTCCGCCGATTGCGGCGATTGTGGTCGCGGTCATCTGGCGTAACGTTTATGCAGCGCTTCTGGTCGCGCTCTTCCTTTCAGAAACCCTGATTGCAAGCTTCAATCCAGGACTCGGCCTTCTTGGCGTGATTGATCGCAACATTGCGGTTTTTGAAAGCGCCTATAATACCCAGATCCTCGTCTTCTGCCTCCTGATCGGCGCATTGATCGCCTTCATGCGCGATTCCGGAGGCGTATCTGCCATGGCGCGCGCGCTCATCAACTCCGGTGTTGCGGGCTCGCGCCGAAAAGCTGAACTCGCCGTCGCTGGCACGGGCACACTCATTTTCATCGAAACGAATGTCAGCCTTCTGTCTTCGGGCGTTCTGGGGCGCCCGCTTTACGATTCTCACGGCCTTTCCCGCGAGCGTTTGGCTTATATCATTGACTCGACCAGTGCGCCGGTCAGCGTCCTCATCCTGCTCAATGGCTGGGGCGCGTATGCGCTCGGACTTGTCAGTGCAGAGGGCTTCGATCAGCCCCTTAATATCGTGCTCGGATCCATTGCGTGGAATTTCTATGCAATTCTCACTCTGGCGCTGGTCTATCTTACCGCGATTTCGGGCCGTGTTTTTGGTCCACTTCGCACTGCAGATGAAAAGGTGAGTGCGGTCACAGAGGCCGGCGCAGAGCCAACCAAGGCGATCTATATGTGGCTGCCCGTCGTCATCATGGTTGTCGGCGCACTCAGCTTCATGGCCTGGACAGGCAACGGCAACATTACTGAAGGTGATGGTGCCCGGTCCATTCTCTGGGCAATTGCGCTGGCCATATTGATCGCCGCCTTTTTGCTGCTGAAGGATAAGGTTTTCAAAAGCGATGAGCTGCAGGACAAAGCCTTTCAGGGCATTGGGGAAATGGTGCCCATGGTCACTGTGCTTCTGTTCTCAATCGCTCTCGGCGGATCTCTGAAAGAACTTGGCACAGGTGAATTCATCGCCTCCATTGCAGCTGGCTCCCTGCCAGCGTTCACCGTGCCGGCTATCCTCTTCCTCGCCGCGGGCATTACAAGCTTCATGACCGGTACCAGCTGGGGCACCTATGGCATATTGATCCCGATCGCCATGCCGCTGTCTCAGGCGCTTGGAATTCCGCCTTCGCTGGCACTCGCCGCTGTCCTGGGCGGCGGGGTCTTCGGCGATCACTGCTCACCCATTTCCGACACATCGCTTATCGCCAGCGTCGCCTCGGGCAGCGAACACCTGTCCCACGTTCGAACCCAGCTCCCCTACGCGCTCGCAACGGCGGCGCTTGCTTGTGTTCTTTATCTTGTGGCCGGGCTTTTCGTCTGACATACGGCACCGCCCAGGCAAGCATAGCCTATCCAAAGGCTTCGTTCGCGGCAGCGCGCTGTTTGCGCGTTTCAGCCTTTTTCCAGAACCGCTCATGAAACGTATAGGCAACGGTCTGAACCATCGGCTCAATCAGTCCAATGGCCAGCGCCGCATGCCAGTTACGCGTCAGCACAAAAGCTACAGCGACAGCGACTGTCAGGTGCATCAATCCGTATGTGAGTGTTTTCATGGCGTGTTCGTTCAATCTCGTCATTTAAAGACAACGAACGACATATGATGTAGTTGCGAACCATTCTCAAATTAAAAATGATAATAGCTGTTATTGAGAGAATCTCACGAGCTTACTCGGTGCTGACCCGCCAGATGGTATTGCCCACGTCATCGGCCACCAGGAGTGGGCCATCTGAGGCAATCTTCACGTCCACAGGGCGCCCAAAGGCGACATCATCACCGAGGAAGCCTGTGAGCACGTCTATGGGGTTACCGGCAGGTTGATCGCCGTCAAATGGCACAAAGATCACTTTGTATCCCGCTGGTGGTTTGCGGTTCCAGGAGCCGTGCTGGCCCACAAAAGCGCCCGACGTAAAGTCCGGCCCGAGCGCCGCGCCATCGGCAAAACTGAGCCCGAGCGAGGCGGTATGGCTGCCGAGCGCATAGTCTGGCGCTATCGCCTTCTCGACCATGGCCGGGTTGGCGGGTTTCACACGCTTATCGCCATTCTGGCCGTAATAGCTCCATGGCCACCCATAAAATGCGCCGTCCTGAACGCTGGTCATGTAATCCGGCACCAGATTATTGCCGAGCATGTCGCGCTCATTCACGGCCGCCCACAGCTCGCCTGAGGCGGGATTCCAGGCCATGCCAACCGGGTTTCTCAAACCTGTCGCAAAAAGCCGCTTCTCACCTGAGGCGACATCCACTTCCCAGATTGCAGCGCGGCCCTGTTCCTCTTCCATGCCGTGGTCGGCAATGTTGGAGTTTGAGCCCACCGCCGCATAGAGTTTTGAACCGTCTTCAGATGCGATGATGTTTTTGGTCCAATGGTGATTTCGCCCGGCGGGCAGGTCAGTCAGCGGCGTGCCGTCTGCAGTGATGAATGTCGCGCCCTCCTCATAGGGAAAGGTGACGATCCCATCGGCGTTGGCCACGTAAAACGTGTCACCAATCAGCTCCATGCCGAAGGGAGAATACAGGTTTTCCAGAAATGGCGTCTGAAGATCGGCGACGCCGTCGCCATCTGTATCTCGCAGCAGCGTGATCCGGTCCGCGCTCGGCACAGCCGCGCCAGCTTTCTCCATGGCCCGTTTCATCACAAGGTTCTGAATGCTGAAGCCTTCATCCTTGGCTGGCGCGTTCGTTTCTGCCACCAGCACATCGCCATTTGGGAGTACATAGAGCCAGCGGGGATGGTCGAGCCCGGTGGCGAATGCCTGCACGGAAAGCCCTTGCGCAGCTTTTGGCTTCAGCCCTTCCGGCCAGCCAATCGCTTCGGCAATTTCCATGGTTGGTATGGTTTGCGGGTCTGGTTCTGGCAGAACCGGATCAGCACCAAACCCGGCCGTCACAGGGAATTTTGCTTCGGTTGAACAGGCGCCAAGCCCCGCCATAATTGTACATGCCAATAAAGCGCGAAACATCAGCTCTCTCCCGGTTTTGTTTCTCAAGAAGCTAGCGTGAATGTCAGAAAATCCTAGAGTGCCTTGCGCAGCGTGATGTTGATCCGGCCACCCTGTTTCAACAACGACGACGTGCCGGGATAGAGCCGGTCTATTCCGTGATAAGCGAGCCGGTCTGCGCCTTTCAAAACCATCACATCCCCTGATGACAGACGGAATGACTGTGTTTTGCCGCCGCGTTTTGTCTGGCCGAGCCGGAACAGCGCGGTATCACCCAGAGAGATGGACAGCACGGGCACGGAAAAATCCTGTTCATCACGATCCTGATGCAGGCCCATTTTTGCGTCGTGAGCATAATAGTTCACAAGACAGGCGTCGGGGTCTGGCTGATTTGGGAGAAGAACGCGCCACACATTCATTATACATTCGGGAATGTCAGGCCAGGGTTCAGCGGAAACGGGGTGCGTGGGTTCATAGCGATACCCCTTTGAATCGCTCATCCACCCAACGCGTCCGAAGTTCGTCATGCGGACCGACATGGATTTGCCAGTGCGCGGCATGGTGGGCGTATAAAGTGGCGCCTTTTCAGTGCGCGAGCGGATCGCTTCGAGGATTTCGGTCTGCTCTTCTGTCGAGAGATAGCCCGTGTAAAGTTCAGTTCCGTCTGGACGAATTTGCATGAAAATCCTGCCTTGCTGGGGCTGATGGGCATGAAGATGATGCGCTAATTGCCGATAAACAAACAAAATCACAGATTCAGGAGGGCAATGTGCACTGATCTCTTGAGCCTCACGATTCCTTACCCATATCTGCCTCCGAACCTTGAGATGCAAATCTCGCTAATCCAAAGAGTCATCGGGCTGAGGTGCCGCTGGTCGGGCCTGATAATCGGTCGGGTGGCGGCTAAAAAGAGGAAGTAAAATGGGTAAGATTATCGGTATCGACCTTGGTACAACAAACTCCTGTGTCGCTGTTATGGACGGCAAGGATGCCAAGGTTATCGAAAACGCTGAAGGCGCACGCACAACACCATCTGTTGTCGCGTTCTCTGAAAGTGGTGAACGGCTGATCGGCATGCCAGCGCGGCGCCAGGCTGTCACCAACCCGGAACAGACATTTTTCGCAATCAAACGTCTGATTGGTCGCACAGCGGGTGATCCGACTGTTGAAAAAGACAAAAAGCTCGTGCCTTACGAGATCGTCAAAGGCGACAATGGCGATGCGTGGGTGAAAGGCCGTGACAAGAACTATTCCCCGCAGGAAATCTCGTCTTTCATTCTGACAAAAATGAAAGAGACCGCTGAGAACTATCTCGGCGAGAAAGTCACCCAGGCGGTGATCACGGTTCCGGCCTACTTTAACGACGCTCAGCGTCAGGCCACCAAAGACGCCGGCAAGATTGCTGGCCTTGAAGTCCTGCGCATTATCAACGAGCCGACAGCAGCGGCGCTCGCTTACGGTCTGGAAAAGGCCGAAGGTAAAACCATCGCGGTTTATGACCTTGGCGGCGGTACATTCGACGTCTCGATCCTCGAAATCGGTGACGGTGTCTTTGAAGTTCTGTCTACGAACGGCGACACCTTCCTCGGCGGTGAAGACTTCGACATGCGTATCGTCGATTACCTCGCTGACGAGTTTAAGAAAGATCAGGGCATCGACCTGAAAGCCGACAAGCTCGCGCTTCAGCGCCTCAAAGAGGAAGCTGAGAAAGCGAAGAAAGAACTGTCGTCTGCGTCTCAGTACGAAGTGAACCTGCCGTTCATCACGGCTGATGCGTCTGGTCCGAAGCACCTGAACATCAAGCTGTCGCGCGCCAAGTTCGAGACGCTGGTCGAAGACCTCGTCAAGCGTACGATCGAGCCATGTAAAAAAGCTCTGGCTGACGCCGGCAAGTCTTCCAGCGAGATCGACGACGTTGTTCTCGTCGGTGGTATGACGCGTATGCCAGCTGTACAGGAAGCGGTGAAGAAATTCTTCGGCCGTGAGCCACATAAGGGCGTGAACCCGGACGAAGTGGTTGCACTGGGTGCTGCCATTCAGGCCGGTGTCCTTCAGGGCGACGTGAAAGACGTTGTTCTGCTCGACGTGACCCCGCTCTCGCTCGGTATTGAAACGCTTGGTGGAGTGTTCACACGTCTCATCGACCGCAACACGACCATCCCGACCAAGAAGTCTCAGGTCTTCTCGACAGCTGACGACAATCAGCCTGCCGTGACGATCCGCGTCTTCCAGGGTGAGCGTGAAATGGCGGCTGACAACAAGATGCTTGGCCAGTTCAATCTGGAAGGTATTCCGCCAGCACCACGCGGCATGCCGCAGATTGAAGTCACCTTCGACATTGACGCGAACGGTATCGTGAACGTCTCTGCGAAGGATAAGGCGACGAACAAAGAGCAGAAGATCACCATTCAGGCGAATGGCGGCCTCTCTGAGGACGAGATCAACCAGATGATGAAGGACGCCGAAGCCAACGCTGAAGCTGACAAGACTCGTCGTGAACTCGTCGAAGCCAAGAACAATGCTGAAGCCATGGTCCATTCGACCGAGAAGCAGCTTGAAGAGCATGGCGATAAGGTCGACGCCTCTGTGAAGAGCGACATTGAGAACGCACTCGGCGAGCTGAAAACAGCGGCTGAAGGCGACAATCTCGATGAGATCCAGGCAAAAACACAGGCGCTTATGCAGGCCAGCATGAAGCTTGGCGAAGCGATCTACGCTTCGGCTCAGGCTGAGGGTGAGGCTGCAGCCGCGTCTGACGCTCAGAAAGACGCATCATCGGATGATGACGATGTCATCGATGCAGACTTCGAAGACGTCGGCGACGACAAACGTTCAGCGTAACACCTGAACAAGGGAGGCACGATATGGCAAACCCGCTTTGGACCCGGTTCCTGATTGCAGGATTTGCTCTTGGCGTGCCTCTCTCTCCAGCAGCTATGGCCGCGCCCGGCCTTGATGTCGGGCAGGCCGCGCTGTGTTCTGCTGCCATGAAGATCAAGCGGGATGAACTTCCGCCCGGCGTTCGGGACGCCCTTATCTTCTCCAAGGCAGCCGATTATTTCACGCGGGTCGGGTCAGACGTCGGCGCTTCCATCTTCAGGGAAGCGGAAACCGATCATCGAGAGGCGCTCCTCGACGCGCAGGCCAATGGCAATCCAAAATTCACCAAGGCTGTGGATGGTTGCCGGACCTATTACGAGACCAGCAGTGGCGAATAGCCCGCCCTGCGGCCTTTCAGAAAACGGAACGAACTGATGTCCGACCGTAGTTACTACGATGTTTTGGGTGTGTCGAAAGACGCCGACGCTGCGCAGCTGAAAAGCGCGTATCGTAAGGCGGCTCGCACCTATCACCCTGACGCAAACCCCGGCGATCCAACCGCCGAATCCAAATTCAAGGAAGTCGGCGAAGCCTATTCTGTGCTGTCCGACCCCGAAAAACGTGCGGCTTATGATCGTTACGGCAAAGCGGCCTTTGAGGGCGGCGGCGGTGGTGGCGGTAGCCCATTCGGCGCAGGCGTCGATCCAGCCGACATCTTTGGTGATATTTTCTCTGAATTCTTTGGTGGCCGAGGTGGCGCTGGTCAGGGTCACGCGCGCGGGTCCGACCTGCGCTATGACCTGCACATCAACCTTGAAGAGGCCTATGCCGGCAAAACAATGGATATCAAGCTCCCCGGAAAGGAAGCTTGTGACCGATGCGACGGCAATGGCGCGGAGCCAGGCACATCGCCCGATACCTGCCCCACCTGTCAGGGCCGCGGGCGTGTCCGCGTCCAGCAAGGCTTTTTCACCATGGAGCGGGGCTGTCCGAAGTGTTCTGGCCGAGGCCAGATCATCAAGGATCCATGCCGCAAATGTGCCGGTCAGGGCGTCGTTCAGACAGAGCGCACGCTCAATGTGACAATCCCGGCGGGTATCGAAGATGGTCAGCAAATTCGACTGGCCGGTCAGGGTGATCCGGGCCGTGCGGGCGCTGTGCCGGGCGACCTCTACATCTTCATTACGGTCAAGGATCATGAGATCTTCGAACGTGACGGGCCAAACCTTTACTGCCGCACACCTGTTCCGATGGTGAAAGCCGCCATGGGTGGCGAGATTGAAATTCCGACTTTGGAAGGTGGTCGCTCAAAGATCACTATTCCCGAAGGTGCCCAGACCGGACGACGCATGCGGCTGCGCGGCAAAGGCATGCCGAGTCTTCGCGGTGGCCAGCGTGGCGACCTTTTCGTGGAGCTGTTCGTCGAAACGCCGCGCAATCTGTCTGCACGCCAGAAAGAGCTGCTTCAGGAGTTCTGCGATAACTCGTCTGAAGACTGTAATCCGGATCATCACAGCTTCCTCGGCAAGGTGAAAAAATTCTGGGAAGACCTCACTGACGTTGAAGACGCTCGCTAGGCAAGCCGTCCGCGCATCGACTTAACTTAAGACAAGTATGCTTTGTGAGTTCAGCCCCGTCTGTTAAACAGGCGGGGTCATTCACAACGCTCAGGTGCGCTCATATGAAAACGTTCAGCCTTCTTTCCGCCAGCCTGCTCGCTTCACCCAATGCTGATCAAAACGCCGGATGGAGCACTTCTTTTCGATACAGGTACGGGCGGTCCGCCAGCAGGCTCACTCATGACATCGCTTGAGGCTGCTGACGTTGCCCCCGAAGATGTCACACACATCTTCATCTCTCATTCCCGCTTCGACCATGTTGGTGGGCTCGCGAAAGACGGTGCGCTGGTTTTCCCGAATGCGACCATTCATATGTCAGCACCTGAATGGGAATTCATGCAGGCCAACGAACAGCAGGCCGCGATTGTCAGCGCGATTTCTGACAGGGTCGAGACCTTCGAGCCGGGGGCCGAGCTTATCCCGGGGCTGCTCACGGCAGTTGAAACGCAGGGTCACACGCCTGGTCACTCGTCCTACCGCGTCACGTCAGGCGAGGAGTCTCTCCTCTATATCGGCGACACCATGCATCATTTCGTGATTTCCGTAGAACATCCGGGCTGGAAAATCGCATTCGATACCGATGAACCGGCAGCACGTGCCAAACGTCAGGCCCTTCTCGCCGAGTTGGCTGAGAGCGGGGAAAGCATTTACGCCTATCACTTCCCGTTCCCCGGTGTTGGTCACATCGAAACTGCAGGCGACAGCTTCGTTTATATCGAAGATTAAGCGCATCTGACTCTGTCTGAACCTTCGGTTCGAACAGAGTCAGGACTCGTAGCTCCGCTATCCTTAGATCGGGCGATTTCAAACCTTTGGATTCGCCCGGCATTAAGTTTCTGCTCTTAACCCTTTTGCCAGGGATGCAGGAGCGGGACTTATGAACGAACCCTGGGATGCAGGCCGACATGCGAGCCGGGTTGCGCTTTATCGTGGGCTTATCGCTCTGGCCTGGGCCGATCATGAGCTTCATGAAGATGAAAGAGCCGCCCTTCACGATATTCTGGACGCACATATCGGATTAACAGCCGAAAACCGAGCTGTCCTGCACACTGAGGTCGAACGTTCTATCCAGCTGGAAGATGTCTGGCCGCAAATCACTGAAGCCCAGGATCGTGCGCGTCTGATCGATATGGCAAACATTATCTTCCAGCAGGACGGCGAATATTCAGCCGAAGAGCGCGCTGTGATTCATCGTTTCACGGCCCGCCACCTTGCCTCTGTGAACGCAGACAGTATTGCCAGTGAACTCGCACTCCTGACGGACGCGCAAAAGGCAGTCCGTGACCGCGAGCGCGAGGAAATGAAAGCATGGGCAAGTCAGTATTCGATTATCGGTCGCCTCAAAGCCGCATTCGGAAAGGATTGACGTTACCGTCCGCTCTGCCTCTATATCCTTATGTCAGATACTTCGCTTACCAGAATCGCAATCGCCGGTGCCGCCGGCCGAATGGGCCAGGCGCTCTCCACGCTGTGTCTCGGAGACGAGACCTTAAAGCTTGTCGGAGCCAGTGAAGCGCCGAGCTATCACAATATCGGAAAAGATGTTGGTGAGCTGATCGGCCTCGGTAAAACCGGGATTGTCCTGCGCTCAGATGTCGCCGCTGCTGCCGATGATGCACAGTGCTATGTCGACTTTACGCGTCCCAAAGTCACGCTGAATGCCATCTCTGCTCTACGGAAAACCGGGGTCCGCGCCCTCGTCATTGGAACGACCGGATTCAGTGATGATGAGATGGTCGCCCTGAAGGAGAATACCAGGGACTTTGCAATCGTGTATTCGGGGAATTTTTCGCTCGGTGTGAACATGTTAAGCGCGCTGGTTGAACGTGCGGCGAAGTCACTGGGCGAAGACTGGGACATTGAGGTCCTCGAAACCCATCATCGTCACAAGGTTGATGCGCCCTCAGGTACTGCGCTCCTGCTCGGCGAAGCCGCAGCCAGAGGGCGGGGCGGCGAGTTAAAAGACATGAAACTTCCGCCTTACGATGGGGTAACGGGCGAACGGCCACCAGGCCGGATTGGCTTTTCAGTGCGTCGCTCAGGTGGCGTTATCGGCGAGCACGAAGTCAGCTTTAGCTCGATGGAGGAGGTCCTCAGCCTTTCCCACTCGGCGCTGGACCGGAAAGTCTTCGCCCGTGGGGCACTTCGCGCGGCGAAATGGGTCGTCTCTCAGCCACCAGGTTTCTATTCGATGACGGACGTACTTGGTCTGTGAGTGAGATCTGCTTTCAGCCTGCCTGGCGTCAGCTGGAGGCGCTGAATTCAGGTCGGCTGACCAGTGTCCAACTTTTGAATCTCCACATAGACCGGTTTCAACGGATCAATCGGTCCATCAACGCCGTCATCAAGACCGATATTGAAAGAGCGCGCGAGCGTGCAAATGCGCTCGATCTGATGCGTTCAGAAGGCAAGATTCTGGGTCCGCTTCACGGCTTGCCGATGACGGTGAAAGAGACGTTTGACGTCGAGTCCATGCCGGCGTCTGCAGGCGCGCCGCAATTTGCAAAGCGTGCAAAACCGGTCCCTGACGCCTCCAAATACCGCTAGCGTGCGTTAGGAAACGTTTGCAGAGGTTTTTAGGTGGGTATCCACCTTTCCCTGGACCCTGAGGCTCAAAAAACTATTTTTTAACGAAAACTTCTTT
>PABS01000009.1 GCA_002699325.1 Ponticaulis sp. | reverse complement strand
TTCCGGGCGCGTATTCTGGAGATCGGGTTCTACGTCCCGATCCTGAAAGGCGAGGAAGCACATATTCCTCTGGATCGCGGAACACCCCTGTCTGACGACTATATGAGGCCACGCTTCAAGATCAGCTATTGGCGTGCGGTCGGCAAACGCATTCGCCGAAATTATGCCTTCATCTTCATCATTCAGGTCATGGCGTATCTGGGAAAAATTGAGATCCATCCAACCGATCTTCAGACTTACGAGCAGTTTATTGAGCGTGCAGCGATCGGTCCGATTGATGGTCACATCGCACTCACTTGCGGTGCAATCTTCCATGGTGGATGGATCGTGATTGCCATTGTCACCATGTTTCAGGAAAGAGCTGATAAATCCGTCACCAAAGACGTGCTCGACTGGGATGATGCGCCGGTTGATGATGGCAACCCTCCCGTCTGATCAGGAACACCCCGTCTGCCGCTGCGTTAATTTCCTGAGTAAATCAGGGAGACCAGATCATGAGTATTGAACTATTCTATGGCCTTGGCGCAGTGATTTTATTCGCTGTGCTGGCAATCGCCGCAGCACGTTTCAAGCTGAAATCCCCGAAAGCCAAGGCCATCTCTGCTGAGGCTTCGCGCGAGATGTATGAGGAGCCGGAACGTTACGACACGTCGCGCAAGAAGGAGCTGGAGGCGCGGGCCGAGCGTGCGGAAAAGTCAGCCGAGCGTCGCGAGAACTACGCGTAAATGAACCTAATTGACTGACAAGCTGTTGATCAACTTGTCGATGACACCCAGCGCCTTTGCGCGGTCAATGACATCAATCCACAATTCATCGCCGTCAATATGGACGGCGATGGCACCTGTTTTTTCGATTTCTTTCAATATCTGAGCTGTTCGACCATCCATGCCGCGGGAAGTCATGGGCTCAAGAGCCTGTTCAGTTTGCTCCAGAGCCCGGAGCAGCGCGTCCATGTGAGGCGAAGGCGCGACGGCCTGAAGGCTCGCGGGCTCAATCTCGCTTGGCTTTGGCTTTCTCGGAAAACTCATCTTCGCCTCTCAGCTGTCCGTGACCGGATTAACACGTTACCCAAATAACTGGAGAGCTGAACCTTCTCTGATGCTGCTTTTGGCTTGCCAAGGATCACCAAAGCGTCAGAAGAAAGCGGGTCTGGTGATCGGTTTTTGGCTGATCAGGGCATTTTGGGGGTCACCGGCCATGCGCCGTTTTCAGATAGAATTTGACGAAGGTCAGCTCGCGGGAATCGCGTTCGGCGATCCCGTACGCCCGGTGGATGCGTTGTTTCTTCACGCGAATGGCTTCAATGCGATGACTTATCAGTCGATTCTCGCGCCGCTGGCTTTGCGGGCTCATGTTGCAGCGCTCGACCTGCGCGGACATGGCCGATCCACGCTACCCGCAGAGCCGGGCAAACTGACTGGCTGGAATATTTATCGTGACGATGTGATTGCCGCGATCGAACGGATTTCTCCGGAAGGTACGGTCTTGGCTGGCCACTCAATGGGCGCAACGGTTGCGTTGCTCGTTGCAGGAAAGCGGCCTGACCTCGTCACGGGCCTGGTTCTGACCGATCCCGTTCTGATGGCGCCCAGTTTCTATCGCAACATGCACATTCCTGGCGTACCCGCCCTCACGAAACACACCTTCAACATGTCCAAAAGAGCGGCGAAACGCCGTTCCGAATTTGAGAGCCAGAGTGCAGCTGTTGACGCCTTTCATGGACGCGGCGCTTTCAAGACCTGGCGTGCCCCGTTCCTTGAAGACTATGTCACAGATGGCGTTCTGCCCACGGGTGAAGATGGCGTATGGAAATTGGCCTGCGAGCCGAAATGGGAAGCAGCCAATTTCGGAGCGAGCCGTCACCGTCCATGGAGCGCTGTGCGGGCGGTGACCTGCCCAATCGTACTGATCAGAGGGGAGAAAGGATCGACATGCCCGCGTCCGCGCGTGCGACGAATGATGCGTGCGCAGCCTTATATGGTCGAGATCCAGCCGCCCGGCACGACACACTTCCTGCCTATGGAAAGACCTTACGTTGTGAGGGACGCTATTTCCGAATTTTTGTCGCGTTATGTGGAAGGTTTTAAAGCCGGGGAAGAAGGCCGGGTGCAGCGGAATCTGTCCTCGACGATCGGTGAAAACGACTGAGTTCCAGCGGGCCGCATAGCTGCTCTGACCGGCCTTGGATCACGGGGTCGTGAAAATAGTCTTGCGTTCACGGCGAATATTGTCTTGTTTTGGGGCAAATTTGATCCGGAAGCAGGCTAAATGAAAATTGTTGTTCTAAAAGAAACGATGCCACTTGAAGCCCGGGTGGCAGCTGTTCCTGAAACAGTCAAAAAGCTTGTCGCTGCTGAGCATACGGTTCTGATCGAACCGGGTGCCGGTCTTGCCGCGGGATTTCCCGATGCAGCCTACACTGAAGCTGGCGCTGAAGTTGCGAGTGGTAAGCTAGGCGAAGCCGATATCGTGTTTGCGGTCCGCCGACCCACGCCAGAGATTCTCGGACAGATTCGCGAAGGCGCTGCCGTCATTGCCTTGATGGAGCCGTTTGCCATTCGCGATGCACTGGATGGTTTCAACAGCCGCAAACTGCACGCGCTCTCCATGGAGTTCACACCGCGAATCACACGCGCGCAGAGCATGGATGCGCTGTCGTCTCAGTCCAATCTCTCGGGTTATCGGGCCGTGATTGAGGCTGCAGAACTCTATGGCCGCGCCATGCCGATGATGATGACTGCAGCAGGCACGGTTGCTCCGGCCAAGGCCTTCGTCATGGGGGCAGGCGTTGCCGGTCTTCAGGCAATTGCGACGGCGCGGCGTCTGGGAGCGGTTGTGTCTGCCACGGATGTGCGCCCGGCTGCGAAAGAGCAGGTTGCCTCACTTGGGGCGAAGTTCATCGCGGTTGAGGACGAAGAGTTCAAGGCTGCCGAGACAGCCGGTGGCTACGCCAAGCAGATGTCTGAAGAGTATCAGAAGAAACAGGCCGAACTCACCGCCTCGCACATTGCAAAGCAGGATATTGTCGTAACAACGGCCCTTATCCCCGGGCGGCCTGCGCCCACCCTGATCACCGAAGAGATGGTGAAATCCATGAAGCCAGGATCGGTCATTATCGACATGGCCGTGGCGGCCGGTGGAAACTGCCCGCTGTCCAAGCCAGACGAAGTGGTTGATGTGAATGGCGTGAAGGTGGCGGGTTTCTCGAATCTGCCTGCGCGCCTGGCAGCTGATTCTTCCTCTCTTTATGCCAAAAACCTGTTTGCTTTCCTGCCGCTCGTGACGGGCGAGGATGGCAGTTTTGAGCCAAAAATGGACGATGAAATCGTCGCCGCGATGACGCTTACCCGCAATGGTGAGACCGTCCACGAAACCCTGAAGGAGGGCTGATCCATGTCTTTCAAGAAATCCCTTCTTGCGATTGCCGCCGCCGGACTGATGGCTATGCCAGCCTTTGCTGCGACAGGCGCGGGTGATGGTGTCGATCCGATCATTTTCCGACTGGCCATCTTTGTGCTGGCAATTTTCGTCGGATATTACGTGGTCTGGTCGGTCACGCCGGCGCTTCATACGCCACTTATGGCTGTGACGAACGCAATTTCCTCGGTGATTATTGTCGGCGCGCTGATTGCTGCGGCTGCAGGCGCAGGCATGGAGCTCACTGGCGACCTCTGGCTCTCCAAAGGCATGGGCGCAGTGGCGTCGGCTCTGGCGGCCGTGAATATCTTTGGCGGCTTCCTTGTGACCCAGCGCATGCTGGCAATGTACAAGAAGAAGGAGCGCTGAGATGCTGAAGTTCGCCGTTGAGCCCATAGCCGAGGCACCACGTCGCCTCCTGTCCTTTTCAAGCCAATCCAGTTTTCGGCGGTAATCACCATGAACGCGAACATTGCAGCACTTCTTTATCTGGTCTCCGGCGTCCTGTTCATCATGTCGCTGCGCGGACTTTCGAGCCCTGAAACGAGTCGTCAGGGCAATTATCTTGGTATGATCGGTATGGCGATTGCCGTGGCCACCACGCTTGCGGTTCTGGGAACTGGTGGCGGTCTTGATCCGGTAACGCTTGGGCTGATCCTTGCAGGCATCGCAGTCGGGGGGATTTTCGGAGCGATCATCGCCAAGAAAATCCCGATGACGGCCATGCCGCAACTCGTCGCCGCTTTTCACTCACTGGTGGGTCTGGCCGCAGTTCTGGTGGCAGCGGCAGCGCTCTATGCGCCGATCAATTTCGGAATCGCAGCGCTGGCAGCTGACGGAACAATCGAGGCGCTCCACACCGCTTCGATCATCGAGTTGTCTCTCGGATCGGCGATTGGCGCCATTACCTTCACAGGCTCGGTCATCGCCTTTGCGAAGCTCAACGGGAATATGTCCGGCGCGCCGATTATTCTGCCCCTGAGACATGTTCTGAATATCGTAATCGCTGTGGCAATCGTCGTTCTGATCGTAATGATGGTTCAGACGGGCGGCGCGCAGCACTGGATGTTCTGGGCGATCACCGTTCTGGCACTGGTGCTGGGGATCACGCTAATCATTCCAATCGGCGGCGCAGACATGCCGGTTGTTGTGTCCATGCTGAACTCATATTCAGGCTGGGCGGCAGCTGCGCTTGGTTTCACACTGGCCAACACAGCGCTCATCATCACGGGCGCACTGGTTGGTTCGTCTGGCGCCATCCTCTCTTACATCATGTGCAAAGGCATGAACCGGAGCTTCATCTCCGTGATTCTGGGCGGCTTTGGCGCAGATGATGGCGGGTCAGCCGGCGGCGCGGGTGCGTCCGACCGACCCGTCAAGATCGGCTCTGCCGATGATGCGGCGTTCATCATGAAGAATGCAGGGAAAGTCATCATCGTGCCGGGATATGGTATGGCGGTGGCTCAGGCTCAGCACTCTCTGAAGGAGATGGCCGAGAAGCTGAAGGAGGAGGGAGTGGATGTCTCTTACGCCATCCATCCGGTTGCCGGTCGTATGCCTGGGCACATGAACGTGCTGCTTGCCGAAGCCAATGTACCTTATGACGAGGTGTTTGAGCTCGAAGACATTAATTCGAGCTTCAGCCAGGCGGATGTTGCCTTCGTTATTGGTGCAAATGACGTGACCAACCCGGCGGCGAAATCAGATCCATCCTCACCGATTTTCGGCATGCCGGTTCTGGATGTTGAGAATGCCCGCACCGTTCTCTTCATCAAGCGGTCGCTGGGGTCTGGCTATGCGGGCATTGGCAATGAGTTGTTCTACAAGGACAATACGATGATGCTGCTTGCCGACGCCAAGAA
The DNA here is from genome assembly GCA_002699325.1 of Ponticaulis sp. Taxonomy (GTDB): domain Bacteria; phylum Pseudomonadota; class Alphaproteobacteria; order Caulobacterales; family Hyphomonadaceae; genus Ponticaulis. The sequence continues at coordinate 9,100 of PABS01000009.1, read as the reverse complement.
GATGGTCGAAGACATCGTGAAGGCCCTGTGATGTGCTGCGCTGCGACATTCTGCCGCTGCAGAAGTGTCGCAGGTGAGCTTTCATGCCGACGTGAGGCCGTCTACATAAGTTACACATTATTGCACCCCAAATTGCCCCGGCGAGTGAAAGCTCGCCGGTTTTTTTTGTCTGTGAACAAGACAGAAAAATTCGATAGACCTGTGGAAAATCAAAGCGCTTGGCTTGAGTGGGCGCGCGAAGCAGATCACTCCAATGCGCATTACGAATGCACCCTTAGGCCCCGGTTGATCACCCCTGATCGCCGGGGCTCTTTTTTGGCGGATTGGGCCGCCACGCTGCACTGCAAGATGACAGAAGTCTTGCTTGGGCTTAAATTCGGGCATGTCCAACACGCTTTCTGACAATAAGCAGACCCACGCAACTCGCGTTTTCACTGCCATCGAATCGAAGGCAGCGGCGGCGACGTCCATGGTTGCCGCATCCTGGGCACGGTCTGTTCGACTGCATGGACTGCTGCCAGATGGCGCACGACCGACCGAGCGGCATGGTCAGTCGGAGCTTAGCCAAAGGCAGGAACGTCTTCAGCGCGTTTTGCATGTTTCCGGACGGACGCTTGACCGTCTGTATAGTACGATCGCGCTATCTGGTTGCGGTATCTTCCTTTGTGATTCGGACGGTGTGGTGCTTGAAAGGCTCACATCTGATGGCGGTGCAACGGAGTTTGACAGCTCAGGCCTGAGCATAGGGGCGGACTGGTCTGAAGCCAGTCAGGGGACGAATGGAATCGGAACCTGTATTGCCGAGGGCCGCGCGGTCTCTATTCAGAGAGAACAGCATTTCATCGCCTCCAACATTGCGATGAGCTGCATGGGAGCACCCATTTTCGATGCTCAGGGCGCGCTCGCTGCTGTGCTCGATATCTCCAGCTGCCGGGCGGACATTGAAGGCCCGGTTGTTCAGCTGATTGCACAGGCCGTCAGCGATGCGGCCGGTCAGATTGAAGCAGACCATTTTTGTGATTTTCACTCAGGACTTAGAATCCTTCGCGGGGCTGGAGATCGCACGCGTTCACCTGTGCTTCTTGCTGTCGATGCAGATGACCTGGTCGTCGGTGCCACCCTGGCCGCGCGGAAACAGTTCGGCTTGCCGCTTCGAACTGATTTCACACCGAAGCCGGCCTCCGACGTTTTGGGTGACTCGAAGGCTCGAGGCACTGGCTTTGAAAGCGCCGAAAGGCGTGAACTGCGACGAGCCATAGCACGCGCCGACGGCAATATGAGCGAGGCGGCCCGCGCGCTTGGTGTCAGCCGGTCAACACTCTACAGGCGGGCCTCAAAACTCGGTCTTGTGAACTAAGCCTCCTGAAAGCCGTGCTGACTGTCTCAATTCTGAGACAGGTTGGTCCTGGCAGCGTGTTTGCCACTCCTGACACGAAACACAATCGCCCGCACATTTCTTCCACGCCGGACGCACGAGACGAGCCGGCAAGAAATTCTGGAGGAAAGAATGGCAGACACTCTACAGTCACGCGACACCCAAACCACGTCCCCGTTCAAGAAACGCTATGATAATTTCATCGGTGGCAGTTTCCGTGCTCCGAAAGCGGGCCGGTATTTTGAAAACACGTCTCCGGTAACCGGGCAGGTGATTTGCGAAATTGCCCGATCGGATTCGCAGGACGTTGAAGCTGCACTTGATGCGGCCCATGCGGCGAAGGATGCGTGGGGGCATACATCTACGACTGAACGGGCAAACATGCTCAACCGAATCGCTGATCGGATGGAAGAAAATCTGGAGCTGCTCGCGACGTGCGAAACCTGTGACAATGGTAAGCCAATCCGCGAAACCATGGCGGCGGACTTGCCGCTGGCTGTGGACCATTTTCGATATTTTGCGGGCTGTATTCGTGCGCAGGAAGGCGGCATCTCTGAGATTGATCAGGATACCGTTGCGTATCACTTTCATGAGCCACTTGGCGTGGTCGGACAGATCATTCCCTGGAACTTCCCGCTGCTCATGGCAGCCTGGAAGCTGGCACCGGCGCTGGCGGCTGGAAACTGCGTTGTCCTGAAACCGGCCGAGCAGACACCGGCGACCATTCTGGTTTTTGCTGAACTGATTGCAGATATCCTGCCTGAAGGCGTTCTGAACATTGTGAATGGATTCGGCCTTGAGGCTGGCAAACCGCTCGCCTCGAGCTCCCGGATCGCAAAGATTGCTTTTACTGGTGAGACGACGACGGGTCGCCTGATCATGCAATATGCTTCTGAGAACCTGATACCTGTGACACTTGAGCTGGGCGGCAAGTCACCCAACATTTTTTTCGAAGACGTCATGCAGGCAGACGACGACTATCTGGACAAGGCGATTGAAGGCTTTGTGATGTTCGCGCTGAACCAGGGGGAGGTTTGTACCTGTCCCTCGCGTGCGTTGATCCATGAGAATATCTATGACCGTTTCATGGAACGCGCCCTTAAGCGCGTGGAAGCCATTGTTCAGGGAGATCCTCGCGATCCGGCGACCATGATTGGTGCGCAGGCCTCCTCAGAGCAAAAAGAGAAAATCCTCTCCTATTTTGACATCGGACGCCAGGAAGGCGCTGAAGTCCTGACAGGCGGGAGCGCAGCTGATCTTGGCGGCGATCTGGCGGGTGGATATTACATCCAGCCGACCGTTCTGAAGGGACACAACAAGATGCGCGTCTTCCAGGAAGAGATCTTCGGCCCAGTCGTGTCAGTGACGACCTTCAAGGATAATGATGAGGCGCTCTCGATCGCCAATGACACACTCTATGGCCTTGGCGCAGGCGTGTGGAGCCGCGATGCCAATATCTGTTACAGATTCGGTCGGGCGATCCAGGCCGGCCGTGTCTGGACCAACTGTTACCATGCCTATCCGGCCCATGCCGCGTTTGGTGGTTATAAACAGTCGGGAATCGGCCGTGAGAACCATTCAAAAATGCTCGATCACTATCAGCAAACCAAGAATATGCTGGTGAGCTATGCGCCTCAGAAGCTGGGCTTCTTCTGATCGCCAAGCTGACTGATGTGCCCCTCTGGTGCTGCTGCGTTTCCTCCCTGACGCAGCATCAGGCAAAACGGGGCACGTCGGTCTGTGGCTTCTGTCTCTCTGAACTCGCGAACACGCCGCGCACCAGAGGGCAGGAGCTTGACTTGACCGGCGGGTATTGCGCCACGGTTCAGACCACCCCCCGCCGGTAATTTTTTCTGTCCAACGGAGGCCGTTATGTCAGTCGAGATCGCGCGCGTTACGGCGACGCCCGCCGCCATCGAATTTCTCAATGAGATTCGCGGGGAGCACCCGGACATACTCTTCCATCAATCTGGCGGATGTTGCGATGGCTCCAGCCCGATGTGTTACCCGGCAAATGAGTATCGGGTCGGCGAGCGTGATGTCTGCCTTGGGCAGGTGGATGGCGTGCCGGTCTACATCTCTGAGAGTCAGTTTGAAGCCTGGAAACACACCCAGCTGATTATTGATGTGGTGCCCGGGCGCGGCGGCATGTTCAGCCTTGATAATGGTCGCGAGCGGCGCTTCCTGACGCGGTCGAGAGTGTTCTCGGAGGACGAACTGGCTTCACTTTCGGCCCACGACCAGCTTTGTCTCAGACCCTGAGGCCGGTCGCCGTGTGCTTCTGCAAGAGTGCCATATGCTCTGGATTGGCCGGAATGACCTTGCGCGTGTTGAGGTCAAAAGTGACGGCATAGGCTTGTGCGGTGACCCAGGGCTTTCCTGTGGCTGGGTCGAGCAGCCAGTGTACGAGGCTGTGGATCTTAGGTTTGACCTCGCCAAGGCCGGAGCGAACTTCAATCAGATCACCCGCCCGGGGCCAGCGGCGGAACACCATACGGAATTCCAGAACTGCGCCGCCGGTACGTTTGGGCGCGTCTTCGGTCGAGGCTGATCGCGTGACTTCATCGCGCCAGGGACCGAGCAGATTCGGCACGCTGTCGGAAATGCGTCCGATGAAGAATTCCGGGTACATCCGTCCATGAATGTCGCAATGCTGAAGCGGGACAGCGCAACGACCAATGACGCGAACACCCAGCTCTTCGGCGATCTTAGAGCTAATTTCGCTGTCGGGCAGCGGCGGTGCAGACGGATCAATGGAGCGCGGCGCGGTTTTCTCGGGTGGATCGTATACACGCAGGCGTTCAAACCGTTCGAGTGTTGCCTCGCTCCATGGGAAGCCTTTCAGCGTCTTGGCCTCGACATGCCGGACGCGTGTGCGGAAGGAGGCGGCAGGCTCATCAGAGACCGTATGGCGGAGTTCCTGATAGATGACGGCTTCGTCTTCGCCGACCTCCAGTATGCCGCCCACCATATAGATGGGCTTTCCGGCATGGATTTCCTTCATATAGCGGATGTGCTGGTCCACAGGCAGAAGTGTGGAGGCGCTGTAAGGCTTGAAGAGCTGAGGCAGGCCAATCGCATGTGAGAAGATCTGCAGGCCTTCCATCTGACGATTGACGTAGAAGCGCACATTCATGTGCCCCATCTCGTCGCATTCCCAGGTGTTTGCGAGGCCGCGATAGAGCTCGATCATGAGTGTCCCTTTCCCTCGAATCGCGCGCGTTTATCCACGCCCGATCTCCGTGCCATGCTAGTAAGGCAGGGCGGGTTTGCAATGCATTTATAGGAGAATATCCGCGAAGGTTCGGACGTGCGTCAGGCCGCGCAGTTTGCGCATTCGCCATGAACCTCGATCACGCTTGAGGACCGCGTGAAGCCTGCACCAGCGACTTCCTCATCCAGGGCCGCATGCGTCTTGTCTGCATGAAGTTCCGAAATCGCCTTGCAGTTATCGCAGATCAGAAAGACTGCCATATGCCGGTGGCCCCAGTGGCCACAAGCGACATAGGCGTTGAGGCTTTCGATCTTATGCGCCAGTCCCATTTCCAAAAGAAACTCCAGCGCGCGATAAACGGTCGGTGGCTTGGCTGCGCCTTCACCGTCAAGCTGTTGAAGCAGGTCATAGGCTTTTGCAGGTTCACGATGCTCCAGCATCAGTGAGAGCACTTTTTTACGGATACGTGTGAGCCGCGCGCCGCGCGCTTCGCAGACGGCTTCGGCTTCAGCCAGCGCTTCTTCGACGTCAGTCGGCGCGCAGTCCAGATGTGAGTCGGTCATGGCTCAGTTTCGCAGGGTTAGCTCGTTTAGCCAAGACTTGGTGCGTCGGCGATCATCTCACAAGCCAGCTCAGCACTTGGCGGCACTGAGCTTTGCTTTCATTTCAGGTTCTAACGGCGCGCAATGAGCCAAACTGCATGTATCAGAGCGGGAATATAGAAGAAGATCAGGAGAAGAAGGTTGATCCAGAACTCTCCCCGGAAGCCATACATGAAGAAAACGGCCAGCGGCGGAAAGATAATGGCGAGCAGAACCAGCAGGATTTTCGAAGCCGTCCCATCGCGCGGTTCGCGATGATAGCGACGCTCGCGATAATCGTAGCTGTCATAACCGTCGTTGTAGCGGGCGTGCATTTTATTGCCTTTCATCCAATACTTATTGATAAACAATATATATGAGGCAGGTGAGCTGGTTCAAGCATGTTTATCGAAAAACATGAAAAAGGCCACTCGCATTGAGTGGCCTTCATTGACTTCATTGGGGTACTGGATCAGTCGCCGTCGACTGCAATCCCATCTTCAGTGACGGAGATCGAGAAATCTGCTCCGTCATCGGCAGGGCCGCCAATTCCCGAAAAGTAATACACGCCGAACGCCACGACGATTGCGACCAGCGCGCCAACGATGAAGTAGATAAAAGCGTTGTTACTGTTTGATGTGTTATCAGCCATGAGAGCCTCCACAGGTTGTTCGCTCGATTGCGATGAACTGTAGAACGCCATGTTGCGCGAGAGAGTTCCCGCTAACATACGCGTGAGCTTTGTTTCCCTAAGGTTAAATCAGCCTCCCATAACCTTAAGAGATCTTAATCAGTTCTTACCAGCCCGGCCCTTAGAAAGGTGGGTTGAAGACTACAGACGACAGAGAATTGATGTGATTAGCGAAATCGACAGACTTAGCGTGCTGGAGAAGCTCAGCATTCTGAACACCGAACAAGAGCAGTATTTTGAAGACCTTGTCGACAATGTACGAGATATTCTTGGTGTGCCCGTTGCTGTGATTTCGTTGGTGGGTCGGGAGGAGCAGTGGTTCAAAGCCGTGAGAGGACTTCCGGTCTGTTCAACCGAGCGGGAGGTCGCCTTCTGTGCGACCGCTATGTATGAGCCTCATGGACTTGCCGTGTCAGACGCCAGGAACGATGAGCGATTCGAGTCGAACCGGCTAGTACGAGGCGAGCCGGGCATTCGAAGTTATCTTGGCGCGCCTTTGATCGTTCACGACAATGTGCCGATTGGAGCGCTCGCAGGGATCAGTTTCGAAACGCGGGAATGGAAACCCGCGGAACGCACGCTGATGCGGCGGCTCGCGCGCCAGACCGCAGAATTCATCGAGATGCGTGGATATCATCTGGCAGCGAAGCCCGATCTTGATGAGCCTCGCATTGCCTGTTGATTGTCCTGCAGAGGGGGAAGCCTAGCCCTGAGGGCCGCGCTGTTCCCGACGTGACAGAAAGGCAAGTCGTTCGAAGAGCTGAACGTCTGCTTCATTCTTGAGGAGCGCACCGTGGAGCGGTGGCGTCAGCTTATCTGGGTTCTGTTCTTTCAGCGTATCGAGGTCGATATCCTCGTTCATGAGGAGCTTCAGCCAGTCAATCAGCTCTGATGTGGATGGTTTTTTCTTCAGACCCGGCAGATCGCGCATGGAATAGAAGGTCTGAAGCGCATCTTTGACGAGCTTCTGCTTGATGCCCGGATAGTGGACCTCGACAATCTCGCGCATGGTCTGATCGTCCGGGAACTTGATGTAGTGGAAGAAACAACGACGCAGGAAGGCGTCCGGGAGCTCTTTCTCATTGTTCGATGTAATGATGACGATCGGCCGCTGCTTGGCTTTCACGGTTTTATCAAGTTCGTAGCAATAGAATTCCATGCGATCGAGCTCCTGAAGGAGGTCGTTCGGGAATTCGATATCCGCCTTGTCAATTTCATCGATCAGGAGCACTGGGCGCTGTTCCGCTTCAAACGCTTCCCAGAGCTTGCCCTTCTTGATGTAGTTGGCAATGTCGTTGGCGCGCTCATCGCCCATCTGACCATCGCGCAGACGCGATACAGCGTCATACTCGTAAAGACCCTGATGCGCTTTTGTGGTCGATTTGACGTGCCATTCGATCAGCGGCACGCCGAGGGCTTTGGCGACTTCGATTGCCAGAACGGTTTTGCCAGTGCCTGGCTCACCCTTGATCAGCAGCGGGCGTTCCAGTGTGATGGCCGCATTTACCGCAATGCGCAGGTCGTCTGTGGCAACATAGTTTTCGGACCCTTCAAAGCGCATGCATTTCTCTCCTGCAGACTGAATTCAATTCGATGCGCAGAGTAAGGGATGCAGTTCATGTTGCAAGCGCTAAGGTCTGATATCAAAACCTGTCACTGCGTCAGACGAAGATCTGAGAGACGGCTGGCGATTTCCGCATAGGCGTTTTTCAGGTCTGTGCCGTTCTTGGCATCGAAGAAATAATCAGAAGACGTGGCGCAGTTCTGAAGGACCTTTTTACCGGATTTCGGCGCCTGAAACGCGACGGAATAGATGATAATTCCGTTCTTCTTCATATTCTTGCAGAGCTTTTCCGACTGTGTCACTGAACTGCCCTGACCCTTCTCATAAGCGGTGTTGAACTCACCATCTGTCATGAGAATCACAGCTTTCAGCGTCTTTGGCTCGTTATAGGCCAGAGGCTTTGAATCTTTCGGCCAAATCGCGTCCCATTCGGGGGCGATCAGATACCAGGCCCAGGCGATACCAAGATGACCTGCCGTCCAACCGTCTGCGACGAAGGTGTCGATCTGATCCTTGAGCGTCTGCTTTTTAGTCGTCAGCGGTTCAATTGAAGAGGCCGGACACCAGAGGGGTTTGTGATCAGAGGACTGCGGATTTTCATTGACGTATTTTCCGTAGGCGGGCGCATCATCATCGAACTTCGCTGAGCCGTCCCGCTCTGTCGCACAAAGACGCGTCGGGCTGGTTTTATTGTAAGCCGATCCTTTGACCTCTTTTGCATAGCTGCCAACATTCACCGCGGTGGAATAGGTGTTGAATGCAATCCGCACACGATCGTCGCTTTGCGGCGTAATCAGGATATCAATGGCCGATTTGGATGCCTCCTGAAGGTCTTTGAGTTTTTGTCCTTTCATGGATCCCGACACATCCAGCATCATAGCGAGGTCGAGGCGAGACATATTCAGGGCGGAGATTGAGCTCTGACCAATGGTGACCTTCTCAATGGCAAACAGCCCGGCAATAGTTGTCGGCAATGTGCAGCTGGCGTCGGCTTTGACGGTGCCGGCTTTTGCGTCGATGGAAATCGCCGGGGCAGGGCAATCTAGGTTGGCATTGGCGCTTGTCAGGTTCGTCTCGAAGATCTTTGTGACATAAGCCTTGATCTCGGCCTCGGTGTGTTTGCCATCACCGAGCGCACGGACCCCAGCGAGCGTTGAGGCGTCAAGCGCGCTCTGAATACTCTGTTCGGCGGAAACACTCCGCTGCAAGTCAATCGAGAGTCCCATAACGGACATGAGGGCCGCCGCCACAAGCGCAAATATGACTGCGATATTGCCCGATTTATCCCGGGTGAATTTCTGGACGGACATTCGTGCCACCGTGAAACAGTTGAAGTGATTTCAACGGTCGCTTCGCAAAGCTCGCGCCAGAGGCGAGCAATTGTCCAGTCTATCAACTGTTTGTCATCTTGACTCGGCTGGTCAGGTTTATGGCTTGTGACAACATCAGGAACTGCTAAGGCTTTACAGCATATAATATGGAGGAAGCGGGAATGATAAAAAAGATATTTGTGGCGTCAGCGCTGGCGCTCACAGCGGCATGTGCAACCCAGCCCATCTCTGCGCCCATGTCTGAGGCCGCAGCGATGGAAATGCCGCCGGTGACGATCTATCACCTTGAAGGCCGCCGTTCAGAGCGGATTGTCTGGCTGATGGAAGAGCTCGGTCTGCCATAC
>PABS01000008.1 GCA_002699325.1 Ponticaulis sp. | reverse complement strand
CACACCTTCATCAAGACAGGCTTTTCCCACCGCGCGATATAGCAAGCCTGTATCCAGATGGGGGATGCCATAGTCTTCGGCTAGTCCGCGCGAAAGCGTGCCCTTGCCCGAGGCGAGTGTGCCATCAACGGCGATGATCAGGCTGGGGGCGTCGGTCATGATTTGGCTTTCTCAAAGGCGCTATCGAGTGCCTCTATGTTCTTCGGGTCAATCGCAACCAGCCAAATATCGATTTCGCTGGGGTTTGCAAAGTCCCGGCAGGTCGACACAGCAATGCCCGCTGCACGGTCAACGGGAAAGCCGTAAGCCCCGGTCGAAATTGCCGGGAAGGCGATGCTGCTCAGATCGCGGCGTCGCGCTTCCTCCAGGCAATTGAGATAGCAGGCGCGGAGTGTTTGGTCTTCATGGCGCTTCCACCCCGCCAGACCGGACCCACCGTATGAAAGATAAGACGCGGTGCGAGCCCAAAACCGTCTGTCACACGCACCTGGCCAGGCGGGCAGGGTGCGAGCGGCCGACAGGCTGATTTCAGGTCGGGACCTGCTTCACGGTGAATGACGCCATCCACCCCGCCACCTCCCATGAGTGAGGAATTGGCCGCGTTGACGATGGCATCAACTTCAAGGTCGACCAGGCTACCGTGAAAAATCCTGAGCATTTAGCTATGATTGGCTAGCTCACGACAGTCCGCAAGCGGTTAGATTAACGATCAGCCGCCCAGGCTACACTTTCATGCGAGGCGCAGCGGGCGACCCAGTCTTTAATGACTGGAATGTCCGGCAAGAAACTCGGCATCCATTGATACGGCGAAGACATGATCATGTCGGCCGCTGTGAGGGTATCGCCGATCAGCCAGTCACGGCCTTCCAGTCCAGTTTTCAGACGCTCATTCAGTTCTGCCTCGCCGCGGAATGTGGCTGCAAAGACTGGATTATCCAGAACGCCCATGAATTTGCCAACAATGACCGGCTCGACCACGCCCGCATAGTAGGTCATCCAGGACAAATACGCGCCGCGACCAGCTTCCCCGATCTGCGGGCCGAGCGGGCTTTTGAAATGGTCGGTCAGATAAATCATGATCGCGGACGATTCCCGGATCATTTCGCCATTGTGAACCAGCAGCGGCACTTTCTTTTCTGGATGCGGATTGGCTGGGTCGGGACCGCCAGAACCATCTTGCGTCGTGATGGTGACGGTCTTGATCTCGATCTCATCCAGTTTCCCCATTGCATGGATAAGTGCAAGCACCCGCGTCGAACGGGTATGTGGGGCGTGGTATAGAGTCATAGTCATGTCGGTGCAGCCTTCCTTTAGCTTTGCAATGAGGAAGCGTCATGCACCATCGCAACTGACAGCATGATGTCAGCAGCGCGCAAGTGTCGTTCAGATTTTCAGTTATTTCCGCTTGCAGACGAATGAGGTCTGTATGGGCAGGTCGTTAGGCCAGGGCGGCGCGACATCGACGACCTCCCAACCATTCTGTTCAACGAGGCTCGTCAGGAAGGGCAGGGTATATCCGCTCATAAAGCCGGGACGGCTTTCATCCCATTCGAAATACTCAAGCCCGCTCTCAGACAATTGCGCCAGTTTGGCGATGGCGTCATCTGAAATGGTCCGGAAGACCGGTAGCGAGCGTGCCTCTCCGGTTTCAAATGGCGCATGGCCCTCGCCGTGAACAAAGGCCGAGAAAAAGAGCTTTCCATCCGGTCGTGTTGCCGCTTGGGCGAAACGGAAGGTTTCGGCAGCTTCTTCGGGGCATTGATGCGTGATGACAGAAAACATGCCGGTCAGGTCTGCCGGCTCTGAGAGTTTCTCTGCCAGCCGGACAAAGTCGTCCGACCCTTGCGGATTATAAAAGGCATTCTTCTGATTGGCCTGATGAAATTCAAACTCTGGCGGCGAAAAATTTTCGCGAAGATACTCAATTGTCTCGGCGTCGATTTCGATACCGATATATTTCCGCACAGCGAGGCCTAATTCGCTGATCGTGTTCGCGAAACGAATGCCGCAGCCCACATCCAGCAACACGGTCTCTGACAGGTCGCTGAGGCCTACCCTCGAAAGCATATACTCAATCAACAGACCGCCTGAAACGTGATCCGGCCCAAGATTGCGCACGCCCGGTGCGGTTCGTCTGAGAAATTTCCGCTTCATTCAGCCCTCGCTGATATTTGCGCCCAGTTGCGACATGTGCCGGAAGAATTCCGGATAGCTCGTCGCAATCATAGAGACATCATCGACTCTGACCGGGTTCTGCGCTTTGACGCCCATCACCAGCGCAGACATGGCGATCCGGTGATCATGACGGGCCTCCACCAGTCCGCCGCCCGGCACTTTGCCATTGCAGCCCTGGACCACGAAGCCATCTTCAAGCTCTTCGACCTCAACACCGTTGACGCGTAGCATATCGACTGTCGCACGGATCCGGTCTGACTCTTTTACCCGGAGTTCATCGGCACCAGTGACACGGGTCTCGCCTTTGGCAAAAGCTGCAAGAACGGCAAAAATCGGAAATTCGTCAATCATGCTGGGGACGATTTCGATCGGTGGGTTTACAGCTTTGAGACCGGTTTCGCCTTTCACCACCACGGAGACCACCTCTTCGCCGCTTACAAGACGTGGATCTGTCAGTTCCACCTCCGCCATTTTCGAAACCATACGAAGGAAGCCTGAGCGGGTTGGGTTCATCATATGTCCTTCAACGGTCACCTCAGAGCCGGGATCAATCAGCGCTGTCGCCAGAAGGAAAGCAGCAGACGACGGATCAGCCGGAACAGAGAAGTGCCCAGGGCGGAGCGACTGGCCGCCTGCGAGCGAGACATCCTGTCCGCCATCCTCATTATCGGTGGCGGTAAGTTCAACGCCAAATCCGGCCAGCATGCGCTCGGTATGATCGCGGGTCTTGCGAGATTCCCGCACAATGGTCGTGCCCGATGCATTCAGGCCAGCCAGAAGCACACAGGATTTCACCTGAGCTGATGCCACCGGAGGGGTGTAGTCAATCGCTTGCAGCTGATCTGTTCCGATCAAGGTGAGAGGAAACTTTCCGTCTTCTGCGTTTTCGGCGGTGACGCCCATCTCATAGAGCGGGTCCAGGACGCGTTTCATCGGGCGTGAGCGCAGGCTTTCATCGCCCGTCAGGCTGGCACGAAGTGTATAGCCGCCCATGGCGCCCATCATCAGCCTTGAGCCTGTGCCTGAGTTGCCAAAATCGATTTCCTTGGCGGGCGAGGTAAATCCGCCGCGACCCGTTACGGTCCAGGCGCCGTGTCCCGTGCGCTCAACGGTTGCGCCCAACTGGCGGCAGGCTTCGGCAGTGCGAAGAACGTCATCACCTTCCAGAAGGCCAGCAATGTAAGACGTGCCATCTGCCATTGCGGCGAACAATAGGGCTCTGTGTGAGCAGGATTTGTCGCCAGGTGGGACAATCTGACCAGAAATGTGCGTTACGGGGCTTGAAATCCACACCATTATGATTCCGACCTGTAGTTTGTGACAAAACTGCTTTGACAGGGCGGGTTGATCATGGCAAGCGCTCGCTCTTAACGAGATAATTAATGGTCTGATCGCTCAAGGGGGCTGAAGTGCCACGACAGGATTTGGGAACCAAGCGTACGTGTCCGGAAACCGGAAAGAATTTCTACGATCTGAATAAGGATCCGATCGTATCACCGTACACGGGCAAGGAATATCCGGTCTCTTACTTTGAAGAGACACCAGTTTCTCCGACCAAAGCACCTCGCGGATCATCGAAACCGGAAGACCCGAAGGACGATGATGACGACGATGAGGATGATGATGACGACATCGAAGACGTCAATGACTCCGATGACGACGATGATGACGATGAAGAAGAAGACGACACGCCGGAGATTGACGAAGTCGACAAAGACGCCCCAATCCCAACCGGTGATGAAGACGAAGACGACGACAGCAAGCCTGGCGGTGTTCCTGACGGCTTCACAGACGTAGACGATGACGATGATGACGTCGTGCTTGATGAAGACGATGACGACTTTGATATCGATGACACGGATGCAGATGTCGATGTGGACGATGACATTGGCGACGACGATGACGACGACGAAAAACTGAGCTGATCAGGTACTGAACTGAGAGCTGTGGCATCCCAGGCTATTTGCGGGTGCTACCGCTCGGCCTGGTATCCTCATCCGCTGAACAGCGACTTCCTATAGAAAGAGCTGTCTTGCATTCATCTGCGGCGAAGGCGACGTCTCTCTACTTACCAGCATTCAGAGCATGCTTTTTGCTTTTGATAAAAAGGCGAAAACTCTGAAATTTGGTCTTGATCGGACCCTGGTTTCACAGTAACTCTCGCCGCTCTGAAAATGGGGCCTTAGCTCAGCTGGGAGAGCGCCTGCATGGCATGCAGGAGGTCAGCGGTTCGATCCCGCTAGGCTCCACCATTTCCATTCCACACTCTGAGAGAATGTGCATTCCCTGGTGCCGGCGTGTCTTCGACTGTGGTGAGAATAATTTTGACTTAAAGAAAGCCTGAGCCGTATCGGCACAACTATCGGGCGAGAGGGAAGCGCTGCAATTCCCCAAAACTGTGGCCTGGTCTTTAGATGTTAACACATTCGTGTTAGCACACTTTCATTATGTGCACGTCCTCCTGGATGAGGCACGTAATGCGTAGAGTAGCGTTGAGTTCGGGGCGGTCCTTCTGGACCGCCTCTTTACGTTTCAAAGGCCTGAATTATCTGGAAAAATTTTTTGGTGGTACTTCGGTGCTGCTGCAGCCCGATCGGAAGATACACGTTCATCAGAGCGGAATCACCGCGCGGCGAATTTCCATGGTGCCATTCACCATAACAGGCCCTCAGTCGGGTGCGTTCGCCTTGCGCGGATCAGACTTTGGTGACGGCGCCAGTCTCAGAACTTCGGTCTGATAGCGCTCATCGTCTCCTGCTGCGAGAAAGTGTAATGCGCGGGCGCAGGCATCCAAAAGCGCGTCTTTCCACTCTGTTTCCGCCTTTGCAAAGTCTGCCAGAACGTGTGGCATCACCATGGACTTGTCACCCGGATGACCAACGCCCATTCGTGCGCGACGCACAGACTGCCCCATATGTGAGATGATGGAGCGGATGCCGTTATTTCCGGAATGCCCGCCCCCCTGTTTCATCCGAAATCGGCCGGGTGCCAGATCGATTTCGTCATGAAAGACAACGATGTTCTCAGGCTCGACTTTATAAAAGCGTGAAGCTTCAGACACGGCGCGACCGGTTTCATTGTAAAAGGTCTGCGGCTTCAGAAGCAGGGCTTTCACCGGGCCATTATCGCTCTGGATCGTGCCCTCGCTGATCTGAGACTGAAATTTCGACTTCCACGGCCCAAAGCCATGCTGCCGTGCAATCTCCTCAATCGCCATAAAGCCGAAATTGTGCCGGTTGCCGGCGTATTTGGCGCCAGGATTACCCTGACCAACCAGAATAAGCATGGGATCAAACCCTTTGTCTTTCGAGCGCCTGAATAATCCGAACATCAAACGCTTATGGCCCGGTGGAGATCATAAAAAAAGGCCAGACATTTCTGCCTGGCCTTTTTGTGTACGGAAAACCGAAGACTATTCTTCTTCGCCGTCGTTTTCGTCTTCAACCGTGTCATCATTCTGGTTGATGACTTCGGTTTCAACTGTTTCTTCTTCATCGGTTTCCTCTTCAACCGGCGCGCGGCCTGCGATGGTTGCGATGGTGAAGTCACGATCAGTGATGGTTGGCTCGGCGCCATCAGGCAGCTCGATATCGGAAATCTTGACGTTGTCGCCGATCATCAGCTTCGAAACGTCTGCCGTGAGGAATTCAGGGATTTTGCCGGCTGGAACGTTCAGCTCAACTTCGTGGCGGACAACGTTCAGCGTACCACCACGTTTCAGGCCAGGTGATTTCTCCTCACCGACAAAGTGGACAGGAACTTCAACAGAAATGATCTGCTTTTTGTCGACGCGATAAAGGTCGACGTGCTCAGGCATGTCCGTTACCGGGTGGAACTGAACGTCCTGCGCGATGACAGATTGCTTCTCGCCTTTGTGGTCGACTTCAATCATGTGCGCCAGGAACGTGCCTGAGTTCAGCGCTTTGATGACTTCGTTTTTCTTGAGAGAAATTGCGACCGGATCCTTGCCGCCGCCATAAAGGACGCCTGGAACCATGTCATTGCGACGGGCTTCGCGTGCGCCGCCCTTGCCTGTGCGCTCGCGCACTTCGAGTGTAAGAATGAGATCTGCCATATTTCAATATCCTTTGCCCTGGAGTCCGCCCCGGCCCATCCGGAGTGACAACCTGACCGACACGCGCTTCTGACGGCGCGGAAGCGCGGGCTATACGGGATTATGAATAGATTAGCAACCGGCCTACATGCCGGGAATTGGCGAATATCCGAACAGCCAGACATGCCCGCCCATGATCATCCACGCAGTGACCGCACCGCCCAGAAGAATGGATACGCCATCCCACAAGGCGCTCGGCGGTTTCGGCTCTGGCGTAACTCGTTTCTTGGCGGAGATCCGAACCAAGACCGCCCATATCAGGAAGCTGCCAAAGAGGATAAAGCTGGTGAGATCCCAGTTTGCGAGCAGGTGTCCCAGCGCCCAGAGTTTTACGCCGACCAGTTGTGGGTGTTTGAGGAATTTCTGCATATAGCCGCGTGGCAGACTGCCAGCGAAGAACAGAACCAGTGCAATTGGTGTGAATAGAGAATTCAGGTGTTTCAGCGGTGTGGGCGGCTCGGCAAAAATAATCGTCGCGGCCTGCGCATCGCGATAACCCATCACAATTAGCACAAAGAAGAATATGGCGACGAGTGAATAGATCCCCTTCCAGGGCCCTTCATTGCCAAGTTTCGCAATCATGCTGTTGCGAAAGCCGGGCGCGATCACGCGGATCAGGTGAACGCCCAGAAAGCCGATCAGGCCAATCAGAAACAAAATCATGCGAACTTCCCCCTATGGAATGCGGTCAGAATTTCACACCGGGGTGACAAGTCAATTATTTCCCGAGCGCTGACCGACGCACGAAGACGTGGATCTTATCACTTTCCCCGAAAGGCACAGGACCTTTCAGGGTGAAGCCCAGCTTCTCGGCAATCCGGCTTGAGCGCGAATGACCCGGCTCCACGATACAATGACAGGGGAACTCTGGGTCCTGCTCATCGGCCCAGGCGATCATGGCTGCCATCGCTTCGTACACAATGCCTTTGCCCCAATAGGCGGGAGCGATACCCCATCCCGCTTCAGGCTCTAATGGCAGATGAGGGCTGATCTCGCCTCGGCGCGACAGCATGAAACCGCACTCGCCAACGAACCCGCCAGTCTGTTTGTCTTCAATGGTCAGATAACCGAAGCCGAACAGCGCCCATGCCCCGATATTCCGCTGCAGTGTACTCCACACTTCGTCGCTTGAGCGCTTCCGATTGCCAATAAAGCGCACATACTCTTCATCCTGCCACATGGCAAAAAGCGAGGTGAAATCCTCCGGCCTTGAAGCGCGCAGCTTCAGGCGTTCGGTCTCGATCACCGGGATATCTTTGAGATCTCGTCCCGGCAGTGCGTACATGTCGTTTAGTCAAACATCTTGGAAATAGATTCGTCGTTCGCGATCCGGCGGATGGCTTCACCAATCACGTGCGCCACGCTGAGAATACGAACAGAATCTGACTTCTGGGCCTCTTCACTGCCGGCAATCGTATCGGCGATCACGATTTCCTTCAGCACGGACTTCTCGATTTTCTCGACGGCATTTCCAGACATGACACCATGCGTGACATAGGCTGAGACCGCGCTCGCGCCCTGATCCATGAGCGCCGCGGCTGCATTGCAGAGCGTGCCGCCGGAGTCGCACATATCATCATAGAGGATACAGTGGCGGCCTTCGACATCACCAATAATGTTCATGACTTCAGCGACCCCCGCTTTGGGCCGACGTTTGTCGACGATCGCGAGGTCGCAGTCGAGACGCTTTGCCAGCGCGCGTGCCCGGACCACGCCGCCAACGTCGGGAGACACGATCATCACATTGTCCGCGCCATAAGCCTGGCGGATATCGCGCTCCATTACAGGCGTGGCGATCAGATTGTCCGTCGGAATGTCAAAGAAACCCTGAATCTGACCGGCGTGCAGATCCATGGTCAGAACCCGGTCAGCGCCGGCCGTGGCAACAAGATTGGCGACGAGTTTGGCAGAGATCGGTGTGCGGCCATCTGTCTTGCGGTCCTGACGGGCATAGCCAAAATACGGCAGAACCGCAGTGATACGGCGGGTCGAGGCGCGCTTCAGGGCATCAATCGCAATCAGCAGCTCCATCAGATGGTCGTTTGCAGGGTAGGATGTTGATTGAATGAGGAAGACATCTTCGCCGCGGACATTTTCGTTGATGCGTACGAAAATTTCGTTGTCTGCGAAGCGTCGGAACTCGGTGTCCGTCAGGGGCACGTCCAGATATTTGCCAATATCCCTAGCCAGCGCTTGGTTCGAAGTACCGGAGATCAGTTTCATTTAACGCCGCCGTTTTCAGCTCGTTTCACCCGACCACCACCAGACGGGTTTTCCAGCCTTTTAGGTCATCTTCGCCATGACGCAACCACGCTATTGAGATTTCTGGTTCAACATAATGACAGAGGCGTTTCGTCCGTAGTCGGACAGATTATTCTTCACCTTATAGCGGTTTGAAAAATAACGATCTGGTTGGCTTAACGTGTCTTCATCGACCGAGTGAATGTGCCGCACGCCGCTTCGCAAAAGCACACCCCTGCAGAAGGCCCAAATGTCAAAATAAGACCGGTCTTCCGGGCTAGGGCGAAACAGGACGGTGCTCCAGTCATGTTTGTCCTCAAAAGGTGCGCGCAGGTCCGGCCCGACTTCGAAGGAGTCCTGAGACAGGCTTGGGCCGATGGCTGCTATAGTGTTTTGCGGATTGGCCCCCAGCTTCGACATGGCGGCAACGGTGTTTTCGATGACGCCAGCCAGCGCCCCTTTCCAGCCCGCATGTGCCGCACCGATCACGCCTGCCTCAGGGTCTGCCAGCAGCACGGGTGTGCAGTCTGCCGTCAGAACGCACAGGGCCAGCCCTGGCTGGTCGGTGACCATTGCATCGCCTTCTGGTCGATCGCCCCATTCGAAGGGCTTGCAAATGGTCAGAACACTGGGCGAGTGAATTTGGTAGAGTGAGATCAGATGGTCACGGCTTTCTGCGCCCATGACCTCAGCGACGCGTTTGCGGTTCTCCTTCACATTGTCTTCGGAGTCGTTCGATCCCGGTCCGACATTGAGACTGTCATAGTCGCCGGACGAAACGCCGCCTGCGCGTCCAAAAAATCCGTGCGCCAGGGCAGGGTGCTCCAACGCAGGAACAGAAGTAAAAGGTATGTCTGATGCCATTGCCTGCCTGATTGCGCTCACGCTGTTAAAAACGGTGTGGGTTCTCATTTATCCTACTTGCGCAGAACCACGTTTTGGCTTTGCATCAATGCCGCGTCAAATGATATACGGCGGAAATAAAATACAATGGGAGGTTATAATATGAAGCGATTGATTTCGGGACTGGTGATGGGCGTAGCATTGCTGGCTGCTCCGGCCTATGCTCATAACCACACTGGCGATGAAGACGCGGCGCACGCGCACCATTATTCAACGACCTCGACGACTATTGGCGAACTCATGGACAATCCAGAAACTCTGGTGGTGTTTGAAACGCACTTGCCTGACGTTGTCAGCCATCCGCAAATCGACATGGGTCGCGGCATGACGCTCAAGGAAGCACAGTCATTCGAACCCGGATTGATCACCGACGAAAAACTCGCGGCCATGGATGAAGACCTCGCCGAAATCGAAAAATAAACTAGATAGTTTACCTGCAGGCTGGTCGATTACCCATCCCCCCAGCCTGTTTTTTCTGCAGAGCCGTCAGTTCGTCGCTGACGGCTCTTTCTGTGAAAACCGATGGCCATAATCCACCGCCACGCCGTAGTCCGGGTCATCAAGGCTCGAGACCTCGACCATCGGGCCAGCATTTTCCAGGAGCTTCTTGCAGTCCGGCGACAGACGCCGCAGATGCAGACGCTTGCCTTCGGCGCGGTATTTGGCAGCGAGCGCGTCGATGGCTTCGAGGCCAGAATGGTCCACCACGCGGGAATCGATGAAGTCTACCACCACATCGTCGGGGTCATTCTGCGGGTCGAACAAATCGGCAAAGCCGGTGGTCGAACCAAAGAAAAGTGGCCCCTGCAGGCGATAGGCTTTCCAGCCTTCTTTACTGGTATCGACGCGTGCATTGATGCGGCTGGCGGCATTCCACGCATAGGAAAGGGCAGAGAGGATCACGCCAACAATCACAGCAATGGCAAGGTCAGAGAAGACCGTGACAACGGTGACAACCACCATGACCAGCGCATCATTGCGCGGAACACGGTGCATGATCTTCAGGCTCGCCCAGGCAAAGGTCGCGATGACCACCATGAACATCACGCCGACCAGTGCCGCAACCGGGATCATCTCGATCAGAGGCGAGGCAATGACGATAAAGGACAGAAGGAAAAGTGCCGCCGCGATACCGGCAAGCCGTGTTCTGGCGCCGGATTTCACATTGATCATGGACTGGCCAATCATGGCGCAGCCGCCCATGCCGCCAAAGAAGCCTGTAACGATGTTCGCAGCGCCCTGCGCCACGCATTCACGTGAGGCGCCCCCCTTGGTGTTAGTGATGTCCGCCACGAGGTTCAGCGTCAACAGAGACTCGATCAGGCCAATAGCGGCCAAAATCAGCGCGTATGGCAGGATGATTTCAAGCGTCTCGAAATTCAGCGGCACCATCGGAATATGGAATTCCGGTAAGCCGCCTGCGATGGAGGCCAGATCCCCGACAGAGCGCGTCTCAATGCCAAACCCAAGCACCAGCGCGGACACCACCAGAATGGCGGCCAGCGCGGCCGGGATCATCTTGGTTACTTTTGGCAGGAGCCACATGATCGCCATGGTCAGCGCCACAAGCCCGAACATGATCATCAGGTCGGACATGGGCAGCCATTCGCCGTCAGCCATGCCATGGCCGCCACCATCGCCGCTGCCCTGAACCTGAAAATGGCTCAGCTGAGCGAGAAAGATCACAATGGCGAGCCCGTTCACAAAGCCCAGCATGACCGGGTGAGGTACCATGCGAATGAATTTACCCCATCGCATCAGGCCGAAGAAGGCCTGGAAAATCCCCATCAGCACCACGGTCGCAAACAGATATTCCACGCCATGTTCGGCAACCAGTGAAACCATTACAACCGCCAGAGCGCCTGTTGCGCCCGAAATCATGCCTGGTCGTCCCCCGAACACTGCGGTGATCAGGCCGACAAAGAATGCGGCATAAAGGCCAACCAGCGGGTTCACGCCAGCAACAAAGGCGAAAGCAACGGCTTCGGGCACAAGCGCGAGCGCGACAGTCAGGCCAGCCAGCAGCTCGGTTTTCAACTGGGCGGGGGATTTGAAAATTTCCAGCAGATCGCGACTGGGGTTTTCTCCAGCGGACACAGGCGTCTCCAATATCAGTTGGCTCGGGATTATATTTGCGTGGACAGGCAAGCCTGCCTGTCACGTTTCCTCAGGCCCGCTCATACTGGTATTGCCGCAATGCAGCAACCTCTGGT
>PABS01000007.1 GCA_002699325.1 Ponticaulis sp. | reverse complement strand
GCTTATGGATGCCGGATATCTTCTGGCGCGTATGGCGCGTCTGCCCCGTATTCTGAAGCGCGCCGATCTCATGGCCGAGCGGCTGGCACGGCGCGCGCTGTTGTCGTCACAGAATCACGAGAATGAGCGACATCATGATCCCCACCTCGGTCCTCCCCTTTTTAAGGGGAGGCGGCGCGATCCGACAGACCAGCGAAACACGATAGGCCTGACTCTCCCCCTTGAAAAGGGGGAGCTGGAGGGGGATCAACCGTTCAAGCTTGTCTCCGCTTTCATGGCCAAACACACGCCCCCCAATCCGCTCTTCTTCGAGCCGTTCCGGCGCTGGATGCCGCCTGACGCACTCTGGCAATCAACCGAGGATGAAGACGAGCGCGGCGATATGAGCTGGCTTCATTACGTGGCCTCAGACACGCTTTCCCGCACAGGCTTCAGTCCCGGACCCGACCCCGGCTCTCGCCTGCCAGATCTCTCGCGCTTTGAGCCGCCTTCCCCACCCCAGATCCGCGCCACATAACCGCCCGGCCCTGCCGCGGCGGGCAAACCCGCATCTAAATCTGCCCCAATCATTGAAACAAAACTGTCATAAAACCATTTCCACTCAATGATCTCAGATACCTGGCAGTCCATCCGTGAACGCATCCCCTTTCAGAGCAGCCTGATTATTGGCTTTGGCCTCATGGCTGGCGCGTTTGTTGTGTTCTGGTCGCTCGCCGAGGAAATCCTCGAAGGCGAAAGCCATGCTTTTGATGAAATGATCCTGCTGGCGCTGCGCGCGCCGGGCGATGCGTCAGATCCGATCGGGCCTGACTGGATACAATATGCTGTCGGGGATGTGACCGCGCTCGGCGGCTACACCGTGCTCACCATGCTGATTATCGCATCGGCGACCTATCTGTTCGCCTTCGGACGATGGCGGCACGCCCTGATCGTCATTGGTGCCACCGTCAGTGGCGCGCTCCTGATGCACTTTCTAAAGCTTGGCTTTGCGCGGCCCCGGCCTGACATGGTGGACCATCTCACCCACGCCATGAATTTCAGCTTCCCCTCCGGGCACGCGACCGTTTCGGCTGTCGTCTATCTCACCCTGGGTCTGCTGATGGCAGAGGCGCACAAACAAAAACGTATGCGCATTCTCATCATGACCGGCGCCGTCATCACCACCATGCTGATCGGCATGAGCCGGATCTATCTCGGCGTACACTACCCGTCAGACGTTTTTGCAGGCTGGGCTCTGGGCACCGGCTGGGCGATGCTCTGGTGGCTGATCCTGCGCTGGATGATGCACCACAAAGCTGCCGATCCCGAAGAAGACCCGATCTAGCCGCAGCCTGATTACTTGCCGCCTGCAGGCCGTCTCAGACAGCCTGTCAGTGTATTGTAGAGGGCTTCAATACTCACGGGTTTGGGAAGGTGTCCGTCAAAGCCTGCGGCGATGTATTCAGCGACCTGATGCTTCATGGCATTGGCGGTCAGCGCGATAATCGGCACTGGCTCCAGCTGATCTTCGGCTTCCTGAGCGCGGATCAGTTTCAATGCCTCAACGCCCGAAACGCCAGGCATCTGGATGTCCATCAGGATGATGTCGAACCGCTCATCCCGGCAGGCTTCAACCGCCTGCTGGCCATCTATCGCAAACTGGAGGTCGACTTCCATAGCATCCAGCATCATGGCCAGAACTCGCCGGTTAAATGGATGATCTTCAGCGACCAGAACACGTGGGGACCGCTCATCAGCGCGCAGAAGCTGAGTGGATGGTGCCTTGCTGACCTCTTCTGTCTGAGCCTGGTGCACGAGGCTCGCAAATGGGAGATCACAGGAGAATGTGAAGGTCGCTCCCTCTCCACGGCGACTGAAAACCTGGAGCCGCCCCTGCATCAGCTCTGCGAAATGCGCGGCAATGGAAAGTCCGAGGCCGGTTCCGCCATGTCGCCGCGTGGCAGACCCATCCCCCTGAATGAAGGGATTGAAGATCCTTGCCTGTTCATCCGGTGTCAGCCCGGGCCCGGAATCAATAACACGAAGGGTCAGATGACAGGAATCGCTCAGCTCATCGGTCCGGGTCAGAACCTCCAGCCGGACCTCACCTTCAGAAGTGAATTTAATGGCGTTGGAGACCAGATTGCCGATGATCTGGCGCAAACGCAGGGCATCTCCGACAAGCTGAAGGTCATGCTCGTTATTTCGGAATACGGAGAAACTCAGTCCCTTGGCATGAGCCGACATTTCAGAGGTCACGATGACCGTGCGAACAAGATCATTCAGACTGAAGGGATGAGGATCCAGCGTTTCGTGTCCGGCTTCGATTTTTGCCAGATCCAGAATGTCGTCGATCACGCCAATCAGGGTGTCGCCCGAAGACCGGATGATTTTCACCATCTCGGCCTGACGCTCATTCAGATCACTTCGGTCAAGAAGTTCGGCCATGCCCAGAACACCATTCATCGGGGTCCGGATTTCATGGCTCATTGTGGCAAGGAAGGTCGATTTGGCTTCGTTGGCTTCCGAAGCCGCGATCCAGGCTTGGCGAAGCTGGCGCTGTTTGGCGAAGTTTCCAGCCGCCACGATGAACATATAATAGATCAAGCCGGCAATGCCGAAGATCACCAGAAGCCGCTCAGCAAGGTTTGCGGCAAACGTATTTGGCATCACCGCCAGCGCAATAAGCGCCAACATGGGGGGAATGGCGGCAACCGCAGCACCTTTCAGCCAGTCAGAATATTTGAACGCCACGTGCATGGCGACACCGACAATCATCAGTAGCCCGGCCGCCATCAGGGCCGTTTCTTCTGTCGACCAGAGATAGGCACCGCAGGCCGCCCAGCTGGTGCCGCCGCAAATAGAGACTGCGAATTGAAAATAGAGATGTGATGGTCGCGCCCGATCAACCTTCTGCATGGCGTTGCAGAGAATGACTTCAGCAAGTTCGGAGGGAATAATCGCCAAAAGCCAGAATCCTGCCAGCACAGGTCGCCCCGCCCACAAGAAAAGAGCAGCCAGGACAAGCTCAATGCCGAGCCGGAAGACAAGGTCCTGGACCAGCACCCGGCTCATGGCCATGGCCGAATTAAAGTCTTCTTCGGTGAAGCTGAAGATTTTCCGGATATTCAGGCCGGGGCGCGACATGGTCTAAATACTCGACACTCGAATTCAAACGCGCCTCGAAAACACCGGGCACCAGGTCTCTGGATCAGAGTCCTGCCTGGACCTCAAGTGATTTTGATGAAGAAAGCCCTAAACGCTCATGGCAAGGATCTGGCTGATCTCCGACAAATTGCGACCGCTTTCCACCCGCCATGCCGAAACAGCCGCCTGGGTCGCCGCCATATCCCGCTTGGAGTTCGGCAGCTTGTCGACCACGCCAGCAGCGATCAGTGCCCGAACAACATCCTCTGAGAATACGATACTCTCGAGCCCCATCCGGCGCAGAAAGATCATGCCAGACGTGCCGCCAAGCCGGCTCGTCCGTTTACGCATTAGGATCAGGTTTTCAAAATAGTGATCCGGCGACCAGCTGGCAAAATAAGATCCAACGCTGCCATGCTCAGTGATAAGATCCCGGAAGTAGAGCGCATTGGGGCCAATCGCGGCAAGCCGCATCGCGTTTCGGATGATGCTTTTATCAGCCATCAGTCGGCCCATCTCCTCCTCGGCCATCATGGCCCAGTAATGGACATCGAACCCATGGAACGCTTTCTCGAACCCATCCCATTTCTTGTCGACGACATCCCAGTTGAAACCGGCCTGGAAAATCATGCGGGTGGCTTCAGCGAGCCACCGGTCATTCGGTTGCGCCGCGATATCCTCTGACGAGAGCACACGACATCTTCGCGCCAGCACGTCATCCAGCCGCGCCTGTCCGTGCCTGGCGAGCGCTCTTTCTTCGATTGCGGCAAATCCCTGCAAGCCTGTCCCCAATGTCTATCTGTAAGAGGTTACATGCGATGCGGCCTGAAACTGTCAGCAATCAGTTCAGCACATCCTGCCATTCGACGTGCTTTTCGATCTGAGCTTTTGCGAATGGACATAACGGAATGATCTTCAGACCAGCGGCGCGCGCATCTTCAACCGCGCGTTTGACGAGCGCCTGGCCCACACCCCTACCGCCAAGCGCTTCGGGTACGCCTGTATGATCAATAATGATGCGCTGTGTGCCGGCCTTGGAGAACGTCATCTCAGCAGTATGACCGTCCAGTGTTGTGACATAGCGGCCGCCGGTGTCGGTCTCTTCTTTCTCTATCTTCAGGTCTGTCATGAAGCCTCCTCAGTGGGCTTACAGAACATCCTGCCATTCCGGATGCCGGTCAATCTGCTGACGAACAAACCAGCATTGCGGCACGATGGTTTTGCCCTCTTCACGAGCGTCTTTCACCGCACGCTCGACAAGGAATGTCCCGACGCCCTGTCCGCCCAGCGCCTCTGGAACACGTGTATGATCCGTCACACGCTTGTCGCCTGGCAGATCGTTGAACGTAAGCTCAGCTTCAACGCCATCCCGGACCAGCACATAGCGTTCGCCATGACCTGTAGGTTCTCGTCTGATGGTTTCTTTTTGCATGTTTGACTCCTGCCCATGAAAAAATGCCCCGCCAGATGAAATCCGGCGAGGCATGAACTTGTTCCGCAAAACAGAGAGATCGGGAGGAAGATTAGTTCTTGGATCCGCCCAGATTGAATAGCGTTTCAGCCGTCAGGCCATCGCTGCGCTTGCGTTCGTCGTATTCGTCTGCCTCTGGCTCTGCCTCTGGTTCGATTGGCTGAAGGCCCGGGCCTTCATTGCCAGATTCGGCTTCCAGCTTGCGACGTTTCTCAGAGGCTTTGGAGATCAGCTCGTCCAGCTCAATCTGAGAGCACAGGCCCAGTGTCACCGGATCGACCGGCTTGATGTTCTGGGAGTTCCAGTGCGTACGGTCGCGAACCGCATTGATCGTCGCTTTGGTCGTGCCGATGATTTTGGAAATCTGCGCATCGGTGACTTCCTTATGGTGGAAGAGAAACCAGGCAATGGCGTTCGGGCGGTCACCACGACGCGAAATCGGCGTATAGCGTGCGCCTTTGCGCTTAGGCTGAGGCACTTTGGTATCAATATTGTGTGCAACAGCTTTCAGGCGGTAATCCTTGTCGGCCTCGCCTTTCTTGATCTCATCGCGTGTCAGCTCGCCGCGTGCAACCGGGTCCACGCCGCGCATGGATTGCGCGACATCACCATCGGCAATGCCTTTGACCTCAAGATGGTGCAGTTCACAGAACTCTGCGATCTGCTGAAAGGTCAGTGTTGTATTATCGATCAGCCAGACGGCTGTGGCTTTTGGCATAAGAATGTTAGCCATGGGGTACTCCTGAAAACACGACCGCCCGGCACTTGGGCCGGGCGACGCATCATTCCTATAGGGAAGTCGTTGGGGGATTATATGCCTTAAATGCCCAGATTGCAAAAGGTCTCGTGCGTTTTTCGACACTCTGAATTGTGGGTATGCGGCGCGGCGGCGCCTTTCATTCCATTCAGGGTCTTCGATAGGGCGCGTATTGATAATATTTCGGACGCGTATCGAGCCGAAAATGGAGCCAGGGCTCACCAGAGCCGGCAACCGATAGCCAAAGCGGTTTGTCGCTCAGTTCCGCCTTGATCGTTTCGCTCAGAGTTTGAAACAAAGCCAGTTTATGTCCACGCGACCCATTCTTCAGAAACCGGTGAAGATCACGATAGTCCGTGAGTGTGCCTACCGGCTCAGGAACAACCAGAGTGGCATCGCCGCCAAGATTATAGAACACGGCCACATCATCTTCACACCCGTTATCGGAGAAATGCTCGCTGAATGACGAGGGGTCCGCCTTATTGTGATATGGCTTTCCGGTACTGATGAGCGTGAATTCAAATTGGCGGTTCAGTGACTCCTGGGTCACCGGTGGGCATTCCCAGACATACCCCTGAAGCCCCGAAGTCCTGATGAGCTCACACATGAAATCAATGAGATGCTCATTCCAGCGCCAGAGTGAAATCACATCCCGGAATGTCAGCGGGTCCGCCGTCCAGCTAAACCGATAGGTCTGGACGCCTCCTCCATCTGTCACGTCGATTTCGGCCTGAAATTCTCCGCTTATGGCTTTGCGTTGAAGGGCACCATCAATCATTCAACGCCAGTCTTCACGACGATCTTGCCGATGTGCTGTGACGACTTCATCAAGTCATGAGCCGCTTCAATATCGTCCATGTCGAACTCTTTATAGACAACCGGGTTGATCTTATCAGCCGAAACCATGTGCCAGAAATCTCGCTCCACGCCATCACGCACCTGACGTTTTTCTTCGGGTATGCGGGCCCTCAGGGTGGAGCCGGTCATGGTGATACGTTTCAGCATGAAAGGCATCAGGTTCAGCTCAACATTCGGGCCCTGCATATAGGCAATGTTCACAAGGCGGCCGAGCTTGTTCAGGCAGTCCATGTTCTTCGCCACATATTCACCGCCAACCATATCGAGGATCACGTCAGCCCCGCCTTCGGCCTTCACAACTTCGACGAAGTCTTCGGTCTTGTAGTTGATGGCGCGGTCGGCGCCGATCGTGGTTGCAGCCGATTGTTTTTCCGGGGACCCGACTGTGGTGAGGACCTTACAGCCCCATTGTTTGGCCATTTGAATGGCCGAAACACCGATACCGCTGGTGCCGCCATGAACGAGGAAGGTCTCGCCGGGTTTCAACGCGCAAACGTCGAACACATTGGTCCAGACCGTCATCATGGTTTCTGTCAGGCTGGCGCCCTGTTCGAAGCTGAGGCCTTCGGGCAGCGGCAGACAGGAGCCAGCATCAGCAACAGCATATTCGGCATAACCGCCGCCCGGCAGGAGCGCGCAAACCTTGTCACCAACCGCCCAGCGATCCGCGTCAGGCCCCACAGCCTCCACGACGCCGCATGCTTCGAGCCCCATCAGCGGCGATGCACCTTTCGGAGACGGGTATTTTCCGATCCGCTGCAGAAGATCACCGCGGTTCACACCAAAGGCTTTGATCTTCACCAGAACCTCGCTGCCAGTCGGCTCAGGTCTTGGCATTTCGACAATGGCCAGAGCTTCATCATCTTGGACTTCGACGGCGCGCATTGTTAAGGTCATGAATAAACTCGTTTGGTTATGAACGATCAAAGGGAGCGTGACGCAGATGGATGAAGAGGTGCAACACCCCAATCCGCAGAAGCAACGAGACATTGATCTGATGTCTGTCGACGAACTTCAAGAGCGGATCAATGAACTGAAGGCTGAGATCGAGCTTTGCGAAGCCGCGATCAATCGCAAAGGCAGCGCCAAATCGGCCGCTGATGCCATGTTCAGTTTCAACAACAAAGCCTGATCAATTCGACCGTGAACACACATATCGCCTTTCTTCGGGCGGTGAATGTCGGCGGCACCGGCAAGCTGCCCATGGCCGACCTGAAAGCCATCTGCACCAAACTGGGATTCAAAAACGCCCGGACCTATATCGCCAGCGGCAATCTCGCCTTTGAAAGTCAATTGACCGCCGAACAGGCCCGCAAAGCTCTGGAAAAGCAGCTAGAGGCCTATGCAGGAAAGCCCATTGGTATCATCATGCGCTCAATTGCCGATCTGAAACTGATCGAAGACGCCAACCCCTTTCCTGATGCTCCGGGAAACAAGGTTCTGGTGCTGTTGCTCGACCGTGGAGTTGAATCGGCAGATACTGAAAGCGTTCAGCATCACACGTCGGAAGAAATCCGAACCAGCAAAAACGAGATCTATATTCACTATCCGGATGGCCAGGGAAAATCCAAGCTCACTTTGAAACAGGCTCAGGCAGACGGAACGGCACGAAATATGAATACAATTCTCAAAGTGAAGCAGCTGGCCGAGAAACCGTGATTGGCCGTGCTGAGAATTAATAATTAACTGACGGGCAAGTGTCAGTGTGACACGACACAAGCTTGCCTCAGGGAACCGACAGGGCGCGACAGATGACCAAAGACAAGTCTACCCCAACACAAACCGTGAGCCCGCAGGTTCGCGAACGGATGATCCAGTTCGCCTCCTCTGAGATGTTCAGAAAGCTGTTTTCTGAAGGCATGGGCCTGGTGGAAGAAACCGCCGGCTATCTGGATGGTGACGGCCGTGAAGCCTCCCGCCAGCTGACGCGCGAAGCCTCGCTGTCCTACGCCACGGTGTCCATGGAAATGACCACACGCCTGATGCAGGCCGCCAGCTGGCTGGTTGTGCAGCGCGCCGTCAAAGAAGGCGATATGACGGTCGATGAAGCCGCCGAAGCGCGTTTCCGCCTCGAAGATACATCCATCAATGCCTTCACGGCCCGGCAAAACCCGGAACTGCCTGCCGAGCTTCTTGACCTTGTCGACCGCGCAAAAATCCTGTTCGACCGGCTGCACCGCCTTGATGAAGTGCTGTTTGATGAAAGCGACGAGCCGCTGCCTAATCCGGTGACAAGCCAGCTGCGCGCACTGCACGATGCGGCAAGTTCTGGTGCCTTTGACCCGCTTTCGGTCTGGCGAAAATAGAGCCAAACGCGCCACGCGGCCTGAAATTCATTCGCCGGCACGCGCAAAATCGTTTTTGCCAGGACTTTTGCCCTGAAACAAAAAACCCCGCCGGTGACCAGCGGGGTTTTCGAATTATTTGCCTGAGGCAGCGCTTACTTGACGAAGCCTTTAAACTTGTCCTTGAAGCGGGACACGCGTCCACCGCGGTCCATCAGGTTCTGGTTGCCGCCGGTCCAGGCCGGGTGCGTGTTCGGGTCGATATCCAGAGTGATCGTGTCGCCCTCTTTGCCGTAGGTCGAACGTGTCTGGTACTCGGTGCCATCGGTCATAGCGACCTTGACGAAGTGATAATCTGGATGGCCTTCGCTTTTCATCGATCGAATTCCGTCGGTTAAAGGGTGTGTATAGGAAACTGAAGCGGCGCTTCTACCCGAAGGGGGGGATCATTGCAAGGCCTGAATCCCGCAGATCTGAGTTTGATTGGCCCGGCTCATAAAAGCCTTCACTGCGGCATTCCAGATCCTCACCTGTCTCGCCGATATTGAGGAGAGAAAGATGGCGTGTGGCGCCTGTCGCGATGCAGACCAGGAAGACGCTCACGTGAGGGCTGAGAGGCGTGCCGCCCTCCGGACAGACAAGAGATAAAAGGGCAGATCGACCGGAGATCGAACATTCAGACCAGCCGCCAAACGGATCAGGTTTTGTACGCTTGAGCCGGGCGGCAATATTCAGTAGCTAGCAGGACTGGTCAGGCCCCGTAGCTCAGCAGGATAGAGCATCAGATTCCTAATCTGAGGGTCACAGGTTCGAATCCTGTCGGGGTCACCAGTGTTTTCAGGGCTCTGCACCGGTCGTTCGCCATAATGGGAGTCGTCCGACGACCAGTTTTTGTTCCGGAAAAATGTTTTAGACTGTACTCAGCGTTGCAAAGGCAAACGCATCTGGATAAAGTTTACCGGGGCAAAAGGGGGAAGCGTGATGGCAAGCAGTGCTTTTAAGTCGATCATAATAGCTGTAAGTTGTATTTTTCTCACACCGTGGGCAGCCTCCGATGACGCCGTCATTTTGTTCGGTGGCCTCTCATATATCGACAGCGAAACCACGCCTCAGATGGAGCGCTACCTTACAACCAGGGAAGTAGGGCCTGACCAAGATGAGGGATATGCCCTGATTGATTCCACCGAAGCTTTGGTTGCACAGCTTTCCGGAACAAATTGGCTTGAAGACATCACAACCAGCCCAGTCCTGATTACATCTGACGATGCCTGGAAAGCGGTTATGTCTCGGGGAGCTGGCGAACGTCGTTCCGGACAACTCTCTACGGAACTGGATGCGCGCTTCGATACGGTTTACGGGCTCGTTCTCGTTGGTACGTTTGAAGATATGATAGAGCAAACACTGCCCATAACAGTTGAGAGCAGTGCTGAAAGGGTCAACACGTATGTTCAGACCTTCATGGTTGGTGTCGACGCACTGCTTGTTGAATTCGACGATAGCTCAGGCGGATATCCGATACGACTGGCAGGTTCGAGCTTTGTCACTCAAACGCTGACCTTCGTCGAGAACTATGATCGTAGCTCCGCCAGTCATATCGCAGCGCGCTATCGCGAGAGCTATGAACGGGCGATTTCTGAAGCATTGACGCGGCTCGGCAGCATGAGCGAGCGTCAGAAAAATGCTGGTAAGGAAGCGGGCACCTATATGGTGACGGGATTTGCGATCCAGAGCGAAGATGCCGCACAAATTTTTGGATACGATCTCAATCAGAAACCGACCGGAGCCGAGCTCAACTCGAACATCTGCGAGATACGAAATGCCTGTGAGGAGGGAAGTTCAGATTGTAAAAAAGTCGGCGCCTTGCTCATGCATGGCCTGACATCGACCCTCTCAGAAGCAGGTTATTCCGTTCTTCCGCCCTTAAAGTCTGCAGTTCTTCAAGATACCAGCAGAAGTATTCGAATAAATCTCAGAATCCAAAGCGACGAGGACTCCCTTTTTTCCGGTAGCCAGTCCATTGAGCTACGTCCTTCAGATGCCTCATTTAAGGTTGTCCCTGTCCTCCGAGCCCTCGGAATGGAAGACATTGAGAGCAAGACTCACTCTGCGCGACGTATACGTAACTATGTGACACAATTGGGTTTTGTCGAAGCAGCCACCGGATTCGACGGCTGCTCAACGGTTGGCTCAATCAGCGCCGCGTCGTTCGAGGGCCCGACATTGGGTTGCGCGCAGGAGCCTTATCTGGTGTCCCAGGGCACGCCAAGCAGCGACTTGGACAGGGATCTCTACACACTTTCCATGATCAATAAATTTCAAAGCATGAGTCAGGAGATGACCAATGGCAGGCAAGCAAAAACGCCTAGCTGCGAAGGCATTTACGACGCTGACTAGCGCTTTGATCCTCGTTGGAAGTTTGCCTTCGCAAGCCCAAGAATTCATACAGCCGATAGAAATCGCTGAAAGTCTGAGTCAGCGTGAATGTGAACGCAGCGTTCTGGAACTCGCGCCGGCTGCCGGCCTGGAGGCCTATGCCACTGAAATGTTTGGCGCTTCCGGACCTGAGGCAAGGCTGCTTGGTCAGAACTGGCGGAGCTATACGCGGTCCGAGCCGAAGTTGAAAACGGGCTCTGTTGAAACCAGTAACAACACCTGCAAAGGTCAGGTACTGTTGAATCTGGACCGCGAAAAAATTGAAGCCAGCCTCTCGCGTTCGTATGTCTGCGATCGGCCAATAGCGGTTCTAAGCCGGATCAGGGCCCCATCCGAAGGAAACTTGAAACCACGACTGGACCCGGATCGTCTTCAGGCGAACCTGGTGCGAGAATTGGCTGATCATGATATCGCCGTCGTCGATGTTTCGGAGCTCTTACCCTCAATCAGATCCGGACTTTCAACCGATAATTGTGGTGGCTATACAGGGCAAGCTGCTGGAACCTGCCAGGATCACGTGGATTTCAGCGAAGCGCTTCTCAGCGCAATCCGGCAGATTGATCTGGGCATTATGTATGCCATGGACGACAATTTTCGAAGTTCAAAGCTTCAACCCCTCGCAGAGGGAGGTTTGTTGCTGACAGTCACTTTCGATGCTGAAGTTGTAAGGCGCGATGTCAGAGCGCTTGCGACTGTCCTGATCCACCAAATTTCTGATTCAGACATAGCGTGGTCGACAAAGCCAACGGACAAACCGGGTCGGGTCCGTCAGGAGTCAGATGTCGAACTCGCCAACGTTCTTCTGGAAAACCTGTCTGAATCAATCGCAGAAAATGTCGCGCAGGACTGCGCTGGTTACTCAAGAAATGCCAGCACAACGTCCAATGCGGTCATGGGGGGCGGGCTGCAATAGCTGCTTGTCCTGTAGGAGTAGAGTATCGGGGTTCTAACGACTATAGGAAAAAATATCATGACTTTTCAAAGCCTAATGAAAAGCGTTGTAAGTACGGCGGCGATGGCGATTTCTGTCGCAGCGTGTTCAACGACAAGCGGAGGAGGCATGACAAGTTTCATGCCCTCAGGCGACATGCTGAAATCATCTGCCACGGTCGCCTTTACGGCAACGGCCGTAAGTGAGTGTCTCAATCCACGACTTACCAATAAAGTCAGCCAAGTCGCCGGGCCATTTGGTGGGATGGTCAGTCAAGGCGCTCAAATGTGGGCTGGCAACAAGTACGAGATGTGTAAGATTCGAGGAAACGATCCTCAGGTGATGTTCACATCTGCCCTTCTGTCCAAATACGCACTTGTTGAAGTGGCCAGTGCACTTGCTGATCTCGAAACTGCAGCTGGCGCGAAAGACCAGAAAATCCTGCAAATCGCCGAGCGAGTGAAAGTCACGCCTGCAATGTCGCTTGATGCAGGCTCAAATTATGAAGAGTTGAATGCCGCGACTGACGAGCTTAACCTGCTTCTGTCCAGTTCCACAGAACATCCGCCAGAAGTCATAGAAACCGCCGAACTCGCTCGCACACGTATTAACGCAGCTAGTGAGTATGTCGGACAATCAATCGGCGGAATGATTTATCTGGTTACTGAACTGGGAAGCATGTCACCGACCAATCAGCTCAATTTCACAGCCCAGGTGGCAACACTTGCTGGCAAAGAGTCGCTTGAAGCTGAGAACCTCATGACCACGGTCAAAGGATCGACGATCGGCACGGCGAACAGCATGATGAAACTCATGCAAACATCAAACGATATCTCAGCGCTTCTCCGAACGGATGAATATGAGATTGATCCTGAAAAGATCAAAGGCCAGGAAGCCGTTACGCATGAACAGCTGACGGCTGTTCTTGAAGGCAAGCAAACAACTGACCTGATTTAGAATTCAATACTTTCAGCGCGCTTTCTCAAAAAAGATTGGTTTATTGAGACGGCGCTCTGAAAAATCTGGGTAAACCTTGCCTTTGCTTGGTCACTCGTTGAGGTAAGGAAGTGAGGACATCATGCTTAACAAGATTTTCGCGGCAGCCGCGTTTGGACTGGTCGCACTATTCGGCCAAGTCGCCACCGCACAAACAACACCAGGCATCACCAATATCCTGGTGCTTGCTGACGACGCCGACCCTGACAGCGTTCCAGCATCAAACGACATTCATTATCGCATCACCGCAGAACTCCGCGAAAGAATGCGACAATGGGGCTATGAGGTGCTCGATACTGACGCCGTACTCGCCCGTATCGGTTGGCAGCAGGTCCCGAACCGTGCGTCACGCTTGGATAAGCTAAAATTTGCGCAAGCGGCATGTAGCAATGGCGATTCTACGACCTGCCCGCGCGTCGTCGTGTTTGTAAAAGCACGTGCAGCTGTCGAGGGTACGGCCTTTGGAACAGTCGCCAGCATTCGCCTTCAGGGCGATATGGTTGATGCAACGAACCTGTCAACGCTGGGCAACTGGCAACCTGTGCGTGACAGCTTCACCGCGCCAAGTCCCTGCAGCGCGTTCTGTCGCGATGAAGTGATTGGAGATAACGCTTACAATATCGCAGCTGATCTCTCAGATGTCCTACGCATCAAACTGGACGAAGCCCTGAACGTAACAGCACCCAGCGCAAACCCAGTAAAAACTGCCGATGCTGACATTCGCACCGAGTATATGATCACTTTCCGGAACTTCTCGACAGCGGAAGTCCTCTCAATGCTCGATATTATGGAGACACAATTTCCGGGACGACCAAGCGTTGGCGACCACGAAGGCAGCCGTATGGCCTGGAAACAGAATTACTCTTCATTGCTCAACAATTCCCAACTTGAGCGTCAGTTCTACAAATTGCTGCTCGATATGGGATTTGCCGAAGAAGAGTTTCGGGTAACGACTCGAGAGCAGCGCAACATTGAAATCGAAAAGGTCATGTATGGACCCGGTCGATAGTCAGACATGTCTCACAAAAGCGAGCCCCAGAGGCTCGCTTTTTTTTGCCGGGCTCACCGCTCTTTTCCCATTCTCTGAAGGAAAAATCATGATCAGGACTGTCTTGACTTCAATATTCCTCATAGCACTCAGCGCATGCGCTACAGATACAGCTGGCTATGGCCCCACCAGCGGAATGACGACCGACTATCAACTGACATTCCGAAACTTTGAGCAGGACCAGATTTTTTTCCTGCTTGATCGCATGGATGCAGAAGGAAGTGTCGGAGATCATGAAGGTGGACGCTCCGCATGGCAACAGAATTACCGTAGCGATCTGAACTCAGCCGAGCTTACTGCCCTACTGCATTCCGCGATTGCCGAAATGGGTATTACCCCGAACGCATACCGGATCAGCAACAGGGAGCTAAGATTTCTCGAAGTTGAGTTGCTCAGTTACGGTCGCGGCCGATAATTTTCCTTCTTGGTCTGAAAAAGCCACACAAACCTTTCCTTTGATTCTTCAGAAGACGAAGAAAACTGGAGAAGATGATATGGCTTTTTTTGGTAAAACGTTTGCAGGCGCCATGGTTCTGATGTCCCTGGCAATGGCTGATACAGCAGCGTCACGACCCGCTTTTGCGGCCCCTGCAGACTGCACATGTGAAGCCGTCGATGAGGCAACCGCTCGAAGGTTTATTATTCGTGCGGCGCTGGAACACAGCGTCCCTCCGGAGCTAGCGCTTGCTGTGGCGGACGTGAAATCCGGATTTCGCTCTGATCTTATTGGCCCCGGCGGAGAAATAGGCCTCATGCAAATTGATGCTGGGAATGCTGAGTTCAATTATGGGGTCAGCCGTTTCGACCTCAAGCATGCGGACACAAACGCCGACATTGGTACACGATACCTGCGCTATCTTTACGCTGTTAAACAATCATGGCCTGCCGCAGTCGCGAGTTTGAACACTGATCGTTGGAGCACCCCTGATACGACAGAAGAAAACCGAAAGTTTGTCTCCGAAGTGCTCCGCAAATGGGAACGCTACGAGAGCATGAACGAAATTCAGGAGGAAATTCTGCAGGAGCGTGAGCTCCAAGAGTCCCGTCGAGCCAACCAATCCCAATTTGAACCTTCTTCGAGAGAACGGTCCGGATATGGCCAGTCGCGTCGAGACACATCCTCCTTTCGAGGCGCCAATATCTCAAGCTGGGAAGCCTACAGCCAGGCGCACGAGGAGCTGAAGCAAAAATTTTCTGGCAATCTTGATTAAACCAGCGGGAACACTCAGGATTGAGTATTGGACGGGGATCAATCTGATGACGGTTATAGACCTGCATAAGCCCTTGATGGCTGAGCTGCGAGATGCCCTGTCATGCCTTGATGGCGATGGCTTCTCGGACATGCTGCTCTCGAAGGTCGTCTGCGCTCTGCTCAGTTCATCGCGCTTGTCCCTCATCAAAAGGTGCGCTGCCTTTTCGGCCACGCTTCAAAAGGCAGGTGTCGATCCAATCAATGCTTTCTTTATCGCTCCACCCAGCGGTGCGTCAGTTCTCGCACAGTTGCGATCGGCAGGCCAATTGGTCTGCATTGAAAATAACATGCTGGCGCTAGAGATGGATGACGGAAGCAAGTTCAGGACAAGTCTGGGCGGCACACGCAAATTAATATGCACGGTTAGAGCAATCGCCGAACTCCTGGGCTTCGACGCCGTTGATCAGCTCGTCACCGATACGCGTGACGCCTCTGGCCAGAAGGACCTTGAAGAAACTGCATTGGAATTGTCCCAACGCTTCGAACAATATCGACTGGTTCGGGTCGGAAGCATGCATCAGCATCGGAAGTTCCGCGCCATCCGGAGCTTTCTGAAAGGGCGCCATCCAGGAGAAAACTATTCTGAACATGATATATCGAGCGAAGACGTGCTGGAATTCTGGCTTCAATACGCAGAGTTCTCTCATCTGAGCGTCAGGAAATACAGTTCAGCTCACACGGCATTCTGCGCCTATATTCAAGCTTTGGCAGAAGCGCTGAGTACGCTGACGCATACCCACCCGGAAACTGAAAGCCAGACCGCTTATGGCAATTCTGCTTTCGAAGACTGGACCGCTCTTCTCGAAGAAACAGCTGATGTCGAGCTACTCAAGTCTGCTCAGTATCAGCGTCTAAGCGTCCTCACGAATTCAAATCCGGCATACACACGGATGTTCGCTTCGGCGTTCCGCGTGACCAGGTTCAATAGCACTGAAAACAAGTTGTCAGATAAGCTTTCAGCAGCCGACTTTAATGAAGTTGTCTCAGATTTGCCGACCGTTGCCGCTGTCACGGAAACTCTGGAAAAAGATCTCGAGAAATTCTCCACTTCAGCCTGGGCCGTCCTTCATGTGCTGATCCAGAACAGGTGCGAGAACGCTGTTTTTCTCGCTCAAGGGCTCTCAAATGGCAGTATTTTTCACGAAGGCACGCCGGGGCTGATGTCCACCGAGCTGGACTGCTCGCATGAGCAGATACTCAATAGATCCATGGAGCTTCTGTGCGCCTCTGAAGAGAGTCCGTTTATCAATATACGCAAAAAAGCTGTACGCGCCTGGAGAGCGACAGAACGCAAAGGCCTGCGCAAGGATCAGTTACACGACCCGGACATCGTAAAGAGCCTTGAAATGCTTTCAATGTGGCTGGTCGGCGCAAATGCTCACATTGTCGCGGTGCGAAAACGGCTGAATGCACATCTTTCCACCGAAAGTGAGGATAATGCCATCTTCGAAAGAAAATGGCGCGATCTTTACCTCGCACAATCGTGCAAAGGAAACGAAAATGTCACCTACATTCAATGAATTATCAGATCTGCAAATCTCTGAGCTGGAAGCTGATTTCAGTATCAGGGCAGCTGTTCATAGCTCATTTGAAGAAAGCAGAAAAAGCTCAAAGCCTTTTGGCATCGGTGATCTCATCCGGTACTCGCGCGACTTACACTATGACAAGACGGGCGAACTTCATGCCGCTATTCAGCGCGACAAACGGCTGTCAGAGAACTGGTCGTTCATTCTTGCTTCTATGAATGCCAGCATCTGTTCGCCCGCTGCTGCGGCTGCTGATGACGATGAAGTTGTACTTATAGACTCAGATACCGATGAAAAAATTGAGCTTCGCAAGTCCGATGAGAGTGAAAACGTATTCGTTCTGCTGATAAGACTTTCGGAAAATCGCGACACAGTTCCCGGCCGGCTTGAAGCCCGCACTCAGTCAGGAGAGGTCGTAAACATTGAGCTTCCCGAACCTTATCGGAACTCCGTACAAATTGACCTCACGAAATCAGACCAGCTGGCTCGTCTTCTGTTCGACGACAGTGTTGTTGTAACGATCTGGTAGGCGGTCATCATGTCGGGGTGGGCAGTGTATATCGCTACGACGTCGGGCCCATCCCGGGTGCAGCGTTTGAGTGTCGACACTCAGCTCGATCACTCTGTCATGACCATAAATTTCAGAACACAGCGTTCGAGTGTCACAAATCGCTATGCTGACTTTGTATCGTTAGATGCAGGCGTGATTGGCCGCATAACCGGCGAGACGCGTTACCGGATGCGCATCAGCGAGGATATTCAGCGCGGGGACAGTTGGCAGCTTGCGGCTTATATTTCGCATTTATTGTTTGCCGAAGACAAGTTGAACGAACTTAAGGTGCCCAACAGTGAGGACGTTCAGACTGAGCTCAATACCGCCGATGGCGTTATCTGGGCGAGCGGCATAATTGGAGACGACCTCTCTGTACATCCGGTCACCGGCATCAGACAAAAGCTGAATACCAGCGAGAACCTCTTCCGTGAAGCAGCCGCTATGGATCTGCCGATCCATTGCATCCTGCCGCTTCATCTTTCAGATTCGGCTGGCGAAGAAGCAGAACTCGGGCAGCTTGTATCTGCCCTCCTCACACGCTTTCCAACCTTGTCATTTCATCGCGTCGCACGAGCGGATGACGACAGCATTATCGCTTTGCTCAGGAAAACAAACGATGAGAGCTTAACGACCGGATACGCCACAACTCCGGAGCAATTCGGCAGAAACGGCAGGCGTCGAACCCATTTAATAAGAGTGGGACTGGTAACGGCATGCTTGCTGGCAGTCGGAGCAGCATTCCTCCAAACTTCGTTTGGGGATCGCTTTACAGAAAGCCTCTCGACCCCGGATCAAGCTGACATGGATAGATCACCAAATCCAACACAGCCCTTGATCGCTGAACCTCCCGGGGCGGAGCCGGGTATGGTTCAAACTGCGGAAACGTCTCCACCAGAGAATGGGCTCGCGATCGAACCACAGTCCGAGCCAGACCCGATTGCGATCATCGAGTTTGACTATTCGGAAGATGGCGACTGCTTTGAAGCAAGCTCCAGCCAACGTGTAACACAGACCGGGATCAGAAATTTTCTTCCTGGGCGTATTGAGAATGTACAGTTGGAACAAGCTGACATTTGTCGCGCCCGACTGAAGCTGTCCGACAATCAGGGACAGGTAGGCGTCGCTCACAATGGTCTGATTTCAAGCGACCAGCAGACCCTCAGCCTCGGTGAGGCTTTCAACATCCTCGTCGGTGGAGAAAACGACCGTGATGGATTGTGCGCCGCACTTGATACCCGTGGTGCCCCGTCCGTTGACATCTGCGCCAGAGCGCGACGAGGGGAGACTTTATCCGAAAGCGAGAGTGCAGTGCTTTTGGATTGGCACATGACTGCCGATACAATCGAATAAATCTGGAAGGGGACATACTTATGATACGAAAAACACGACGAACTGCCGCTGGTTATATAGGGCTTTGTACACTCGCTCTATCGCCAATCGCGCAAGCGGACACAGCACCTGTTCTTCTGGAAAAATACCGGACGGTCTGTAGTGATGTTTTCAACGGCGCCTTGGGGGATGGAGATCTATCACTCATCGCCAGCGCTAAAGTCATTGCCGAGCTTAAAGCGGCGATGCAGAATCCGGACATTCGATCGACGGCACAGCATTTGGGAAACGCCAGTAGTCTGAGAATTAGCGATGTTACGCACCTGGCCAACGCAGATGCTTTTCTTTGTGAGTTCACGCACGCGAACGGCAAATCCGAATGGACGTTGGGTTATTCGCCCCTCAGCCATGTCGTAGAAGGTGCAGAGGTCGTATTTGCACCAAAACCCGCGCCGGAACCAGCACCAGCCTCGCGGGCCACACCGGAGAGTCAGCCAACTTCGCGACCTTCACCTCCTGAAGTTCAGGCACAATCAGAACCTCAAGGCCAGCGTCCGCCG
Organism: Ponticaulis sp.; assembly: GCA_002699325.1. Lineage (GTDB taxonomy): Bacteria > Pseudomonadota > Alphaproteobacteria > Caulobacterales > Hyphomonadaceae > Ponticaulis. Next base: position 3,997 of record PABS01000007.1, on the reverse strand, counting down.
GCGCCCGAACAAAGCGCCGCTTGCCGCAAATTTCCGGATCTGTGCTAGAATGCTTTCTCGACGTCACATTCTCGCAGGGCTTTGTAGCTGCGCCTTTTGCCAGCCGGGTCAGGCCGAATCTTCAGCCAAGGGTGGATGCTATCTGACAGCGGATGAGTTCAAGACCTTAACAGATGGCAGCAAGGAATCTTTCGACTACGCCTTCAGTGGATTCGATAAGCGCCGTCGTTCGGGCGATCCCGACTTTGACAAAGCGCTCGCGATTACGCTTTTGAAGCTCACCGATACTTTTCAAATCCTGCCCGATTTTATGTTCTATCAGGAAAAAGGAAGCAGCATGAATGCCGTGGCGACGGGCAGTATAGAACGTCGCGACAGGCCAGATGGTGCCGTCGCTTATGGACTGAACCTCCTCGGACTTCAGAAACAGGGTGAGCTCGGCGGAATTCCGGGGGTGATCGCCGTCTGTGCCCATGAATTTGGTCATGTCGTGCAAATGAAACGTGGAACACGGGCGAAACTTGTGACCGCCAGCGGCCAGGTTTACCGAAATGAGCTTCACGCAGACTATCTTGCTGGTTATTTCGTTGGGCTGAAGAAGCTTGAGAACACGACATTCCCTGCGGCAGAAGTCGCGCTTGCTGTTTATAGTTTAGGGGATTCCTCATTCGAAAGCAGAGGACATCACGGAACGCGCGAACAGCGTGGTGAGGCGGTTCGACAAGGTTTTCTACGCTCTCATCGTGACCATGCAAGTTTTGATGAAGCCTTTGAATCCGGGTTTAAATACGCGCAGTCCATAAAACGCGCAGGATAACCCGCACATCTGAAGAGCAGATCAGCGACCGACGGATAAGCCGTGCTGACTACGCCAGGGAGACATTTCTGGCGCTTGCTTCCCGGCAAAGCCTGAGCCTGTGGCCACTATACCGCTAATCTGAGGGTCACAGGTTCGAATCCTCTCGGGGTCACCAGTGTTTCACCGATGAACACCAAGTCGCATGACGCTTGGAGCAGATCACTGGGCGGGCAGGCGATCGGACACCGATCGTATTCTCAGAGCCTTGCTTCTTTGCGCGACAGCTCGAAACAAAAAACGCCACCGTATCAGACGATACGGTGGCGCATGGTTGGTTTCATCAGGCGGGGTTTATTCTGATGGTTTTGGAATAACCGCCAGCTCGGCGTCCGCGTTCAGAACGGCCCACCACCGGCTTCCATAATTGGAGTCATAGCCGACCAGAGGCTGACCCGCACAGGAGTCATCACGCATTGGCGGTGATTGAAGGTAGGACTTCATGAACGCGCCCTCAACCACACAAGCATCATCCACGATCGGCGACCAGCCGTCATCAACACGCATACCGAACGTGCCGTCTTCGGCCGTGATCTCTGTCGGGGTGGTCAGCTGAACAGCAAAAGTGTCCGAGACAGCTGAAGAGATATCCCATGACTTGGTCGCGGTAGCTGGCAGCGTAATAGCCGGTTTGGGCTCTGGGTTTTCAATATCCCAGATCAGGCCAACTTCCATCTCAATGTCTTTCGGCTCACCATAATCGCCCTGATACATGCCGGTTTGCTGCTGTGTACCGCTGACAATCACGATGTCCGTCAGTGTCTCGTCTTCCTTTGGAAGCCAGCTGGTCGTGACATGTTCCTTCAGGTCCATCGTGACCTCTGGGAAGATCATTTCTGTGCCGTCGCCATTCGGCACCACACGGTGTTTGGCGTTGATGTTCGGCGTCCAGCTTTCATGGACCTGGAACAGCCACTGATAGGCCAGACGGATCAGGTCATTCATAGATTCCGCACGGGTAAAGCCAGGCGTGAAGCTCATATCGCGCTCACGTGAGTCTGTCCGGTTGAAGGTTTCATTCCAGCCGCCGATCAGATTGAAATAGCTGCCATCATCGCCATAGCAGTCTTCGGTCAGATATTCCGGCTGCAGAACCATGACAGGCCGTGTGCCTTCCGGAATGGAGTTCGGATACACGATGGTTTCACAGCGGTTTGTTGTCCGGCTGAATTTATCGAACAGCGCCCAGTTTGCGTCGAAGGCCTGATCGGCATCATTGGAGGTTGCCGTATGGGGCGCGAAATAAGCTTCATAGTCGACGCGGGGACCGTTGAACGCCAGTGTCCCGGTGTTCACATCAAAATGGTCTGAGCCCTTGCCGGTGTCGAATGTGGCGTTCTTCTGGGAGATGATCATCTGAACCAGATCGCGCTCACCATAGCGGAATTCATAGCCCTTATAGGATGCGTTGCCCGCCATGATTTGCGTGTACATTCCCATCCGGTAATTGCCGCCGGTTGGTGTGGAGCTGGATGGCAGGGTGGTCTGGGCCGTCGTGGCGGCAATGACAGAGCGCTGATACTGATGCTCATGGCCCTGAACGTAGATGACGTCTTTTTCTGAGAAGAACTCACGAATGTTCTTCTGCAGATCGTAAACCCAGTTGTCGTCCTTGGTTCCGTCGACAATCTGTTCACGCGTCAGACCATACTTGGCGCCGATCAGGCCATCATGGCTGGCGACCACGATGTGATCAATATCGCCTTCGTGTTCCGCGACGACTTGAGTGATCCATTCGAAAGCAATCGGCAGGTTGTAATAAGCAAGACCGAAAACCAGCACATTCTCGCGGACAACATAGTAATTCACCCACTCATAACCCGGCATATGAACCGCGTCCTGAGGAATGAATTCCTTCATATTGCCGATCCAGTTCTGAGTATAAGCCCAGTTCAGCTCGTGATTGCCCATGACCGGCAGAAATTCGATACCGGCATCCCGGTAGCCATCAGCGATGGAACGCCATTCGGCAAACTCGACATCCGTGCCTTCATCGGTCAGGTCACCCAGAGCGATCACCATGTCGACATTTTTCGACTGGAGATGTTCAAGCACCTCACCCATTGGGTGGAGGGCAACATGCGCCTGTCCGTCAGAGGTTTTGCCGCCCTGCGTATCCGGCAGAAGACCAATCTTGAATGGGGCAGAACTTGAGGGGGTCGGCGTTGGTGTGGGGGTTGGCGTCGGGGTCGGTGTCGGCGCCGGAGTTGGCGTCGGCGCAGGCTCCTGAATTGTATAGTTCTTTTCCGTACACGCCGACAGCACCCCTGCCGACAAAACGGCCATGCCCAACAAGGCCCGTTTGAAGGTCTTCATAGTAACTTTCCTCTACGATTTTGGAGAACAAATGTCTCAAGAGGAAAGACGCAGCCGATTGTGGAAAAGCGTGACAGTTATATTAAACATGACGCGCGTGGGTCCGGCTTAACTCACTTAAGCGCCGGGTGCGCTCTAACCGACGAAAGCAAGCTTGATCTGAAAGATTGGCCCGTTGGAAATATAACTCCGCGGACTACCGGCAGAATGCTTTCCGAAGGTGTACCAATAGCTGGGACCGCCGAGCACATTCTGAACGTCAAAAGACAGATAGTGACGCCTGTCGGTCAGGAAGCGTTTGATGGAAACGTCGAGAAAGGCATAATCCTGTTCATACGGATTATTCCCAAACTCCTCGAAGTCTTCCAAGAAAGCACCCTGATAATTGTATGACAAATAGGCGTCCCAGCGCTCTGAAGACCAGAAAAGCTCAACATTCAAGAGCGTTTCAGGCGTTTCAAACAGTGGAAGTTTGTACCCCTCCGGATGCCAGTAAACCCCCGTATCCAGCTGCGACTTCTGGAACGTCGCATTGAACGAACCGCCAAGATGATCGAACGGCGCAGGAAGAAACAGAAATCTGTCTCGCAACGAGAGCTCAACGCCCCACACTTGTGCGCTTTCTCCCGATCCCGGCCGCGTAAGCAGAAGATCGTCGGCTATGGGGTTCTCAAAAGACGGGATCGAAATCGAATTCGCAAACTCTGACACACCGCTCCGGATCACGCTCGATGAGCCCCGTACGAGGAAATCGTCAATATTCTTGTAGAACAGCGCTATAGAATAAGCGCCCGTCTCTGTCGGATACCATTCCAGGGACAGATC
>PABS01000006.1 GCA_002699325.1 Ponticaulis sp. | reverse complement strand
TGGCATAGGCCATGCCGAAAGGGAGGTCATAAGACAGCGCCAGATTGCCAGAAAGGCGCGTGTCGCTGATCTCATTCTCGCCCACAGCCGGGCCAAGCCCATCGCGATTATTCAGGCCCTGCGTGCCATCATCAAAAATATGCACGCCCCGGCCTTCGCCGGAAATGGTCTCATCCGTCACCCGCGCGCCAAGGGTCAGCTGAAGGGCCTGCGTCAGATCAATCTGATGGCTGGTAAACACGGCATAGCTTTGCCGGGCCTGCTCAATATCGGTGAGCAGGGTTGAGGCGGTTCCAGGGCTGGCCGGGTTTGGCCCAACCCGGCCCGGTGCGCCAACATAACGGCAGGTGCCGACCAGGCTTTGCTGGTCCAGCTCGCCACACCAGATGAGGTAACGCTGCTGGAATTCATCAGCAGATAGCGCCGCGCCAAACAGCGCCGTGCCATAGCTGGTCTGACGGCTCAGGCGCAGCTCCTGAGAGAGCTGAACATAGTCGCGACTGTAAGAAAGGTTTGCGTTGAGAGTCGGGTCACCAAACGGGTCTGCCGCGCCGTCAAAGTCAAAACCGTAATTCTGCTCATAGCCTTCCAGCGCGGTCAGCGAGAACAGATCCCAGGCACCTAGGCTACGCTGATATTCGGCTGCCGCTCCGTAAAACGCATTGTCGGTCGGCTGAATGCCATCGCCTTCACTCGCGATTTCGAAGTCATCAACACTCAGCGCGTCATTGCGCGGCATGGTGTTCACGCCATTATCTTCCTCATAGTGCGCGCGAAGGAGAAGCTCGCTCGCATCAAGGTCAAAGAGGAAGCTCGCCCGGAGGCCGAACTGATCCGTTTCGCCGCCTGCGGCTGCCGGGCCCGCCACATTGTCCAACACCGGCCCGCGTGAGGTATACTTACCAGCAAGCCGATAGCTGACAGTGTCGTTCAGCACGTCACCATAGGCCGCAGAAAGGTCGTATCGATCATAATTACCGATACCAGCACGCACATATCGGGTCTGATCCGCAGAAGGCCTGACAGAGAGAAGGTTCACCGCCCCACCAGACGCATTGCGCCCATAAAGCGTGCCTTGTGGGCCCTTCAGCACTTCAACGCGCTCAAGGTCGTACAGCATGAGGCCTGTCTGAACATTCGTCGCCAGAAACACGCCATCGCTGTAAACAGCTGCCGCCGTCGGGGTCAGCGCCTGATGGTCCACCGCGCCAATGCCGCGAATCTGAAAGGCGACCTGCGTGCCATTGGCAACAGCAGCCTCGACGCCGGTCGAAAGATCCGTCAGATCCTCTGCGCCAAGATAGGTGGAGGCAAGCTCAAGCTCAGCGCCGTCCAGCACAGAAACAGATGCCGGCAGGTCTGAGACCCGCTCTTCAATCCGGGTCACAGAAACGGTCACAGGGTCCAGTCGCCGGTCGCTATCAGGCGGATTCTGGGCCACGGCATGCCCCGCTCCGACAAGGAGAGAGGCACTTAACACTACGCTTTTACACTTACTCATACCCGCGGCGTCTAATGAGCTTGGTTCATTCAGGCAACGCTGAATTTCTAATGCCGGGCGTAAGGAAATTTGCAGGCTCGGCTTATTTCATCTGGCTCCCTTTGGAGCCCCGACGATTGATGCCGCCACGGAAATTGTCCGCGCTGTCGCGTCCCTCCTGACAGGACACACACATCTTCACGCCCGGTACCGCCTCTCGCCGACGCTGCGGAATTTCTTCTTCACATTCGATACAATATTTCGCGCTTTCGCCGACGGGGCCTCGCCGGGATTTCAGGCGCGCCAGCTCGTCTGCAATGCTTGCTTCAATTTGTTCACTCACCGCGCCATCGCGCGTCCAGCCACCGGCCATCAGCCAGTCCTCCTTGCGGGTCTGATTTGTTTTGTCTTTGTAAGAGGTAGCGACGCGAGTGCGTGATTTCAAAAACTGGGGACACGGGACAGCAAAAAAAACAGCCCCGCCGAAGGGGCGAGGCTGTTTTCTCAAACACTCAGGCGAGGCTGTTTTCTCAAACACTCAAAAGAAAGGGCAGCGAAGCTAGCCTTCCATTTCAGCACGCAGTTTCTGGTTCAGCTCACCATCAACCTGTGCAAGCCGAATAATCTCTGTGTAGCGTTGTGGCGAAAGGCCTTCAGCCTGGATCGCTGCAACCATCTTCTTCTCGGCACCCATCTGGATCTCAGCTGCTTTCTCCTGGGTTTCAACACCCTCAAGTTTGCTGTTCATTTCGGTTGCGATCGTCGCGACCTTGCCATTTGCGGCCACGAATTGGGTGACTTCAGCATCAGTGACAGGCGCAATCTGCGGTGCAGCCTGTTGCGGTGCGGCGGCTTGCTGGGCGATGGCCGGGCTTCCCGCTGCAACAGCAAGGGCGGCGACAGAAGCAAATGCTTTAAGCGTGATGTTTTTCATCGTGTTCCTCAGTTTTGCCAATAAAACAGATGGCAACGGAAACATATCAAAGTTACGATCTCAACCCGTGCAGAATTAAAGATGGTTCACTTGATATTCTGATCAGAAATACCAGGCCGAACCCATATATTTATACTCATTTTGACCAGAATATTATTACATTGAATCGATATTTTACTTATCCACAGACCAAAAACTCCCGATAAACTGCTGCATAATCCGACTGGACCGCCCCTGCTCAGCGAACTAGATTCTCTTCCAGGAAACCATTCCAGAAGAGGCTGACATGAAACACTCCGTTCTGATGCGTCGCGCCGCCGCTGCCATGATTGGCGGCGTCCTCTTTCTTGCCGCGCCAGCTACAGCACTCGCCCAGACCATCACGGTGAACAAAACACCCTGGTGCGGCTGCTGCATGAAATGGGTCGAGCATCTGCGCGAGAACGGTTTCGAGGTTGAAATCAAGGAAACAGAAAACCTCACACCGGTGCGTCAGGCGCTTGGCGTACCTCTGGAGCTGACAAGCTGCCATACGGGCGAAGTCGAAGGTTATGCCATTGAAGGCCATGTCCCCGCAGACGAGATCCATCGCCTTCTGAAGGAGCGCCCGGACGCTACTGGCATTTCTGTACCAGGCATGCCAGCGGGCTCACCCGGCATGGAAATGGGTGACCGGAAAGACCAGTACGATGTTGTGATCTTCTCAGATGAGAGTGACGCAATTTATGCCACCTATGTCGGCAGCGACAAGGTCAATCTCGCCGCGGCAGACTAATTCGGTTTCAGGCGAGGTGATGATGCAAAAGCACCGCGCCTGAAAAATCACCATTGGCGAGCTCTTCGCGGGGGCACCAGACAGAAAGCCCGACGAGGGTCTCGCCCACGGTCTCGATAACGTCGTCCGCGCCAAAAGCGGCAAGACAGGTCATGTCGCTGACTTCAGGCGCGCAATACTCTGCTGGCGGGCCGGAGCCGAACATACGGTGTCCCCGCCAGCGCGCCACCCAGGCCTCAACAAACCCGCGCAGCGCGTCAGGCACATCGGCAAAATCCGGCGGAGAGTTCAGCCCGTTGAACTTCAGCTCCAGCCGGTGCCAGACCTGCTCCGGCGCGCCAGTCAAAAGACGCCTGACTTCCTCTTTCTCCATCCGCGCTGCCAAATCCTGACGCGGCTTGAAGGCGGCTGTCAGCTCGTCGACATTGATCGGCGCATTTGGTGGCTCAGAGATCGCGCGCTGAGCCCAGGCTGACAGCGCAGACAATTCCTGGCGATAGTCTTCAGCGGATTTCAGTTCACGGGTCAGGCCCTCAATCGCGATCCCAGCCTCTACGGCGGCCAGACCCCAATTGGTGATCCAGTCTTCTGGCCTGGCAAAACGGTCCGGCATGAAGGCGGGACGCCCACCGGCCGGATCAAGATAAGCCTCCGGGTCCACCGGCCAGTAGCGAAAGCTCTTGCCCTGGGTCTCGAAGCCATAGTCCGCCAGCTCAGGATGATCCTCGGGCGGCACAATTGGTCCAGATTGAGAAAATTCCCGGCGCGAAATCACACGCAGCTGCACTGTCTCGCCAATGAAAAATAACAGCGCGCCGGATTCAGGGATACCTGCAGGCCGCGCCCCTGTGGTGGGCTCCCATCCAATATGAGAGAAGTTAATCTGACCCAGAAAAGCCAGCGGTCGGCCATCCTCCCCCCGCGGCCATTCAAATTCGATCGGCACCACAGGGCGCCCGCCGAGCCAGCTCGTCGCGCCGCGCCATGCAGAATACGGAGAGCGCAGCACCAGCGACCAGGCTGCCAGCTGATGAGTTGGCATCTCCTCGTCTGGTTCGCGCGCCGCGTCGTTTTCCCAGAGGCGGTCCAGAGCATCGTCCTTATCCGGCCTGGGTTCATCCGAACGCTTATTCTTTCTTCCGAATAACCGCATAAAAACTTCCCGATCCCTGATTCCACGATGGAATCTGCTCTGGCGCAAGCATGAGGGCTTAGTCTGAGCGATTGGTTTAGAAATCATCACTCTGAATAACCTCACGCCTGACACAGTCAGCATGTCTCTGTATTTCGCTTTATTGCTCAAGCGGAAGTTATCCAACTGCGATATTCTGTGCTCGACAAGCCTCAAACTGCGACAGAGGACTATTGCTACCGAGTTCACTCTTATCCTGCAATTGCAGGCCCTATTTTCTGTCCAGACTCCGTCATTCGCCAATACTGAGTTGTGTCGCTTTTCGGAGACCCTCGCCAGTCGACAGCTAGCATCGAAAAGTCTGACCAGAAGAGAGAAGCATGCCGAAACAGCGCGCCTGCTGAAATTAGTTCAGCGCATTCGGAACTTTCACGGCGTTCGTGCCGTTAGTCTGTCAATTGAACAATCACAAACAACTGAGAGTTTTCAGATGACTACGCCGTATGCACTCGCGGGCGTTACCAGCCTTATTATGTCTGCAGCAGCCTTTGCTGCCCCGGGCACAGCACAAGAAGCTGTCGCCGAGCAAATCGCATTCGCCTCGACCACAGTCATGCCCAACACGATCGATACGCCCACACCCCAGGTGGAGAAAGTCGAAGAACCTTCAGCGATCTACTATCGCAGCTATGAGTATCCTGATTACACCGTGATCGAAGACTACACGTCTTTCGGTCTCACCCCGCCGCCATCCGGCCATTACTATGCGGAGATGTCACTGGGTATCGTTGAGGTCTCCGAAAAGACAAACATGATCATGAAGTTTGCGCGTTAAGTCATACGCTTTCGCGCTATGATGAACTTGGCCGAACGCTTTCCTGGATCATAGGTCTCGACGATATCGAACCCCTCCTTGTCGAGCATCAAGAACAGGTCTTCAGGGGAGAAAAAAGCGACGTAAGGCGCCTTTCCGATCAACCGCATTACCGGAATCATCACGCGCATGAGCGGGCCATAATCAATAAGACACGCCGTGCTCTGAATAAAGATGCCGCCGGGCTGTAGCAGCCTGGCGGTTTTTGCGATCACAGCCTGCGGATCCCGGCAAAGGTGAATGATATTCAGCGCAAGCACGACATCATACCCAGGGCTGCTTTCTGCCAGCTCTTCTACACTGGCGCGCTCAAAGGTAATGTTCTCAAGACCTGCCGCTTCAGCCTTCCTCCGACCGTGCGCTAACATAGCGTCGGAAATATCGGTCGCGAGAATATGCTTCACATACGGCGCATGCGCGATGGCCGTAGACCCCGTGCCGCAACCATATTCCAGAACAGACATCTTTGAAGTGAGATGCTCGCGGGTCATCGCAAGCTTCTTTTCATAAGTCGCCTGATCAGCGATCGGCTGCCCAGAATATTTATCGGCAATTTTATCCCAGAAGCCTGCCTCGCGCCCGCCCATCGTGTTCCCCGTATTTTTGTTTGCGCTCTCAACTAGCACAGGGCGGGAAGAAGCAGAAATCGACGAAAAGTTCCAAAATTTCGCCTGTAGATGATGGGAACATGCAGCCGACCGTCCGTGTTTCTCCAGCAGTCAATCCCGACACACAAGGAGGAACAATCATGAATACGTTCACGAAGACACTCACTGCATCGACTTTCGCAATTTCTGTTGCGCTGTCAGGAGGCGCCGCATTTGCTGAGCCGCCTGCTGAGAGCGTGAAAGACTACAATAAAGAGGTCACCGAAGCTGCGAAGGATCGCGCCAAAGACCAGCAGGAGCTCACCAAAGAGCTGATCGAAGCTGAAGCTGAAGAGCGCGAGGAAATCCGCGAAGCGAAAGCCGAGGCTCAGGAAGAGTACAAAGAAGCGGTTCAGGAAGAGAACGAAGAGATCCAGGAACAGCGCGAAGACATTCGCGAAGCCAAAATGGAAACTCAGGATGAGATCCAGGAAAACCGTGAAGAAATCCGCGAAGCTCAAATGGAAACTCAGCAGGAATACGCTGAAGCCAGAAAAGAGCAGCAGGAAGACGTAAAAGAAGCGAAAAAAGAAGCGCAGCAGGAATGGGCCGAAGCCCAGGAAGAAAATCGCGATAATGCGATGGAACAGCGCGCGGAAGTTCGTGAAGCTCGCGGTGAAATGACAGAAGACATTCAGGAAGCCCGCGAAGAGCGTGAAGAAGACCTGATGGAAGCGCGCGCTGAAATTCAGGATGCCCGCCAGGAAGCGACAGACAGCGATGCGATGGAAACAGAAACCCAGATTCCTGCAACATATCGTGACGGTCTGATCTATCGCGACACGGTCTATAACGACTATTCGGTGGTCGAAGACTATGACGCTTATGAGCTCGAGGCGCCTGAGACTGGCTATTACTATGCCGAAATTGATGGCGATGTCGTACTCGTCAGCAACGACACCGGCTATATCGTCGAATTCGTCGACTAATTTCGACTGGATTGAATGGCAGAGAGGCGAGCTGCGGCTCGCCTCTTTTTTATGCCGACTGCCAGCGCTGAGCCGAGGCTTCAGCCAGCTCCATAGCCAGCTCTTCAATTTTAAACGGCTTGGTCAGGCACCCGTCCATCCCGGCAGCGAGGAGACGCTCGCGCTCCCCCACCATGGCGTCTGCCGTCACCGCCACAATACGCACATCGCGATAATCTTGTTCGCTGTGTCGGATGGCGATGGTGGTTTCCACACCGTTCATGCGCGGCATGTTCTTATCCATCAGAATGATATCAAAATTCGCATTCTGAAGCCGATCGAGGCACTCAATCCCGTCTGACACCATCTCGTATCTCACGTTCAGTATGCCCAGATACTCGCTCAGAACCAGCCGGTTCACCTGGTGATCTTCAACCACGAGCACCCGCAGATCAGGCGCAATCTGGAAATCCCGTTTCTGTTCTGACGGATCGACCGGAATATCGACCGGAACAAACGGCAGGGTCACACAGAACACACTTCCTTCAGGGCCGGATTTCTCAAGCTGAATGTGTCCGCCCATCAGCTCGGCCAGCATCCTGCAAATCGGCAGCCCCAGGCCCGTGCCCCCACCGCGCGGCGAAATGCCGTGAGAATCCTGCTCAAAACTATCGAAGACGCGATCGCGCGCACTCGGTGATATGCCGCAACCTGTATCTGTGACGCGCAACACCAACACGGGCGACCCAGCGACCTGTCCGCGCTGGGCACTGACCGACACCGAACCTGAATCCGTAAACTTTATGGCGTTGGAAATGAGATTGTGAATGATCTGACGAAGGCGCAGCTCATCAATTGTGCCCCCGCTTTGCAGGGATTGAGCGATGTCGAGATGAAAGCTGAGACCGTTTCTGTCGGCAGTATCGCGCCATCCGCGAACAGCTGTCTCGATGGCCCTTGCCAGATGGATCGGCCGTGGCGTGATCGTCATCTTCCCGGCTTCGATTTTCGAAAGGTCGAGGAGATCATTCACGATCAGCAAGAGCGAATCTCCGGACTCCCGGATGGTTTTTGCAATTTCACGGTCACGTTCTGTCAACTCACCCATAAGCAGCGCGTCGGTCAGACCGATCACAGCGTTGAGTGGGGTTCGCAGCTCATGGCTCATTTTGGCAAGGAATTCAGTCTTCGCGGCTTCAGCGCTACGAGCGCGTTCGGCATTTTCTCGCATCTTTCGCATGGCACTGAAGGTCTGCTCGGTCAGCATGGTTGAAAGGCCCGCCGAGATCGACAGATAGTAAATCCCGTTGGTGAGCCGGTTCATTTCCCACTGATACAGACCGTCAGCATTTCGTGGCGGACCTGAAATCGACACCAGATACAGAAACACCAGAAACAGGCAGGACATCCCCCAAAACAGTATTGTCGCCTTCCGACCGGAAATATACCCATTCAGAAGCGGGCCAATCACCAGAAGCGGGATAAGAGAAGAGTTGATACCTGCGCGTTCAGGAAGAGCCGACGCTGCGATCCCAAAAAGAACGAAGGCTGAATATACGGCTGCGTAGAAATGATAACCTTTATACCACCGCAACATGCCCACAATGACCAGAACGGCCAGGGAGGTAACGACTGCGATGGCGTGATCATAGTGAAGACCGTTATAGGTGAAGGTCATCGTGATCAGGTTCAGCATCTGAACCGCCACAAACAGGAAACCCAAAAGCCAGATCGCTCGGTAACGTATGAGGAGGTCTGCTGAGGTCTCCGGGGGGATCCTCAACCAACGCTCAAATTCTGTGACTGCGTCCTTTAACACCTGACCACACCCTCCCGTATCAGCTCTTCTGACGTGCGGTGTCTTTCCAAATCCTTTAGCGTTCGCAGGAGACGACCCAAGAACTTGTTCCGGCGCTTTTTCCGAGCGCCCAATCTGGAGTATTCCGAATGCCACAATTTTTGATTACCGCCCGCGATAAGGCCAGCAGCACTGACCTCAGAAAACGCACACGAAGCGATCACCTCGACTGGGCGCGGTCGCATGCCGACAGGATTCTTATGGCTGGTCCGATCCTCACAGAAGACGAAGCGGATATGATCGGCTCGGTTTTCCTCATCAGCGCCGCCTCCCTGGAAGATGCCCGCTTATGGAATGAGGACGATCCCTATTCCAGGGCGGGTCTGTTTCAGAGCGTCGATATCATGCCAGTTCGCTGGCTGCTTGGCGAGGGCAGACCAGCCGCAAAGCCTGGCTGAAGTGATGCATTCCGGCACGACTTCTCGGGAACGGCTGACGCGCCCGACCGTTGTTAAGGCGAAGAGACATTTCCCAAGGAGGATATCATGTCCGGTTTGAAAACAAATGTCGCAATCTCCGCAATTGCGTTGTCATTCGCCCTAGGAGCGCACGCCACGACCGAGCCTCCTGCAGATAATGAAGTCACTGTCATCACCGAACAGGATAAGGTTATCGAGACCTCTGTCGACCCAGTGACGGATGCCGAAGGCGAAGTCCAGACAGACATTGGTGAGCAGTCACTGGAATACTGGATTGATGGTGACGAGGAAGAGCTTGATCAGGAGATTGAGCAGGAAACAGATGACCTGCCTCCGCCACAAATCCCGGCGACCATGGTTGAGCGCCGCGATACGACAACAGGCCCGGCCGAAGATGAACTTGAGGCAAGTGAAGCTTATCGCGAGACCCAGGCGCAGTATCTTGAGGAAGTTCTGCAAGACAGCCCGGTGACAAGTGACTCTGAAGCCTATGAAGATTTGGTCGAAGATAATACGAGTGGCGACGATGAGCTTGTCGATGACGATTATGAAGTCGACGTCACCGAAGATGTGAATGAGGACGAAGACGTAGTTGACCCTGAACTCAACTAACCGGTCCTAAAAGACCGAATGTCTTCTAAAAATGCGCCGGTTCCGACTGGCGCATTTTTATGTGTGGATATGTCCCGGGAAATATGATTTCCGATAACTGATAGTGAACCGGCCCCTTCAAGTTTGCGTAGAGAGACTCGCAAAAACGGGGTTTCGGAACTATATCACCACCACAGCCCCTGAGGGTTTCACTCGGGCGGGCGTTAAGACCGGAAATTTCCGGCTCGACCCTCGTCCCTCAGAAAGGACATTCCATGCCAATGGATACCATCACAACACCTGGCTCGTTTGAACGCGCCGAACCGATTAAACGTCCGAGCCGTGAAGAGGCAGAAGAGGCCGTACGTACGCTTCTTGCCTGGGCGGGTGACGACCCACGCCGCGAAGGTCTGCTCGATACGCCAAAGCGCGTCGTCAAAGCTTATGAAGAGTGGTTCTCCGGCTATAAAGAAGACCCGGTTGCTTATCTTTCCCGCACGTTCGACGACGTACAGGGCTATGACGATATGGTCATGCTGCGCGACATCGATGTGGAGAGCCATTGCGAGCACCACATGGCGCCGTTCATCGGCAAGGCCTATGTCGCCTACCAGCCAACAGCAGCTGTTGTCGGCATTTCCAAGCTTGCCCGCGTCGTTGAAATCTTTGCCAAACGCCTGCAAACCCAGGAAACCATGACAGCGCAAATCTGCGACGCCATCACAGAGAGCCTTGCTCCTATGGGTTGCGCCGTCCTGATTGACGCAAAACATGAGTGCATGACGACACGCGGTGTTCACCACCCGAACGTCTCCACCATCACCACGCAGTTCACCGGCGTCTTCAAAACAGACAAAGACAAGCGCGACCGCTTCCTGCGTCTCGCAGGAAAATAAACCCGCCTGACTGCGCCGAATTGCCCCATTCCCGAAGGACCGAATAAGCACAAATTTTATAGTGTTATTCGATCCTGAATAATGACCTGTTGGGGAGAGAAATATGGGCAATACACCTCATGAACTTGTTGATGAGTTTCCAGCCAATGCAGATGACCTGCACAGGCTGAAAGCGGAAAATCCGCATTTTGCGCGGCTCACAGATGAGTATCACGACATCAATCGTCAGATTCACCGTGCCGAAACCCGCGTTGAACCCATGTCCGACGAATATGAGGAAACGCTGCGCAAGAGACGTCTCCAGTTGAAAGACGAGATTGCCGCCATCCTCCGCGACTCCTGAACAAAGCGTCCGCGCCGGAAGGCTGAGTCTCCTCTTGAAAAGGGAAAGCTGGAAGAGGATCATCGCTTTCGATTTTATATGTCAGGCAATGAAATGACCTTCCCTCCTCCACTTTCCGGCGCTGAACAGGACGAGACACCACAGCTTCGCCCGAAGTTCGACGCCAATGGCCTCATCGCTGCCATCGCGCAGGATGCTGAAACCGGCGAGATTCTTATGCTCGCATGGATGAACGCCGAGGCACTTCAGAAAACAATCGATACGCAGCGCGCGACCTACTGGTCGCGTTCTCGCGGCAAGCTCTGGATCAAGGGCGAAACCTCAGGCCATTTTCAGGATGTGCA
>PABS01000005.1 GCA_002699325.1 Ponticaulis sp. | reverse complement strand
TTGGATCAGCGTGAAGAACTGGCCCTGATCCTCGTCAGGAAGGAATGAGGTCGGAAGTCGCGAGAAGCCGACAGCGATAATGCCAAGAATGATTGCGAACACGCCCATGAAAATCCAACGTCGACGGATCACTCGCGCCACGACGCTTTCATATCCGTTTCGAAGTTTATCGAACCCGGAATTGAATGTTTCAGCAGGCTTTGAAAGCCACCCTTTTTTCGTTGAGTGTTTGGACTTCAGAAGCGTTGCACAGAGGGCAGGTGACAGTACGAGTGCAATCAAAACCGATAGCGCCATGGCAGACACAATTGTGACCGAGAACTGGCGGTAAATCACGCCCGCAGAGCCCGGGAAGAACGCCATCGGAATGAAGACAGCTGAGAGCACGACCGCAATACCGATCAGCGCGCCTGTAATCTGATCCATCGACTTCTTTGTCGCTTCTTTCGGAGAAATGTTCTCTTCTTCGAGGACACGCTCGACGTTTTCCACCACGACAATGGCATCATCAACCAGAAGTCCGATCGCAAGAACGATTGCGAACATGGTGAGCATATTGATCGAGAATCCGAGCGTATAGAGGATCGCAAACGTACCCAAAAGTACGATCGGAACAGCAATCATCGGGATGAAGGCTGCGCGAAAGCTTTGAAGAAAAACCAGAATGACAAGGAAGACGAGGAAGACGGCTTCCATAAGGGTTTTCTCAACTTCGTGAATTGAAGTTTCGATGAAGGGCGTGGTGTCGACGGCGAAACCATAATCGAGATCTGTTGGAAATTCATTCGAGAGATCTGCGACAGCTTCCTTTACCGCTTCAACCGTGTCCAGGGCGTTTGCGCCTGTCGCAAGTGTGATGGCAAAGCCTGACGCCGGAGACCCATTGAAGTTCGATTCAGCATCATAAGTTTCAGGACCGAATTCGACGCGCGCAACGTCTTCAAGACGGATGGAGGCTCCATTGGTCGTTGTTCGGATGAGAAGGTTGCGGAACTGGTCAGGCGTCCTCAGTAGGGACTGCATTGTAATTGTGGCGTTGATTTCCTGACCTGGAACGGCCGGGGCACCACCGATGGCGCCTGAAGAAATTTGGGTGTTCTGCTCGCGGATCGCATTGATCACATCGGACGGCAAAAGGTTGAATTGGGCGAGCTTTGTTGGATCAAGCCAGATCCGCATGGCGTATTGCGATCCGAAGACACGCATTTCACCCACGCCATCAATCCGGCTGATCCGATCATACATGTTGGAATAGATATAGTCGCCGATATCATTGCGGTCGTATGTCTTGTTCGGCGAGAAGATCGACGTGATGAGCAGGAATCCGCCCGTCGATTTGTTAACGCGTACGCCCTGACGCTGCACCTGTTCCGGCAGCAAAGGTGTCGCGAGCGATAGTTTGTTCTGAACCTGAACCTGAGCGATGTCAGGATCTGTTCCAGGTTCGAAGGTCAGAGTAATGCTGCTGATACCAGCCGAATTTGACGTTGAAGAGATATAGTCGAGGCCATCAAGGCCAGTCATACGCTGCTCAATCACCTGGGTGACTGAGTCTTCCACCGCCTCAGCAGATGCGCCGGGGTACACGGCGTTCACGTTTATGGTGGTCGGCGCAATCTCTGGATACTGTTCGATCGGCAGAGCGCGGAGAGACATGAGGCCCGCCATCATGATGATGATGGCGATGACCCATGCAAAGACCGGGCGTTCAATAAAGAAACGGGCCATGAAATCGGTCGCTATTCTGAAGTTGAGGATGATTCGCGGGTCGCGACATCCTGGGAAGCCGGTTTAGAGGCCTGAACAGTCACTTCCGTTCCGGCACGAAGCGACTGAAAGCCGCTGACAACAACTCGTGCGCCGGGGGTGAGACCCTCTGAAATAATCCAGTCAGTGCCTCTCGATTCCCGGATAGTGACGGGTTGTTCCTGAGCGACGTTCTGGTCATCGATTACATAGACATAGGCTTCGCCGCGTTGCGTTCTCTGGATGGCGCGCTGAGGAACGCGATATGCGCCGTCATAGCTACCTGCAGAGAAGCTTGCAGTGATGAACATTCCGGGTAGCAGTAATCCGTCACTGTTTGGCACGACAGCGCGAACGATGACCGTGCCTGCTGCTTCATCAACATTGACCTCGCTGAAGCCCAGTCGCCCGGTTTCAGGATAGGTGGTACCATTCTCCAGCTGGATCGTGACCGGGATTTCTGTTTCATCACCGCTGTTAGCCGTCATGATATTGCCGGATGCGACCTCCTGCTTCCATCGAAGGACTTCTGAACTCGGCGCAGTGAGATCGACATAGATCGGGTCAAGTTGCAGCACCCGCGCGAGACTTTGGCTTTGATTGGCGGTGACGAGCGCGCCTGGTGTGACGGTCGACCGACCGATCTGACCAGAAATAGGGGAGCGGACCGTCGTCCGTTCAAGATCAATACGTGCACGCTGCAAAGCCGCCTTGTTGATGCCAATAGTGGCTTCAGCCTGCTTTGCTGCTGCAACTGCGTTGTCGTAGTCCTGACGGCTCACGGCATTGATTTCAGAGAGCCTTCTGAATCGCTCTGCGGTCTCCCGAGCGGCGGCGGCATTTGCTTCCGCGCCTTCAAGCGAGGCCGCAGCGCTTTGCACTTCGGCCTGATATTCAGCAGGGTCAATCTTGTAGAGCGCTTCGCCTGCGGTAACCTTTTGTCCCTCAGTAAACAGGCGTTTTTGAATGAGGCCGGTGACTTGTGGTCTAATCTCAGCTTCGGCAAAAGCTCTCGCTCTGCCTGTCAGTTCGCGGACGCTCTGGACACGCTCTGGAGAAACTGTGATTGTTTCCACCTTAACGGCTTGTGGAGGCTGTGTTTGTTGCTGTGACTGCTGTGCGCCCTCATTGCCTGGTGAGCACGCGACAACTGAAGCTAAAGGCAGCAGCAGCGCCGAGACAAGCAGGCTACGTCGTTGGTTTTTAGAGCCCGAAGCTAAACCTGATTTCATCCCGACAATCCAGATCGTTGATGTTTTAGAATGTTCGTTCTAAATAATTGTGCATTGCGGCAAGTCAAGCAAGATCGCCAGGTTTCACGAGAGATTGATGATAGACGACTATACTCAACTAAGGGGCCGAAAGGCTTTAAGGTGTTCTCAGGTCTTAGATGCGGCATCGATATGCTTTGTTGATAAGGGCTTCCACGGTGCCGGAATGGCAGAAATAGCCGATCAGGCCCAGATGAGTACCGGTCACATTTACCACTATTTTCGAAACAAAGACGCGATCATAAAAGCAATCGTTCTACGCGAAGGCCAGCGTGTTCTGGAGCTCGTTCAGGAACTACGCCAACTTCCCGCCGATTCTTTTGCTGAATTCTTAATTGACCGCCTGGATGAGCATCTGATTGGTGATGAGACTCTTTTTCAGTCTCGTTTGAGCTTTGAGATTCTGGCTGAAAGTCAGCGAAATCCGGAGATCGCTGGGCTTCTCAGGGAGAATGAGAGCCGGAAAACTGAGGTGATCGAGAATATTCTGAGGGAAAAATTCGATCGTGATGACATTCCAGACATTGTCGATGCACTTAACACGCTTTTTGCAGGCGTGAGCGCGAGTTCCGTCCGCCTTGGAAAGACGGACGGAGCACGTTTGAGCCCCGCACTCAGGCGTTTTCTGAGAGATCTTTTCGCGGAGAAACGATAACGCCACCCCGGAAGAGTGGCGTTATCTGCTATTTTGGTGGTGTCCTCAGACGTCCAAGAAGCCTTTTTGCTTCATCCAATCGAGGATCTGTTCTGCCGATTCGTCAGCCGTCAGTTCCGTTGTGTCGATTGACAGTTCTGGTTCGGTTGGTGGTTCGTAGGGGCTGTCGATGCCGGTAAAATTCTTGATTTTACCTTCTCGGGCCTTTTTATAGAGGCCTTTGACATCCCGTTTCTCAGCCACTTCGAGCGGCGTGTTGACGTAGATTTCGATGAATTCGCCTTCGTCCATCATGTTACGTGCCATGCGTCGTTCAGAACGGAATGGTGAGATGAATGAAACGAGCGTAATGAGGCCGGCATCCGCCATGAGCTTGGCGACTTCGGAAACGCGACGAATGTTCTCGACGCGGTCGGCGTCTGTGAAGCCGAGATCGCGGTTCAGGCCGTGGCGGACGTTGTCACCGTCAAGCAAGTAAGTGTGCCTGTCGATTGAATACAGGCGTTTCTGCAAGGCGTTCGCGATGGTCGACTTGCCAGAGCCTGAGAGGCCTGTGAACCAGAGTACGCAGGCTTTCTGACCTTTTTGAGAAGAATGAGCCGCCTTATTGACGTCCACTGACTGCCAGTGAATGTTGCCCGCACGGCGAAGCGCGAAATCAATCAGACCCATCCCAACGGTGTTATTCGTCAGTCTGTCGATGAGAATGAAGCCGCCAGTCTCGCGAATGTCGTTGTAAGCATCAAACGGTACAGTCTGGTCGAGAGAGAGTGTGCAAACACCGACCTCATTCAAAGACAAGTCCCGGGCAGGGCGATCCTGCAAGTCGGACATATCGATCCGATACTTGGTTTCGTTGATCTGTGCGGTGACCATTTTTGAGCCGATCTTCAGAAGATACCGGCGACCGGGCAGAAGCTTTTCGTCTGACATCCAGAAAATGCGAGCTTGAAACTGGTCTGCGACTTCTGCCGGATTTTCGGCTGTACAGATCAGATCTCCACGTGACGTATCGACTTCATCTGCAAAGCAAACCGTGACTGACTCGCCAGCGACAGCTTCCTGAACATCTTTGTCACCCGACAGGATACGCGTAACTGTGGTTTCTTTCGCGCTCGGCAACGTTTTGACGCGATCACCAACCCGAACGACGCCTGAGGGGATCAGTCCCGAAAAACCACGAAAATCCAGGTTCGGACGGTTTACATACTGAACCGGCAGACGGAACGGCGCGTTCAGTCGTTCGTCGTCAACTGGAACCGTCTCCAGGTATTCCATCAGCGCAGGGCCATCATACCACGGCGTCAGATCAGACTTTGAGGCGATGTTTGTACCCTCAAGCGCGGACATCGGGATTGCCTGAATCTCGATACCGGCCGCCAGTTCTTCGGCGAATTCGATGAATTCGGCCTCAATGTCATCAAAAACCGATTGCTCATAGTTCATCAGGTCCATCTTGTTGATGGCCAGAACCAGTTTGCGAATACCTAAAGAGGACGCAATGAAGGCGTGTCGACGGGTTTGTTCAAGGACGCTCCGGCGCGCGTCAATCAGCAGGATTGCGAGATCTGCGGTTGAGGCGCCCGTCGCCATGTTCCGTGTGTATTGAACGTGGCCTGGGGTGTCGGCGACGATGAATTTGCGCTTGTCTGTCGAGAAGAAGCGATAGGCAACGTCAATTGTAATGCCTTGCTCACGCTCAGCTGCGAGTCCGTCCACCAGAAGCGCAAAGTCAATGTTTTCGCCCTGTGTCCCGACGCGCTTGGAGTCTGCTTCCAGAGATTCCAGCTGATCTTCAAAGATCATTTTGGAGTCGAACAGCATACGGCCGATCAGCGTTGATTTACCGTCATCGACTGAGCCGCAAGTAATGAAACGCAGGAGGGACTTATTTTCGTGAGCTTCCAGATAAGCTGAGATGTCACTGGCGATGAGATCAGACTGATGGGACATCTTAGAAGTATCCTTCCTGCTTCTTCTTCTCCATTGACGCGGACTGGTCCCTGTCAATGACGCGGCCTTGACGTTCAGAAGATCTCGTCAGCAGCATTTCCTGAATAATATCTTCCAGACTTGTCGCTTCACTTTCCACGGCGCCTGTCAGCGGGTAGCAACCGAGCGTCCGGAAGCGAACGGATTTCTCGACCGCTGTTGCGCGCAACTCTTCCGGCATGCGATCGTCATCGACCATGATTTGAGTGCCTTCCCATTCAACGACTGGGCGCTTTGCAGAATAGTAGAGCGGTACGATCTCAATGCTCTCCCGGCGGATGTATTGCCAGATGTCGAGTTCTGTCCAATTCGAGAGCGGAAAAACACGAATGCTCTCACCCTTGCGTATACGTGTGTTGTAGAGGTTCCAGAGTTCGGGGCGCTGATTTTTTGGATCCCAGCGATGTTCGGAGGTTCGGAACGAGCAGATGCGCTCTTTGGCACGTGACTTTTCTTCGTCGCGTCGCGCGCCGCCGAATGCCAGATCGAAGCCATACTTGTTAAGAGCCTGTTTCAGAGCGGCGGTTTTCATAACATCAGTGTGCAAAGCTGACCCGTGAGTGAACGGCCCGACTCCATCATCCACGCCTTCCTGGTTAATGTGGACCAGGAGCTCGAGACCGGTTTCCGCCGCGCGCCGATCCCGAAATTCGATCATTTCGCGGAATTTCCAGGTCGTATCAACATGCAGGAGCGGAAAAGGCGGTTTGCTCGGATAGAAGGCCTTCATCGCGAGATGAAGCATGACCGCGCTGTCCTTGCCGACAGAATACAGCATCACGGGCCGTTCTGCATCAGCAACGACCTCGCGCATGATGTGCATGCTCTCCGCTTCCAGGCGGTCCAAATGGGTTAGATTTTTCAAAACGCTCCCCTCAAGCTGGGCATTCAATTGGACGAACTTCGTCTAAACAATCGCACACGGCGCGCCAACCTACGACGAAGTGAAATGATCAGATAAGATAGAAAATCTCTTTCGTGATCATTTTAGTGCCGATTGAGTAACTCTAACATTCACTGAACTTATCTGCGTCAGTCGCGATTGACACTTGTATTCAGATAAGCGGCTCCAGACAGCCAAGGATATGATAGAAAGAGCTCGCTGGCGCACGGTCCAGAAGGTTCTGGCCGTCGGCGCTCAGCTGGTCTCTCCAATACCCTGTCGATTGGCCGTCAAAGAACAGATAATTCTCTTCTAAACGCTCCAGCATTGAGAGTGCTGCGTCCAGGTCCTGAGATGTGCCACTCTGGAGCTTCAGGCGAATGTATTCAGTTTGGGGCCATAGGCGGCTGGTCGGTTCATTCATCAGTCGGCCGTCTGGATGAACATGATCCATCACGAGTCCGGTCAGTGGATTGATGCCATATTTGTCGGCGAACGCTTCCATTGTCGCGCCAGCTTCGATGCTATCGCCTGTCAGCGCTGCATAATGCCGAAGCAGGTATGTCCATTCGATCAAATGGCCTGGCTCCACAGCAAGATCGATGTCCCGCGCGCTCTGCGGCAACGGTGACAGATCTTCATTGAAGAATTCACGCAGGAGCCCGCCAACGCAGAAATGCGACTTGAAAAGACCGACAATTTCACGCGCCAGTTCTGCCATACGCTCATGCCGGTGAAGCTTCATCCAGGCCATTGAGGCTTCCAGAAGGTGCATATGCGGATTTGCGCGCCGGTAAACCTGCCTAGTCGGCATGCTTTCCTTAAAGCCTAGACCAGAATGACGAAGTGTAGACTGTAAATAATCCATCACTTGCTCAGCCACTTTAAGGATAGCTTTGTCGCCGGTGGCCTTATAGGCCCAGGCCAGGCTGAACAGCACGAAGGCGTGGTCATACGTATCGGCTTGCGTATCGATCAATTCGCCTTTCGGTGAGAGTACGTGTCCGAAGCCGCCATCATCGCGACGTCCATGTCTGAGCATGAAATCAAGCGGAATATTCAGAACATCAATCGCCGGCTCGTAGCCCAGCAAATAGGCATGGGAGAGAACATAGGTCTGACGGGCCTGTACGCGAAGCCGTTTCGGCATGTCGATCAGCGGATTCCCTTGAAAATCTACTGCTTCGAATGCGCCCCCATTTGATCGGTCCAGGCCGTTCTCAATCCAGAAAGGAAGGGCCTTTTCGAATAACCAATGGCGTACTTTTTCTTTCTTCTGATTGATATAAGCGGTGGATCCTGGACCATGGTGGTGCGCTGCGGGATGATCCTGCTCACTCAGATGTTTGTGTATGGCTTTAACCTGCTGCACCATATTTTTGGGGCAGATCAGCATGGCATCCGCTGTATCGACCACGATCATGTCAGAAAGCCCGACAACGGCAATGAGTTTGTCGTGCGATCGAATGAGACTATTCGTCGTGTCAACGGCTACAACGTCGCCTTCAAGCACATTTCCGTCATCGTCTGATTGAGCAATTTCATGAGCTGCGGACCAACTTCCGACATCATTCCAGCCAAAATTAGCCGGGAGGACGGCCGCCTTCTTTGTGTGTTCCATCACCGCAAAATCGATGGAGTTCTTCGGGATGGCTTTGAATGTTGTGGCATTTAGTCCGATGCGGGTCACGCCTTTTGAAGAGGTAGACTTTTTCGCGTCTGAAAATGCCAGCCTGGCCTTCGTGGCGATTTCTTTCTCGTGTGTGGTGAGCTCAGATAGAAAGGTCTCCGGGGTGAACGCAAACATGCCTGAATTCCAGAGAAAATCTCCGCTCGCCAGATACTGTTGAGCCGTCTCCTGATTGGGCTTCTCAACAAAACGGGCAACCTGATAACTCTTCAGTCCTTCAATGGGCATTTCTGCCCGGTTGATATAACCGAACCCTGTCTCTGGAGCGTTGGGAGTTATGCCGATTGTTGAAATAAAGCCCTGAACTGCGGCCTGTCCAGCGTGAATGAGGGCATCATGGAAGCCAGGAATGTCTGCGATATGGTGATCTGCTGGCAGAAGCAGAACAACATATTGTTCGTTCGGATCATCTGCCTGAACCGCTTGCCCCCAGAGCGATGCGATGGCAGCCGCGGCAGCCGTGTCGCGCCCCATGGGCTCAGCAATAATGGCTGAAAGTTCTGCACCTTCGGACGTCATCTGATCTTCGATTTCGTCCGCATAACTTTTCCCGCACAAGAGCACGGGAGCTATACAGTTCGGGTGGGCTTGAAGCCGAAGAACCGTGTTCGCGAGAAGTGATTTTTCACCGATAAGATTCTGAAGTTGCTTGGGTGCAAATGTGCGTGATGTTGGCCATAGTCTCGTCCCGGAGCCGCCACACAGAATTGTTGGTATAATTTTCATCACGGTCCCCCTTAAACCATGCCAATTGGGCGTCTAATGCCATTTGCATCCAGGATTTGAAAGCCCCCAAAACAGGTGAGATTTCCAAAATTCATCCCGGTGCCTAAGGAATGTAAACCTGAGCGGGTGAGTGGCCTGATTCTCGCTCCTTGAAAGGTGTGAAAAATCAGGGTTGCGGCGACACGAAAGAATTTCCATCTTGAGCATGGACGAAACACGGAAACTGAGTTAGTGACCCCCACTTCACCCAAAACGAGAAGCTGAACGTATGTCGGAGAAGAAACCGCGCACAGGCCCGCTTACCTTTTTTAAGCAGGTGCGCGCAGAAGGAAGCAAAGTTACCTGGACAACCCGCCAGGAGACAATCGCAGCGACGATCATGGTCTTGATCATGGTTGTGATCGCGTCGACATTTCTGTTTCTGGTTGATTTCGTCTGGGGTATTCTGATCCCGATGATCACCGGTGCAGCTTAAAGTCAGGAGATGACTGGCATGGGCCAGAAAGATACTGTGAATCCGCGCTGGTATATTGTCCACGCTTATTCGAACTTCGAAAAGAAAGTCGCTGCGTCTATTCGTGAGCAGGCTCAGATGAATGATCTGGAGCACCTCATTGAGCAGATTGAAGTGCCGACTGAAGAGGTGGTGGAGGTCGTTCGCGGTCGCAAGCGTACACGCGAACAGCGGTATTTCCCCGGTTATGTGCTCATGAAGGCTGTGCTGACGGATGACATTTATCACATCGTCAAGAACACGCCGAAGGTAACCGGTTTTCTTGGAGCGGAAGGTGGCAAGAAGCCCCTCCCGGTTTCCGAGCGCGAAGTTCAGCGAATTCTTGGTGAGGCGGAAGAGGCGCATGATCGTCCGCGTCCAACGATCTCCTTCGAAATTGGCGAGCAGGTTCGCGTTAATGACGGCCCGTTCCAATCTTTCGAAGGTTCGGTCGAGGAAGTGGACGAAGAGAATGGCCGCCTAAAAGTCATGGTTTCGATTTTTGGTCGCGCCACGCCTGTGGAACTCGAATATGGTCAGGTCGATAAGATCAACTGATCGGTATTCAGGAATTATTTCAGAAAACCCGGCCGTTGCGCCGGGTTTTTTGTTAACCGAGAGGTCACTATCAGCCTCTTGCGTCTGCCACGTCTCTCCTGTATACGCGCCGCTTCCGTGTGGAAGGTCCCTCGTAAGTCCATGAGGCGAACCCGACCACGCACCCGTAGCAGTGGCGAGCTGAAAGACGCAGACCACACCTAAACATGTGAGGGATACATGGCTAAGAAACTCCTGGGGCAGCTTAAGCTCCAGATCCCGGCTGGCGCGGCAAACCCGTCTCCACCGGTTGGACCAGCGCTCGGTCAACGCGGCATCAACATCATGGAATTCTGTAAGGCCTTCAACGCGAAGACCGCGAACGCAGAAAAAGGCGTGAAGCTGCCTGTCGTGATTACGTACTATCAGGACAAGTCTTTCACGTTCATCGTGAAAACACCGCCTGCGTCTACACTGCTCATGAAGGCAGCGAAAAAGAACAAGGGTTCTCAGAAGCCGGGTCATGATTCCATGGGTAAAGTCACCATGGCGCAGTGCCGTGAGATCGCGGAAACAAAAATGGAAGACCTGAACGCCAACGACCTTGATGCAGCTCAGCTCATCATCGCCGGTTCTGCGCGTTCCATGGGTCTGGA
>PABS01000003.1 GCA_002699325.1 Ponticaulis sp. | reverse complement strand
CCATGGAAGCGCTTGAACACCGAAAAGTTCTGCGAGTCGCTCAAACATCACCTACCACCACGGAAAAGACCAAGGACACCTGCGGCGCTAGATAACTACATTCGAGAGCTCGTCGCTGCTATCAATCAAGCCGCCGATGAGGTGCTCCCGCTAAGAAAACATAGCCCCAAGGCCAGAGAAGGATGGGACGACACATGCACGGAGGCACTTGCAGAGACAAAACGCCTACGTCGCATATACACAAGAAGGCCTACGACGGCAACGTGGGAACTCTATCGCGAGGCACGGAACCGCAAAACACGTGTGATAAGGAAGGCGTTACGCCAGGCGCACAGAGATCGCATAGAAGTAGCCGCGGGGTCGGCTGAGTCCCTATGGAGAATCGCCAAGTGGGCTCGCAACAGGGAGAGCCAACCCCCAAGCGTGACACCCACGATCAAATGCACACGCACCGGAAGACAGGCCGTAAGGTCGGAGGAGAAGGCCGATCTCCTACGAGAGACGTTCTTTCCGGAACCACCAGAGGCAGATCTGAGAGACATCGAGAGTGCAGAGTACCCAGACCAGGTCCCAATGCCCAAGGTCACCGAGAAGGAAGTTCTCGATGCCATCCAAGCTGCAGCGCCACTCAAAGCCCCAGGGCCGGATTACATTCCGAATAAAGCCCTACAAGCAGCATCATCCATGTTGGTGGGACATCTAACCACGACTATAAACCAGAGCCTGAAGCTAGGGTACTGTCCCGCACACTTTCGAACGTCCACAACCGTTGCCTTGCGCAAGCCCGGGAAAGACGACTACACTACGCCCAAAGCATACCGTCCGATAGCCTTA
This sequence comes from Ponticaulis sp., assembly GCA_002699325.1. Classification (GTDB taxonomy): domain Bacteria; phylum Pseudomonadota; class Alphaproteobacteria; order Caulobacterales; family Hyphomonadaceae; genus Ponticaulis. The sequence continues at coordinate 8,521 of PABS01000003.1, read as the reverse complement.
CTGAACACAATAGGCAAGGTCATGGACGCTGTCATCGCGCGCAGACTGAGTTATCTGATAGAGACGTACCAGATACTTCCCAGACTGCATCTTGGAGGGAGGAAGCTCAGGTCCACCGAGCATGCGCTGCACACCGTCGTGGAGAGGGTATATGAGGCATGGAACACAGGCCAAGGCCAGGTGCTCAGCCTGCTACTGCTCGACGTCTCAGGCGCCTTCGACAACGTCTCGCACAAGAGACTGCTGCACAATCTGCGGAAACGAAAGGTAGATGAGAGGATCGTCAGATGGATAGCAAGCTTCCTCAGCGACAGACACACTAGGATAACCATCGACGGCTATATCTCCGACGAGTATGCTATCGAGACCGGCGTCCCGCAGGGCTCCAATCTATCACCAGTGCTCTACATCCTTTACAACGCCGACTTGATAGAGTGCTGCAACTCCGATGACACAGAAGCGACCGGATACATAGACGATGGGGCGATCTTCGCATGCGGAAGCTCAACCCAGGAAACTTGTGCCAAGCTTGAACGAGCGCTTGAGAAAGCCAGTAGATGGGCGGACACACACGCATCAAAGTTTGCCCCCGAGAAGTTCCAGCTCACCCACTTCACAAGGGCGCGCACGCGCATGGATGTGAAGCGGCCACTAGACACCGCCTGGGGAAAGATCAAACCCAGGGCGACATGCAAATACCTGGGAGTCACACTAGACAGCAAGCTGAAGTGGAAGGAGCACGTCCAGGAGATACGCAGAAAGACTACGAACACGGTGAACGCGCTGGGTTGCCTAGGCAGCTCAACGTGGGGCGTAAGCCTGGCCGACATGAGAAAGATCTACCGCGGCGTTGCCGTGCCACAGATGATGTACGCGTGCTCGCTCTGGTCGAACCCGGGAGGGAGCAAGGGAATATATACAGACAAGACTCTTAATATGCTGAAGGCTGTCCAGGCGCGAGCAGCTCGGTCTATCTGCGGGGCTTTCAAGGCAACGTCCCGACCGGCACTTGACGTCGAGACACACCTTCTCCCGATTGAACACCAGATATGGAAGCACAACGCCGAAGCCGTGGGCCGGATGCTCACGTGCGACGGGCTCCCTGAGCTGTCAGGGCTTGCCGAAGAGCGCAGACAGATGGGTCGGCAACGGAAAGCAACACACATATCGCCACTATCGTCGATCATCCATCGAATCAGAACGGACGACGCGGTCCAATTCTCCAGCCGCGAGAAGATCACACCATTCGTCACCCCACCCTGGTGGCAGGGCGCAGCGATACACATAGCTTCGAGCGACGACGAGGCAATCACTCAACATGACAGAATCATCGCTGACGAGAACAACACCTGCATCTACACAGACGGAAGCCGCATAGAAGGTCACACAGGAGCAGCCGCGGTGTGGCCCAACAGACAACAGACTGAGAGCACGTATATGGGCCCAGCCACAACATCGACTGTATACGTAGCAGAGCTGCAAGGCATCTGCATTGCGCTAGCGATGGTACAAGCAGATATCCGTCGAGGAAATAGCCACAGACACCTGCACATCTTTGCAGACAACCAAGCAGCCATTCGCTCCGTGGTCAGGCCAGAGGGTCACTCAGGAGCATACATCGTTCAGCAAATAGTGCAAAAGATCGACCAAATAAGGGCCGGAGGAGTCACCATCGATATCCGCTGGATATGCGCCCATGAAGGCATCGACGGCAACGAACGTGCGGATCTGGCCGCCAAGGAAGCCACAGGATGGAGGTCGGGAGACGACAGAGGTCCGAGAGCAGAACCACCAGCACACCTCTATCCACTGAGGACAACACTTAAGACATGGTGCAAGAAAACAGCCAACCAACGCTGGCAAGCGAGCTGGACTGCTGAACGCAAGGGCAAGGCGGTGCGCAGGCACACACCAATCCCGACCAAGAAGATCCTCCAGCTTCACGCTGGCCTGAGCAAAGCAGAGAGCGCTCTACTGGTGCAGATGAGGACCGAGAAGATCGGCCTGAAAGACTTCCTCTTCAACCGTCGCGTCCCAGGTTTCCACAACCCGCGATGCCATTGTGGGGGAAGACGACAAACGGTGGCTCACGTCCTGCTGAGCTGCCGCCACTACAAGGACCTGCGGAGACAGGAACTAGGCCACCTCCCAGGACGGAACAATCTCAGAGCCATTCTGAGTACGCGCAAGCTAGCCACCAAGGCCATCAGATTTATGGAACAGACGCGGGTCTCAGTGGGTGATGAGACCAACAACGCGCAGACGACGTCGAGCATTGGGGGGAGACAGTAGGTACGCGGATCGCGGTATAGGAGGCATTGCCTCCGGGAGCCTAAGCACCACAGCAACATTAGTAGTACAACGATTGTCAACAGGGCCGGCAAGCATTTGTAGACAATTGTTGATGGGCAAAGGGGTGGATGGAAGAGACAGCTGGTTTTGTTTACATCAAGCGAAGCGAAGTGGGACGTGCGGGATTATGTAATGTAGTCTAGCACGTGTCGGCTGTCTGGCGAAGTCCACCTGACCGGGCATAGCTGCTGACTAAGAGCGGCCACATCCGAGTAGGAATCAATCAATCAATCAATCAATCCAATCAAGCGAATCAACCGGGAATTGACCGAGAGCGAATCGAGGAAGCGAGTCGTTGAAACCAAAACGCATACCAGAAGTTCGTCTTGAACCAGACGCGTCGGGCTCCTGACGCGCTAGGTGTTGGCCAGTGCGGGGATCAGGAACACGAAATCCTGAACACCGCGATGTCTGATGAGGAGGTAGTGGTGGTGGCGGCCGCGAAGGAAGGGATGAACACGAGGGGAAAATCTCGCATAATCACTAAAAAGAAAGACCAAGTTGGCGCTGATGCCGCCGCCCGACTCTTGGAAACATGCCAGAGGCTCACACGAAAACACCAAGCGAAAGGACAATCCAAAACGATCAGTGTTGATAGGAACCTTTTCGAGGAACTGGTCGAACGTGTTCAGGAGTGCGAGAAAGCGACCCAGGGTCACCTCAACTTCGACAGTGCGACCATCAAGGAGTATCTGGAGCAATTGGAGACGAATCTAGTGGAAAGGATCAACGCATCAGTCATAAACAAAGTCTCTATTGCGATCGAGAACGCACATGTGGGAACAGAGGAGAAATTAGCAGCAACGGTGGAGAAAACCATTCAAAATGTCAAGCTACCGACACCTACGTGGGCGGCAATCGCATCAAGCGGAACCCCTCGCTCTGCCAGCCTCTCCTTTTCGCAGTCTACCGGGAATAGCAGCCAGAACACGATTGGATCCACCAATCTTCGTATCACAACACCGCTTGTGCAGCAGGAAGACGTCTCAGGATTCGATAAGAGGGGAACGTGCAGCTTCTTCACGAGATACCTGGATGTAAAGAGCGCGACGGAGTGGATCAAACGGGCCCTTGGAAATCACGAGAACACGAAGGAAGCAAAGATTTTAGGCGTAGGCACCACAAAACTCGGTTATGTCATTCGCTTTAGGGATGAACAATCGAAGGATCTTGCCTCCCGACACGAAGAATGGCTAGCAAGCCTCCACCCAGAAACCAAAATCGACAGACCACGCTATGGAATCGTCGTTCATCGGACACCGATGGATCAAGTCAACCTAGAGACCAAGCGCGAGGCGATATCTAAGCTCTTAGAAGAAAATGAGTTCACATCGAAAGGCTTCCGAGTCACTGACATGGCATGGCTCAGGCGCAAGGACACACCTCTTAGGAAACATGCATCCTTAGGCATATGGTTCGACAGTCCGAACGCCGTCGAATGGGCCATACGGAACGGGGTGCTCTTTGGCAGACAGTATATAGGCAGTATTGAGCCGTACGAACCGAAGAGGAAGCGATGCCATCGATGCCTGGACATAGGTCACCTGGCCTGGAATTGCAAGGAACAACGGAGATGCGCGCATTGCCTGGAGGACCACAACAGAAGCGACTGTCCAGAGGGGACAAGGCCACGTTGCGCAGACTGCGGACAAGAGCACCAAACAGAAGCTATGGAATGCACCAATCGGGCCACGAGATCTCCACGCCTGTTTTAATGACGATCCTGAAGATTCTACAATTGAACACCATGCGTTCCAAAGCATGCATGGAGGCTCTAATCAACGACAAGCAGACGGCGGAAATCGACATACTCTTGATCCAGGAACCCTCCATTTCATACTACAGAACGCATACACAACACCGCTGCTGGCAACTATATCAACCAAATCCAGCAGCCAACAGCGAAGGCAGATGCCGCAGCCTCATCTACGTCAACAAGCGGCTCTCGCCGTCAGCACACAAACAGGTTCAGTGCAATAATCTTGATGCCACTGGGATTCTGGTCAACACCAGTGCAGGATCAATTTTGGTCTTCTCCGTCTACATTCCCCCCATCGGCGGCACTCGAGAAGCAGCAGAAGCCGAACTACAGAACACTCTGCAAGCGCTAGACATGACGATTACGCAAAACACCCCGAACTCCGATGGAGCTTGCCATCTCGTAATCGGCGGAGACTTCAACCGCCAGGATCCGTTGTGGGGCGGCGACAACATCCAGCCATACAGAGTAGGTGAGGCCACAGGCTTGGTTGGCTTCATGGAAGAGCACGGCCTGTATCATCAACTCCAAAGGGGTCAGGCAACTTGCTGGACCCTGACGCGGCCAGGTAGCAAGACGTCCATCGATCTGATCCTGAGCAACATATCCGCGCGACTCACCAAGTGCCATATCTACCATGAAAATTACGGCTCTGATCACCGCGCCATCCTGTCCGAATGGGACTTCCCCGTCCAACACAGGACCGACAGGCCACCACGCCGGATGTACGAACATACCGATTGGAACGCCGTAGGAGAACTCGTACTGCAACGAATGGGGAGCCAGGCGACTATCGAAACGCGTAACCAGCTAGACGAGATCGTCGAACGATTCACAAGAGTTACGGCGGCAGCCGTCGAAGAACTCACTCCACTAGCCAACCCCTGTCCGTACTCGAAACGCTGGTTCACTCCGGATCTGAAAGACCAGCAAAGAACCTATAACAAAGCTAGGCGGAAATGGCAGACAGCAACGGCGCAACTAGGCCGCGAGCATGCGACGACACAGGAGATGTTCGCTGCCATGAAAAGACGCAGGAAGGAATGGGCCAAAGCTATTGAGCATGCGAAATCCAAACACTGGAGGGACTTTCTGGATCAAGCGGCCAAAGGTAATCTACTTTGGAAAGCTGCGAAATACGCGGAGCCAGGTACCGAATACTCCAATCTACCGCCTCTCACCGTGGCCGGCCGGACTGCCATAGAGAATGAAGATAAGGCAGAGCTCCTGCTGCAGACATTCTTCCCACCCACGTCGGCGGCGACCATGAATGAGGAAAGCACGACCGATGAACTTCCCTGGGAACCAGTCACAGAACCCGAGATCTTTTCGGCGCTGTCGGCGACTAAGGTTCTGTCAGCTCCTGGGGATGATGGCATCCCGTGCCTGGTATGGAAAAAGACATGGGGACACATCTCTTCTATCGTGGAATACCTCTTTGAAGCCTCGCTTCGACTTGGACACCATCCGAAATCGTGGAGGACGGCGGCCATCGTTGTGTTACGTAAAACGGGGAAGCCTGACTACACCAATCCGAGTGCCTACAGACCAATCTCTCTACTGAACACGTTGGGCAAACTACTAGAAGCCGTGATAGCGAAACGCATGTCGTACTACGTAGAGCGGTACGACCTTCTCCCGAACACTCAGTTCGGGGGGAGGCCCGGGCGCTCTACAGAACAGGCCCTCCTCATTTTGGTCGATGCGGTTTGGGCCGCATGGAGGCGGAATGAGGTGGTGACGCTAATGGCCTGGGATGTAAAGGGAGCTTTCAACGGGGTCAGTCGCCCTGCCATGGATAGCATCCTCTGCCGTTTGGGAATCCCAAGCATGGCACGCAGGTGGATAAACAGCTTCATGGACGACCGTTGGGCGAGCATCAAATTTGATGGATACTGCTCGAAAAAGAATCCGCTATCCTTTCCAGGGCTGCCCCAGGGATCGCCCTGCTCGCCCATCCTCTATACCATCTACAACCACAAGCTAGTAGATCAGCCAGTAGATGACAAGGGGGGAGCATCGGCATTCATCGACGACTACTTTCGCTGGCGCTGCGGGCCCAGCGCTGCAGACAATGTTCAGAGATTGCAAGAAGAAGATCTGCCTAGGATCAAGCAATGGGCGGATGAGACTGGGTCCACATTCGAGGTGGGAAAAACAGAGCTGATACACTTCACTCGCACCCGCAGCAAACAGACGAACACATCGATCGAGATGGACGGAGAGAATATCGACCCCACTGATAATGTGAAGCTCCTGGGAGTCATATTCGATCCCGAGCTTAGGTGGCGCGCTCATGCTCAAAGGATTTCCAAAAGAGCGACGACCACGTGTATAGGAATAAGCAGACTTCGATACTTGAGACCAAAGCAAATGAGACAGCTGTACCAAGCGTGCGTCATACCGAAGCTCGACTACGCCTCGACAGTCTGGTACAGACAAGGAAGAGTGTGGCAAACCACCATGCTTCGGAAGATCCAACGGAGGGCCGCCATCAAAACAATATCCGCGTTCCGCACAGTGTCCACCGAAACGCTCGAGGTTGAAAGTAACCTGCTACCAACACACCTCAGGCTCAAACAAAGGGCTTTGAACGTACTTGGTAAACTCAGAACATTACCCAAAGCGCACCCTATCTGGCCCATTGTTCATTCGCCCGAGCCGATGTCACCTCGAAACGGAATGCACAGCCCGCTCATGATCACGATGGCTACCGCGAAGGGGCAGGGCCTACTTGAGGATCTCGAAGTCATTAACCCAATACCTCCACAACCATGGGCCATATCTCCCTTTAAGACGATCCAGACCTCATGGAGTCGAGAAAAAGCTCACGCGGCAGCGGATAAATTGGTCTCGAACAGTCGTCCTGTGGTATTCACGGATGGGTCAGGGAAGGATTCATGTCTCGGAGCTGCAGCAGTCATGCTAGGACCTCAGGGAATACGCGACAAGATGCGTGCTGGAGTGGGATCTCAAGCCTTGTGGAATGTGTATGCAGCAGAGCTCATCGCAATTTTCTTCGCCATGATTATGATCCTTAGGGATTACGTCTCGCGAACCACAACCGAAAACAACGTCCCACGGCAGTACACCATCTTTAGCGACTCAAAAGCTGCACTGCAAGCTATAGCTAACCCAAAGCAACGTTCGGCACAACACATCGTACAGAGGATTATCAAGGAAGCAGAACGTCTCAACAAAAGTGTTGGACTCGAAATCCACCTCGCCTGGATCCCAGGGCACGAAGGCATCCAAGGCAACGAGCTTGCAGATGAGGAGGCCAAAACGGCAGTGGAACGGCCACGGGAGCATCACTTTGCCCCTCTCCTCTCAGCCTATAGACACAGGGTCAGAGAGCTGATCCAGAAACAATGGCAAGAGGAATGGACGTCGTCAACCAAAGGAGGGCACCTTCGCATACTAGACCCAAAGCTGCCGGGCAAACATGCATGTAAAATGTACTACAAGCGATCTCGACCCGAAGCCAATTTGCTGGCACAAATACGGACGGGACACTCATGGCTTAAGAGCTACCGAAAGAGATTTAGGAACGTACGAGACGACGAGTGCGAATGTGGTGCACGCGAGACGCTGGCACACGTGCTAATCGACTGCCCGAGACTCGGAGGACTACGACAACGTCTGCGCAAGAAGGTAGGCCCGAGGCTAAGTAGCTTGTCGTCAATGATTTCAGATGACATAGCGGAAGGAGAACTAGGAGCAATACTGGAGTTTGCGGAGAAGTCAGGCCGGTTTTGCAACAGAGACTTGCTCTGATACTAATATATCCTCGTATTACTTCACAACCGGAAGAAATATACCAGAAGCACATAAAACGGGATTGACTTGAAGTGGGAACAAAATCTGTAGGAAACAGGCTACCCGAAGTTCATGTAAATAGCTCACGTGACTAGTATGTAGCCCGCATATCCCAAATGGGATGGGTCGGGGTAAATGACAAATCAAATCAAATCAAATCAAATCATACATGACTTATGATTGTGAAGATGATGAAGTGAACTTGTCCTTGCTGATGTACAGAGACTGGTGTCGAAAGACTTTAAGCCTCAGCCTGCTCGTCAGTCAAGTTAACGTCGAAAGCCGTGATTGGGTTCACCGCGGCGAAAAGTTCGTAGTCTGCATGAGCCATGTCGCTGTTGAGCTGTGGGCGAGTCATGTCGTTATTAAGCCATGTCGTTTTTAACGGAAATCTGCGCAACTTTGAACGAGCTACTCCGGGAATATTTCCAGGCACAGCACGCCGCTTAAGCATCGGCAGTCTTTCCAGTGACCAGCCGTTCCTCGTGGACATTTCCGATAGCCACCGGTTCAGATCCTCAACGGAGCAGTCATCCACGTTCTTGATCCGGCCCTGAAGCTCCATAAGGCGATGATTAGTCATTTCCTTGG
>PABS01000001.1 GCA_002699325.1 Ponticaulis sp. | reverse complement strand
CGAAAAGCGGGTTTTCGAACCCCTGATATTTCTAATATTTTCAAAGGATTAAAGGGTAATATTATGTCGGAAGAACAAATGGCGCACCCATCAGGATTCGAACCTGAGACCTCTGCCTTCGGAGCTGGTTCATTGCCCTATCCGAATTACGCGATAGGGCACGCCAGAGTGAGATAACCACCTGAAAATTGTTGATTTTTAGAATCCTCTCTCCGAAATCCCTATCCGAGAGTATGCCCGAATTTGCCGCCAAGTGCTTACGTGGTACTTACGCGAAGTCGGGTCCGGCAGGGACTGGAACCATGGCGAAGATCACCAAGCGGGTCGTCGATACGGCTGAAACAGGCACCAAAGATTACGTCATTTGGGATGATGAACTCCCTGGGTTTGGTCTACGCGTCTTCGCATCCGGGAAGAGAAGCTATGTGATTCAGTATCGATCAAGAGGACGTTCGCGTCGCTATACGATAGGTCTGCATGGCGTATGGACTCCGGAGGCCGCACGTCGTGAAGCGAAAGCGCAACTTGGCCGGGTCGCTCATGGTGACGACCCCGCCGAAGAACGGGAAGAAGACCGGAAGGCGCTTACCATCAAGCGGCTCTGCGAGCAGTACATCGCCGACATGGAAGCTGGCCTCATCTTAGGGAAAGGCGGCCGGCCGAAGAAGGAGACCACCATTGCCACCGATGTCGGCCGTATCCGCAGGCACATCATTCCTCTTCTTGGGACACGACGTGTGCGGGACATCACAAAGCCGGACATGAACAATCTGATGAAAGACATCATTGCCGGTAAGACGCGCGTGTCCATGAAAACCGAAAAGCTCCGTGGCAAGGCCATCGTTCGCGGCGGCCGCGGCACAGCGATCCGGACCATGGGCCTGCTCGGTGGCATTTTCTCTTATGCCGTCGAGGCTGGCGTGATTGAGCACAACCCGACGCATGGTCTCCGCAAACCGAAATACCAGGTCCGTGACCGAAGGCTCAGCGAAGCCGAGTATCGGGTTCTAGGCGGCATTCTTCGCGAGGCGCGGGAGAGCGACCACTACCGCATACACGCCGATATCCTCAGGCTGATCGCGCTGACTGGCTGCCGTCGCGGAGAAATCATAAATCTCAAATGGAGCGAGGTCGATCTTGAGGGTAGCTGCCTGCGGCTGATCGATAGCAAGGAGGGATCTTCCGTCCGTCCTGTCGGATTGCCTGTTATCGAGTATCTCGAAGACGAACGGAAGCGACGGGCAGGCACGTATGTCTTTCCCGGCAAGGGCTTGGACAACGCCGTCGGGAACTTCCCACAGAGTTGGAAGAAGATGTTCAAGGACACGTCGCTTTGGGACGTAACCCCTCACGTTTTGCGACACAGCTTCGCGAGCATCGCGAACGACNTGGGNTTCACNGAGATCACGATCGCCGCCCTNATNGGTCACGCNAANGGNTCNGTCACGAGCAAGTACGTCCANANGCTNGATTCCACATTGATCATGGCTGCGGACACNGTGTCTGGCTACGTGAAGGCGCTACTCGAAGGGGTCGAGTTCAGGCGGAACACCTACACGCTGGATCGGCAGTCCCGACAGAGCGCAATTAATCAGATGCTTNCGGAGGCGAAACCGACAGTTTAACTCCAGGAAGTTCTCGATGAATTTTTGAAATCGCCCTGTTCAGCTTCTGAATTTCTCCCACAATTAGATCTGACAGCCATTTCCGAGCTATCTGCCAAATAGGGCGGCTAGTTATATTTTGATGAATTCAGAGTGCCACGGTGTGCGCCCCAAAAGTCATGCGGGCCCCACCCTAATTCATCCCTACAGCATTTAGTATAAAAGCTATTGCTCTATCGGCCTGTCGAAAATCTGAAAAGCGGCCAAAGCTGAAACGTATACACTCCGACGCGGCCCCTCGATCAATTCCCATCGCACTTAGAACATGTGAGGGCTCCATCGTCCCTGACGAGCAGGCTGACTGTGTCGACGCTGCTATGTGGGGCTGCAGACGCGCCAATAGATCGGCCGCGTTTTGCCCCTGAAAATGCATCAACGCATTTCCAGGGTGACGGTCTTTCCGCGCACCAACCAAGTTAGCAATTTGTTTTTCTTCAAGCTGTTCAACAAATCGATCTTTGATTGAAGCAATTCGCTCGCGCTCAATCGGTCCATCAATCGAAACGAGCCGGCAAGCTTCGCCGAATCCTACAATGAGCTCGGTAGGCATCGTCCCGCCGCGCCGCCCACCTTGTTGACCGGCACCCATGACAACGGGTCTCACAAACTCAGACACACCGGGACCTGTTAAGAGCGCCCCGATACCTTTGGGNCCATAGAGCTTGTGTGCGGAAATCGTCGCGAACGGGATGTCTAGATCAAGAAGGTTGATGTCCATTGCGAGAGGGGCCTGAGCAAGATCTGCGTGAAACAGGACGCCACAGGATCTGCAGAGCGCTGCTATTGCAGCGAGCTCTGCGATTGCCCCATTCTCGTTGTTGACGCCTATCACAGAAACAAGCGCTGTCTCATCGCTTATCATTGCGCGTAGTTTGTCATGGTCTGGCGCTCCTCGCTCATCGAGTGGAATGTGCTTTACTGTCAAGCGACTACTGTTCGCTTCGTTGCGGATGGACCCATGATCCGCCGAACCGATCAGAACCTCGGTCCGCCCCGTTTGGGATGCGATTGCTCTCGCCGCATTCAGCGCCATCGCGTTTGCCTCACTCGCGCCTGATGTGAAGATCACATCATCAGCCTGTAGCCCAAAAAGAGCGGCAACCTTTGAGGCGGCGGCGTCAATTGCCGCGGCCGCTCGCCAACCAAGCACGTGATCAGCCGCATGTGGGTTAGCGAAGTGCGTCGCAAACGCCGCCTGCATCACCCGCAGGACACGATCGTCCAATGGCGTTGCAGCCTGATAGTCGAGGTAGATGGTATCACCGACTTGCATAGGGTCCTCAATACTGGACGATGTCTCCAGTACCTTGTATAACTTTTCCTGCTGGATGACATCCCCAGGAGGCAAAGTGAGAGCTCAAGAACTGAAGAACGATCAGTATCGCCCATCCTTTTCGGGGCATGAGACATTTCCTTTGCGCTACGGATGGCTTCAAAAAGCCTATCGCGCGGTGAGCGGAGCTCCGTCCCCTAAGGACGCGGTCCATGTGTTCCGCGACCCGGATTCTATCGCGCGTTTTGGCGTCGGCCGTAACATGGTGGGCGCTATACGGTATTGGGCAACCGGCGCCGGAATCCTCGATGAAACAAATGAAGGGCTCGTAACGACATGGCTCGGCGATATGCTGTTTGGTCGCGATGGAATTGATCCCTTTCTTGAAGAAGACTCATCCCTTTGGCTCCTGCATTGGCATTTGGCTTCGCGCCCCCGGCTGACGTCGGCTTATTGGCTCTTCAACGAGTTCCGCGGCGGAAGTTTTGTCAGGCAAGATATCGTCGAAGCCTTGCTAGCCCTTGCGCAGGATTGCTCATGGAGTCGCGTGGCCTCGACGACTGTCGACCGAGATCTTCAATGTCTGCTCAGAACGTATATTGGCGGCCGCGGCTCAAGCGATGCCGGAGATTCCATTCTTGCTGAACTCGGGTTGATCCGCCCGATGGACAAACAACGATCAAGGCTTTCGCGCGGTCGAAAGCCGAGCCTGCCTGATGCTGTTTTTCTTTTTTGCCTCAATGAGTTTTGGAGAAATTCCGCACCGGCCCAAAACACGATGTCATTTGAAAACGCGGCATATGCGCCGCGATCCCCGGGCAGGGTCTTTCTGCTCAATGATGAAGACATCGCTGAACGACTCGAGCGCCTCGAAGAGATATCAGGTGGAAAACTTGGCTGGTCGGAAACGGCAGGATTGCGGCAGATCATCCGAAGCGGCCATCCTTCAATCGACTTCGAGCGTAGCACGCTTCGCAACGCCCTTGCTTGCCCTCAAATGCGGGAGGCTGCATGAGCGATACCGTCACAATCACACCGAGATTTCGCCGTTCAGTACGGATCGATTCCGATTTTGCTTCTGTCACGGCTGTTGACGGCTTCTACTGTCCACCATCATTTCAAGCCGCAGTGACCTTCATGGCCGCGCATGTCGCTGACACTGAACAAGGCGCGTTTACATGGACTGGTCCCTATGGGGGCGGCAAATCGAGTCTGGCGCTTGCTCTCGCTTGCCTCTTTGGTGCGCCAAAGGCTGTTCGGGAACAAGCTGCGTCGTTGTTTGGCGATGCAGTCACAGCCGCCTTGAAAGCCGCGCTGCCACACTTTCCGGCTCGTTGGAGCGTTTTGCCACTCGTCACCGAACGCCGTTCCATTTCTGTACAACTCGCTGAGCTTCTGGAGCTTCCGACGGGCGCTACGCCAGCGGCTATTCTCGACGAAATCCAACGCAGATCAAAAGACCGCGGCCTCCTCCTTATTATGGATGAACTTGGAAGAGGTCTGGAAGCCGCTGCCGATGGCGCAGGTGACATCCATCTGTTGCAGGATATCGCTGAGCTCGCTTCCCGAAGCCAAGGCAGGCTGATCTTCCTCGGAATCTTGCATCAAGCCTTCGAGGAATATGCGGAACGCCTAAGCCGAAAAGCGAGAGATTCTTGGGCGAAAATCCAAGGCCGGTTTGTCGATATTTCGATCTCCGTTTCGCTAGAAGAGGCCATTGAGCTTATCGGCGAAGCATTGGGCCATCAACGCGCGGTCCGAAAAGCGCTTCCGCTGGCCGAAGCCTGCGTCGATTACCTTCGGCCAGCAAGGGGCAAATCCGACGCCAAACGTATGGCTGGCAAGCTCGCGCGGACAGCCCCGCTCCATCCCTTTACAGCCTGCCTCTTGGGGCCTTTGTCTCGAAGGAGGTTTGGTCAAAATCAGCGGAGCATATTCTCGTTTCTCAGCTCAGCGGAACCTTTCGGATTGCAGGACGCCCTGGCCAGCGAAACCATCAACAGCGTCTATCCGCCCTATCTCCTGTGGAGCTACCTGCAAGCCAATTTCGAACCAGCTATCCTATCCTCCCCGGACGGACGACGGTGGGCGCTTGCGCACGATGTCATCGAAAGGGCGATAGCTCGAGGAGCGAGCGATACCGAACTGAAGGCGCTGAAGACGATAGCGGTCTTGGATCTGCTCAAGGACAGGTCCGGTTTGACCACGCAGCCCGCGACTATCGCACTAGCACTCCACGAACTCAATCGGACTGACGTTGACAACGCATTGGCGCGCTTGGAACGGCAATCAGAAATCGTCTTTCGAAAACACACTGGCATTTATGTGCTTTACGCCGGATCAGATTTCGACGTCGAAGCAAGATTGCAGGAAGCAATCGCCGAGACGGGCGAGGTCGATCTAAACCTAGTCCGGACTTTGGCCGACCTGCAGCCAATGCTTGCCAAGCGCCATCATGAGAAAACCGGAGCTATGCGATGGTTCGAGATGTCGATCGAATCGGTGTCGGGGCTCGAAGCCTTGCCTAATCCAAAGCATCCCCAAGACACTGTTGGGCGCATTGTATTTCCTTTGCCGACGCAAGGTGAAACGCCTGAGGAAGCCTTTGACGCCTATGAACGCGCCATACGATCCTCCAAGTCTCATCCATTGTTCATAGGGCATCATCCTAACGCTAGCCAACTGCTTGAACTTGCACGTGAGTTGACTGGTCTAAGCAGCCTTGAGAACCGATTTTCCGAACTAAGAGGAGATCCGATAGCGCGACGCGAAATCGACTCGCGTATCGCCGAAGTACGCCAGAAACTCGAGGACAACTTACACGGCCTTATCGGAGAATGCTTTTGGTATGAGGGTACCAACAAGCCGAGGCGCCTAACTAAACGCCTCCTGAATGAGCAACTATCATCCCGTGCAGACACAATTTTTGATGACGCACCCGATATCAGCAACGAGCTCCTAAACTGCTCAGAACCGTCTTCAAATGCCGTCAGCGCGCGAACTAAGCTCATGAAGCGGATGGCAATGCGTGCATCCGAAGCAGACTTGGGATTCGAGGGCAAGAACTATCCCGCTGAACGGGGCCTATACATATCACTACTGCAAGAAACAGGATTGCATATCGACGGAGAATATCGGGCGCCCAACCAGGGGGATAAACTGCATCCGCTATGGCGGGAGGCAGACACGATGCTTGCCAATGCCGAACATGGCATCGTGACGGCGGATGAAATCATAGAGAGGTGGGGCGAGGATCCAATAGGGCTTAAAGCAGGCTTAGGCCCGGTGTTCATCGCAGCCTATATCTTGTCGCGGCGCGCTCGCGTCGCCGTCTATGGCGAAGACGTATTTCAAAGCAACTTCAATGAACTTTGCGTCGAATTTCTCGCAAGAAATGCTAAGGATATCGGCCTGCGCCGTGTTGAAATGGAAGGATTCATCGGCGAAACGCTTGAGGAATTGGGCAGCCTTTTGAAACTCAAAGAAGCAGCCGAACCCCTCCTTGTTGCGCAAACCATTATCGGGGAATTCGACGCGCTCGTGCCTTGGACCACCCGGACTCAATCACTTTCCCCGCAAACACTCCAGGTTCGGGAAATCCTCAAGCGGGCAAACGATCCAAACAAGCTCCTATTTGATGATTTGCCGCGCCTGACGGAACCGCTTCCGGACGGTCACTTTGACCCCAAAGCAACTGCCCTTCTTCTGAGGGACGCGCTGGCAGAAATGCGTGCGGCTTACCCCAAGGTTCTCGATGAACTCAAAGGTCTGATGCTACGTGAGCTTGATGTTCGTGGAGAAGCTGAAGAGGCCTTCCAGGATTTGCGCGAGCGTGCAGACAATATCCGACAGATTGGTGGCGACCTACGTCTTGAAGCGTTCGTGGGTCGGCTAACGCAGTTTCACGGAACACGTGAAGACATGGAAGGCGTTGCCAGCATTGCGGCCAATAAGCTGCCGCGCGATTGGAACGATGGAGATCGCGAACGCGCAGCAGTTGGAATCGTAGAACTTTCTGCGTCGTTTCTGAGGACTGAGACCATGGCGCGGGTGAAAGGGCGCAAAGATCGCCGCCATGCTCTAGCAGTCGTAGTCGGTAAGGATTCCGCACCGCACTCTCTTTTCCAAGAATTCGAGATCGCGGATATCGATCGGCACGATGTCCAGAAGTTGGCCAGCGTTGTTGACAAGGTACTCCGCGAAGCGGACCAGCAACGACGCGATATTATTCTGGCAGCCCTAGTCGAGGTTACGTCGAAATACATCGATTCTGACCGGCAACACCGGGTGGGAGAGCGAGCATGACCGGAACTCGGCACGTCCTCGGCCTATCCGGCGGACGAGACAGCGCCGCTTTGGCGATTTTCATGCGTCAACGACATCCAGAAATCGATGTTGAGTATTTCTTCACCGATACGGGAAAGGAATTGCCAGAGGTCTATAGCTATCTCACGCGATTGGAGGGATATCTCGGAAAATCCATCTCAAGACTAAATCCCGACAGAGATTTCGATTATTGGCTTAAGAGCTACAAAAGCTACCTTCCTTCCCCTCAATCCCGCTGGTGCACACGACAGCTAAAACTCCGCCCCTTTGAGCTATGGGTCCGTCAATTCATAGAGGCCGGCGAGACCGTCATTTCTTATGTAGCTATTCGCAGCGATGAGGAATATCGCGAAGGCTACCAGTCCAATAAGGATAGGTTGCTTGTCAGGCTACCATTTAAAGATAGCGGCATAGACAAGGCTGGCGTCATCGAAATTCTCGAAGGATCAGGTCTTGGTCTTCCAGACTACTATGATTGGCGAACACGAAGTGGATGTACATTCTGCTTCTTTCAACAGAAGATCGAGTGGGTTCGTCTGCGCGAACGGCACCCAGAGGCATTTGAGGAAGCGAAGCGATACGAAAAAAACGCGATTGAACACGGATCCCCTTTCACTTGGAGTCAAGGCGAATCGCTCAGCGAACTCGAGAAACCTGAACGCCAGGAACAAATCAGGGAAGAACACCAACGGCGCCTTGAACGGGCGCGGTCCCGGCTCCAAGCAAACCCATTGCGGCCGGATGCTTCGATCGACCTAGACGATGTCTACGGCGGAGCGGCCAAGGCCTGCCTCACTTGCCACAAGTAACATTATGAAATGTGAAGGCTTTCGATTTATGGTCCATTTATGTTCAAGGTAACTGCTCGAACAATCCTGGAATTGGGATCGGAGCTCATCAGCTCCGATGCTATTGCGTTTTACGAGCTGATCAAGAACGGGATCGATGCCGGTTCTGGTAACGGTGTCACTATCAATTTCGATATCGTTTTGGGGCGGCGGGACTATCAGGAGACGAAATCCCAAATTCTCAGCGAGATTAGGGACGCCGATGACGAAAATGCTCCTGATTTGGATGATCTTAAGGAGGAGCTTTCCGGCAAACTCAATACGGAAGCCGACGAGCTCTGGGAAAGTGCCAAGGAGTTCATCGAAGAAGCCGATACACACGAAGCATTACTAAACGCGCTTGAAGAAATCAATGCCCTGAACTCGATCACGATCTCGGATACTGGGTCGGGCATGTCATTAACGGAACTCGATACTGTATTCCTAGTCATTGGAACCTCATCCCGAAAGAATGAGATCGATGCCGCAATGGCAGGTGGAAAGTCACACGCTCCTTTCCTCGGCGAGAAAGGGATTGGACGCCTATCGGCAATGCGGCTCGGGGATCGCTTATCCGTTCGAACAACAAAAACAAAAGATAAGAATTACAACTTGATCGATATCGATTGGTCCGAATTCGACGATTCTACGAAGATGATCCAAGACATCGACGTCAAGCCCAAAAAGGGGCCCAAGAAGGAGAATCCTGAGTTCAGTGGCACTGATATAAGAATTCGGAAGCTGAGCGCCGATTGGAGTGAGAAGCGTGTCGATCGTCTGGCCATCGACGACTTTTCTTTACTTGTCGATCCTTTGGCCAAGGCCTCCGGTCAGCGCATCGCGGTGTTTTGGAACGGAAAAAGAGTCAATTTTCGGCGACTTGAAAAGTCGTTCCTATCCCACGCACATGCCATGGTGCGCGGACAATACAGAATAATAAACTCAGAGCCCCATTTAGAATTGCGCATCGAGATAAATAATCTCGGATTTGAGCACCCGAAAGAAGTCAGCATCGAAGTAGCAACCGTCGATGAACTGAGCGCGGCGCTTATAGGCTTACAAGCCAAGCGACGTAGAATGAACAAAAGGGATATAGACTATACCGCGCTCGAAAATGTGGGTCCATTCGATTTCCAATTACATTGGTTCAATCGGCGTACTCTACGTCGGTTCTCTTCTGCAGGCGAACGCCAAGCGCTCCTCAACCTTCTAGATCAATGGATGGGTGTTCGACTGTATCGCGACGGCTTCCGAGTTTATCCATATGGGGCGGAAGACGATGACTGGCTAGATCTCGACAAGACCGCTCTCGCCTCAAAAGGTTATGCGCTCAACCGAATACAGCTCATTGGGCAAGTCGAGATCGGTCGTCTGCAGAATCCTGAGCTCATCGATCAAACGAATCGCGAAGGCCTGCGGCAGACACCTGAAGAAGCCATCCTCAAAGAGACAGTTCAGTTCGCCGTCGAACGCCTCAGAGATGAAATGAACCGCGTCACCAAGGAACAAAAGGACGCCAAAGAACCCTTCATCGCCGATGAAACCAGGACGGTCGATCTTGAGAAGCGGATGAAGACGGCGATCCAGTCAATCCGAAAAGTTGTACCTTCAGAACACCGAGAAGTGGTCCAAGAGCTCGAGCTTATGCGTGAAGAGTTCGCGCGATATGCAGCCGAAGCCCGTGAACGCATCGCCGATATGGAGAAAGATGCCGATCAGATGCTGGCAATGGCAGGCATCGGCTTGATGGTCGAAGTTGTTGCGCACGAGCTGACCCGATCGGCCGAAGACGCGCTTGACGTTCTGAACAGCCTGAAGCGCAAGTCCGTTCCCGATGAAATTCGCCGTCGGCTTGAGAGCCTCAGGGCGTCAATGACGAGCATCAGTAAGCGATTGCGAATTCTCGATCCTCTCAGTGTGACGGGAAGACAGCGCAAAGAACGGTTCAATCTTGATGAACTCCTGAACGAAATCCTAGAAGCTCATGAAGCCCAGTTCGAACGGCATCAGGTTGAATTGAACGTTCTGCTTCCCGACCGATCTGTACAGGTCTCCGCGGTCAAGGGAATGGTTGTTCAGGTGCTCGAAAATCTGATCTCCAACTCTATCTACTGGATGGATGTTGAAAAGCAGCGGAAGATGTCATTCAGGCCGGCGCTAACGATCTCGCTAGAGGACAACCCGCCGCGGATACGGTTCTCCGACAATGGCCCAGGAATTTCGAAGCAGTACAAGGATCGCATCTTCGACCTCTTCTTCTCGCTCAAGGACAAGAGTCGCCGTCGCGGCCTCGGCCTCTACATCGCTCGGGAGGCAGCAGAGCATAATGGTGGTGCTCTTATGCTGGACCCGGATGTGCTCAATAGCGAGGGACGTTACTCCACCTTCGATTATCGCGTTGTGGGGGAAGAGAATTGAGCGATAAGCAGCAGGTGCGAGATGCCGGCATTGGCTCTGCAATTATTGTCGATGATGGATATGATGAGGTTCCGCAGGTCGTAGAACTGCGTGACGAAGGTGCTTGGGATAGCCTATTTGATGATGTTCAAGGAGGTGCCAGTGCGGACCGGATTGAAGCCTTATTTCCCGCCTATGATCCGGAAGATCGAGAGGAGCTGAGAACCAGTCAGGAGTTCATCAACGCTCTTTGGCATGGCCGAGATGCTATCCGGGATTTGCTGGGCGGACTCTTTGACGTCTACGAGCAAAAAATTTCTGACAATCGGCCCTTCCTTGACGCCGCAGAGGCCGCCCTCGCAGCACTCGAGATCCCATTTGAGACTTGTGGGCGAGATTTCGTCCAATCAGCCGCTGAAGTTGATCTGATCGTCATTGACCTCTTCCTGGGGATTCAACAAGGCGCACAAGATCGTGAGCTTACCGTCGAGCGACTTAAAGAGGTTATTGTACGCCGTGGGGCTCGCCCGCTTCCCTCTATTGTTCTCATGTCGCAAGTCCCCGGCATCGATGAATTGGCGAAGCACTTCCGCCAAGATGTGAAGCTCCATGCCTCTGCTTTTCGGCACATCAGAAAGAACGATCTGCCCAAGCCTGGACGCATGGAGGGTCTGATCCTCACCCTCGCAACGCATCGATCCGACAGCCAAGCTCTGGCCACTTTCGTGGAGACTTGGGAAAACAAGGCCATGGAAGCCGTCCACGCCGCCGCAGGCACCTTGCGCAAAATTGACATCGATGACCTGCAGCATATTCGGAGCATGTTGCTCCGTTTCGAAGGCCTTAAAACGTCCAGCTACATGCTCGACGTCTTCGACCGCGTTCTCCAATATGAAATCGAGTCTCACGATACTGTGTTGCAGGCTGCGCTTCCACTCGATGAAATGGCGGAGGATCCACCTCCGCTTATGATTTCAAACGACCGGGACACCTACGCTGTTCTGGAGCAGACCCTCTTCGTTAACCCTAAACGCCGCGCCCATGTCACAGGCGCTGTGTGGCCAATTGCTTTTGGAGACATCTTGGGGCCAAAGCCCGGCGAGCCCGTTAAGCCCCACGGTTTCTTTTCAGGCCGAACTGACTCGGTCTATTTTGTAGCTTCTCCAGAATGTGACCTGATCCGGAAAGATGGCCTTACGACAGCCTTGTTGATGGCGGGATCGCTCCAAGAAATCGACATGGCCAAGCCGGGCCTCGCTGTGACTTCGAAAACAACACCGGTAATCGTCTTGGACGAAGGCCAACGTTTTCAAATCGAATGGGACTTCGGGGAATTGCGAACGATCACGCTGGCTTCGGCCAAACGGTTGCTCCACGAAGGCGTCGGCGGCGTATCGGTCGTTGCTCGGCTCAGGAAGGAAACTGCGCTCAATCTGCGCCAACAGTTGCTTAGCAATATCGGGCGAGTCGGAGAACTTGCGCCTCTCCCTAGATCGTTGCGGTTTAGAGCCCACCTCCATCTCCCGCTACAACAAGGGGGTACACAACCAATCGTCATGCCAGACGATATGGCAATCACTGGAAACATTCTGATTTCTCGTAGAGGAAAATATGCTTCGGCCATAGTCGACTCTGTTTGCGAGGAGGATCTTACGGAAGCTCTGCTTAACTTGGACATCCAGAATGTTGAGAGAAATAGCAGAGCAGCGTTTGAAATGCTCAAAGAGCAAACACGAATACGGCAGATATTCCGGTCAGGTTTTCAGGGGATTGAGCTTCCTTTGAGCGGCCCCAAGGGCACAGGCTTGCTCAAGGCTGGCGAAGAGCAGCCGGATTCGGACGACAAAAAGCCGAAAGTCGACAGAGTCGGCACGATTGTAAAAGCAGAACAGATCGAAGATGCTCTGGGAAATAACCATCGAGGTGTTGGCCTCATAGTTCAACTTCAAGTCGATGAAGCGGGGTAGTCGGTGGATATAGAGGCTCTATTCTGGAAGCTGTATCGCTGCCCGGTCGAAGCCGATGTCCGCGTCGTCCTTGAAGACGAGGGTCTGCTAGAGTCTCCATCGAACTGGAAGCCCTATGGCGGCAACGACAACAACTACGGCGTTGTCGAGAATCAACAGGCCTCACCAATCCCAGCACTGGTGGAGAAAATAACGAACGGAATAGACGCTATATTGGAGCGGCGGTGCCTAGAAGAGGGAATTGATCCCAAATCACCAGAAGCACCAAAATCTATTCCCGAAGGCGTTGCCAACTTCTTTCCGGATCACAAAAACTGGGATTTGACAGCACATCGCAAGCAGCAGTCGGAAATGCTGCAGATTGTCGCCGACGGTCCTCGCATGGAGACATCCCTGATCATCTTCGATGAGGGGATCGGGCAAGCTCCGGAGGACTTCGAGGATACCTTTCTCTCGCTCTTGCGTGGCAACAAAAACGAAATCCACTTCGTCCAAGGCAAGTACAACATGGGCGGTGCCGGCGCAGTCGCATTCTGCGGGAAGTACCGCTACCAGCTCATTGCATCAAAGCGCTACGACAACAGTTCCGAGTTTGGGTTCACCCTTGTTCGCCGCCATCCACTGACCGTGTCCGAGGAAGTCACCCGCAAGAATACCTGGTATGAGTATCTCGTGATCGATGGCCATATCCCGTCCTTCGAAATTGACGAGATCGACTTGGGCTTGGCGAACCGAAGATTTCGAACGGGCAGCGTTATAAAACTCTATTCCTACGATCTGCCATCGGGTTCCCGGTCCGTCATATCCCGCGACCTCAACCAGAGTCTGAACGAGTACCTTTTTCGCCCCGCACTGCCGATTCTCACGGTCGACACGAAGAAGAGGTACCCTGATGACCGAAACTTGGAGCGAGACCTCTTTGGACTTCAGCGACGACTGGAAGAGGATGATAGCAAGTATGTCCAAACATACTTCTCCGATGAGATCAACGATGCTGAGATCGGAGCGCTGAGGGTCACCTCCTATGTCTTCAACGCCCGCGCGGAAGGGCGATCCTCCAAAGACACCCGAAGCACTATTCAACGCGAATTCTTCAAGAACAATATGGCGGTAATCTTTTCGATGAACGGCCAGGTGCATGGTCATCTCACATCGGAATTTGTTACCCGTTCATTGAAGTTCCCTTTGCTAAAGGATCATCTGCTGATTCATGTGGATTGCACCGGGATCAAGACAGGCGTCCGAAACGAATTGTTCATGGCATCGCGCGATCGCCTGAAAGGCGGCGAGGAATCACGCGCTTTGCGTAGGCGTCTTGCGTCACTGCTTACCAGTGGCCGGCTCAAGGAAATTAATGCCTCACGCAAGGCATCCCTGAATATCGAAGGCAACGATGCGGAAGACCTCCTACGCAACATGACCAGACACCTGCCTCTCAAACAGGACCTCGCGAAGCTGCTCAATCAGACTTTTCGTCTCGAGGACACACGAGAGGGCAAACGCCAGAAGCCGGAGACAAAAAAGAAAACCGAGAGCCCGAAACCAGAGAAGCCCGAATTCAAACCTCAGCGTTTCCCGTCGACATTCCAGATCGAAGTTAAGGCAAAGGATGGGTCTGGACTGCCCTTGGTTATGCTTCCAGCAGGGAGCTCCAAAACCATACGGTTCTCAACCGACGTCGAGGACCACTATTTCGATCGCGTGTCGGAACCTGGGGAGTTGCGGATTGCCCTCTTGGGACCCGAACCGTCAGAGAGCGACGGTGGCGACAAACCGGGGAGACTGACAGACGTCAAGTCGGTCCTTAACGTCGTCAAATCCAGCCCGACATCAGGCACCATTCGCGTGCATGTCAATGCCACTGACGATCTCGATGTCGGGGATGCTGTCACCCTACGCGCCGAACTGTCCCAACCTTCTGGCGTGTTGGAGCAGGTCTTTATGGTGAAGGTGACAGACCCTGCAAACAAGAAACCGTCGAAAGATCCTGGCGATACCCCGGATGACCGCCTTGGCTTGCCTGAACCTGTGATGGTCTACAAAGAGCCTCGTGGGGACGGTCCCGCCAACGTTATGACCTGGGAGAAGCTTGATGAAAGCGGTATCGACATGTCCCACGAAACCGTCGTTCATCCGCTTGCCGATGAAAATAGTTTAAGCGCGGTTTATGTCAACATGGATAGCGCGGCGCTGCTGAATTACCGCAGCGGCCTGAAGACCCCTGAAGCAATAACGGTCGCGGAAAAACGCTATTTTTCGGCGGTGTATTTCCATACCCTGTTCTTGTTTGCGATCACAAGAAACCGCAAATACCTCATCCAGCGTGAGGCGGAGGACACGGACAGCGTATCGGTCGAGATCACAGAGTACATCTCTGACTTGTTCACCAATGCCTACGCTCAGTTTCTTCTCAGCTTCGACACGCAGGAATTGATAAGCGCGCTGGAAGCATAGTGGTCAGAAGGGAACTTTGCCGAAGCAAAAACGAAGGCAGCTTACACATAGATCGAGGGATGCAGCCTAGCCCGCACACACACTCGAACAGAATCTTTACAATGACTTGGCTCTGTCGGCATGGGGCATGAGGAAGACGCTCAGCCCCTCTATAACATCATCCAATTCGCCGGGACTTATTGAAAGGTCTTCAACAAAGGCGCGCCATTGCCGCTGTTTCTGTTCGTCCGCAGCAAACGCCGGCGTCAGTGCATCGGGCAGCTCCGTTGGAACCGCTGTCTCGCGACGTGCGAAGGTCGCGGCAATCGCCTGCGCAAGCCTGTCATCATCAAAGCTGAACGACCGGCTGAGAATCCAGATGTCGTAGAAATCCTTCATCCGGCTGTTCGCCCGGCCCAGTGCCACCATCGCCTGGAACTTCTCGGCGATGACCGTCTCCCGCGCATAGGCGCGCAGTCTCGGCGCGGGGAGATCGAGCATGACCGGATAGTCGACGACTTCCGCCCCAGGCTCCATCGCATCGCCAAAGCCAATGTCGATTGTCAGATTGATCCGGGCCCCGCCGACCGAAGCGATCGCCCGCAGCCTGAGTCCGCCATAGTCGAGCACTTCGCGAATGCGGTCGACGCGCAGCGTGTCTGGATCGAACACGACGCCGTCTTCAACGTCCTGGGTAAGGATGTCCCGAAAAGTCGCCAGCATCGCGTCTTCGCTCGGGTCGCCGAAACCCAATAGATCGAGATCGCGCGTCCCGCGGTGCGGATCGTCGAACCAGCTCATCATCAGCATGGCGCCCTTCAACACGAAGCGGTCGGCATGCGGCGATTGGCTGAGCCGGAACAGAAGGCGCTCCAACGCAAAACGAGTGAGCACAAGATCGAAACTCTGCCCGTTCTCCTTGGAAAGCTTGAGGAGCCGCGCGCGCACCGAGGCGCCGAGATTTTTGATCTCCTTAGCCATTGGCGGTCAGCGCCTCCAGATAAGGGCGGATCACGGTGCTGACGCCGCCCGTATCGGCAGCCCTCGCGATGTCGGCGGGCGTGGCTTTACGTTGGCGCAGAGCCTCCTGCAGGCCTTCAAGCGCGACGGTGAGACCGATCTTGCCGCGATGCCGGAAACAGTCCGCGACGGTCTTCGACACACCGAATACCCTTACAGATACGCCCTCAATCACATGCGTCTCGACGCCGTCGGCAAGCAGATCGTCTGAGAAGCGCAGCACACGGATCGGCATTTCACTCGGCCTCGGCGTCCAGTCATTCCGGCCGATCGCCATCCACACTTTCTTCGAGAGCTGATCCGTGAGTCCGTAAAAAGCGAGCGCCGAAACGAGGCAGATCACGCCCTTGGGGAAACGCTTGGCCGCTTCGGCGAGGCTGTGATTTGCGTCGAGTTCTGCATCGGGAAGCTGGTAGAGCCCGCGCGCTAGGCGGATGACCTCGCCATCTTTCTCCATGCGGCTGACGGTTGCAGCGGTTACGCCGGCGTCCCTTAGTTCCGCAAGGCGCAGAATCCCACGTGCCGCGAGGAGATCACGGGCTATCTCACGTTGGGGCCTGGATTGAGGCATAGATATAGATTCTCGCACTCCAGAATTCATAGTGTGAGGATTTGTATCACATGGAATGATGAAGGAAAAGCCAAATCCTCCTCCCAGTAGGTCAACTGGCTCTGCCCCTTCGGCGCTGCGGGTGCTGGCGCCGACCATGGATCGCAAACCTCAACAGCCCGAGGACACGTTTGCCTTTGCCGAACGCCAAGATCGCTTGGGAGCTCAGAAACCCACCCCTTCGTCATCGTCGCCTGACAGGGCAATCTTTCCCTTTCCCGCGGCTGCCGGTCTGGAGCCTCGCTTCCGGTCGATCCGTTTCGGCAAAGCCTCTCGGTCGAGAAGCAGTCCGGTCTCATCGGAGCCCGAATCGAGCAAATCCGAAATCCTGTCGATCTCACCGATTACGAGGCAGGCCATTGCTAGCGTGCCGATGCTGACACCGTCGTCGCCCTTTTCCAGTCGGATGATAGTCCTCTCGGAAACACCGGCCCGCTCGGCGAACTCCCTCACCGAGATGCGCCGCTTCAAGCGGGCTATCTTGATGTTCGTTCCCAATACCTCAAGGGCTCGACGCGCGTTAAGGGAGGGTATCTTAACCGCCATATCTGACTGCCAATATATCTTTAGATGTCATATATGGCAGTTAGTCGATTCTGGGGATGAGGCGCAATGGCCACTCGGCAGCCGCACGGCCAATCCTCTGCACTTGGGGGAAAGAGCTTAGGAAATTTCACTGGCCGATCGAAGCACTGGACTGGCCCGGCCGCTCCGATCACTCCATGGTGAGGCTTTCAACCCTGGCTGATTGGGGACCAGTGGGTCGCTGATTGGAAGTGTGGGCGAACAACCAAGATGATGGGAAGGGGAAAGCCTTCCCCTGCGTCCGAGCCTGGGTCTCGGCCAACCCCTTCTGCCGGGAGACGCCGTGGGCGCCCCCAGAGAGTGAGAGTCGGCGGCTTTCGCCGTGACGGGTTTGGAGGTCGAGAGAGAGGCTCTCGGCCAGCCCGCCCACGGAGATTGACCCATGACGAACCTTGAAACCCAGGATGGCCGGCGCGACGCGAGCGGCGGCTACAAAGTTGATATCTCGCGCGGAGAGCGGNTCGGCCGNGTCTCCTCGGAATGGTTTTCCCGGCCGNATGACGAGCGCTATCTGTCCCTGTCGGAGCTNTACNCNTCGGTGAAGGGCCGCGCCGAGCGCAGCCGCACGCGGACGGTCGAGAGCGCGGCGATCCGCGTCGAAGCCCATCGCGACGATCCGGAAAACCTGGCGCTCATTCTGCCCGAAGCCGACGCGCCGGCCCACGCCACCCATTGGAGCTTCGGCCAGCTCGCCAGCCTGGTCAGCGCGCCGGCTGCCTATCTGCGCCAGCTTCCCGCGCCGCTTGCCGGCATCAATCTGCAATACGGGCTCACCTCGCACCGCGCCGAACAGATCAAGACGCTGGAAACCGAAGACGGGCGCACGGAGCTGCGCGCCGTCACCGGCCCGGATTATGGCCGCATCTACGACCACGAACTCGTGGCGGCCGTGCAGAAGATCGCGGGGAACGGAACTGGCGATACGCGCTGGAAAGTGCCCGGCACGCTCGATTGGTCGAGCGGCGTCTACA
The DNA here is from genome assembly GCA_002699325.1 of Ponticaulis sp. GTDB lineage: Bacteria > Pseudomonadota > Alphaproteobacteria > Caulobacterales > Hyphomonadaceae > Ponticaulis. Next base: position 2,814 of record PABS01000001.1, on the reverse strand, counting down.
ACCCGATGGTCGACATCACCAAGGACACGACCACGCTCTACGCCTCCGACCGAGACGTNTTCCTCTTCCTGGTCGACGACATGAACCCGATCGAGGCGGGCAAGCTGCCCAATGGATCGCCCGATCTCTATTTCCGGGGCTTCTATTGCTGGAACTCGGAGGTCGGCGCGAAAACGCTCGGCATCGCTAGTTTCTATCTGCGCGCCGTCTGCCAGAACCGCAATCTCTGGGGTGTTGAGGACTTCCAGGAAATCAGCATCCGGCATTCCAAATACGCCGCCAATCGCTTCGCACACGTGGCGGCGCCGGCGCTGACCCGCTTCGCAGATTCCTCGCCGCAACCCTTCGTCGAAGGCATTCGAGCAGCACGCGAGCGGATCGTCGCCCGCAGTGATGACGATCGCATCGACTTCCTGCGCAAGCGTGGCTTCTCCAAGGCGGAGACGGCCAGGATCGTCGAAACGGTGTTGGCCGAGGAAGGCCGCCCGCCCGAGTCCGTGTTCGATTTCGTGCAGGGCATCACCGCCGTCGCNCGCTCGAAACCGCAGCAGGACGCCCGGCTCGAAATGGAGGGCAAGGCGAAGAAGCTCTTGGAGCGCGCAGCGTAGCTTCAACCGGCGCTCCGCCTTTCCGGTCCGTCGCTTCCTCAAGAGGAAGAGGCGGGCCGGGTTCTTCGTGACGGGTTTGGAGGTCGAGAGAGAGGCTTTCGGCCAGCCCGTCGCGGAGAACTGATATGACCAAGTCTCAGAAAATCACCCTCAGCGCCTCGCGCGACATCCCCTTCAACAAGCTGGTGCTGAGCCAGTCCAATGTCCGCCGCGTCAAGGCCGGTGTCTCGATCGAAGAGCTCGCCGAAGACATCGCCCGGCGCACGCTTCTGTCCTCGATCACCGTCCGGCCGGTGCTGGACGAGGACGGCGCCGAAACCGGCATGTTCGAGATCCCGGCCGGCGGACGCCGCTACCGGGCGCTCGAACTGTTGGTCAAGCAGAAGCGGCTGAACCGCACAGCGCCCGTGCCCTGCATCGTGCGCACGGACGGCCTCGCCGAAGAAGACAGTCTCGCCGAGAATGTTCAGCGGGCGCCGCTTCATCCGCTCGACCAGTTCCGCGCCTTCCAGGCGATGCNCGAGAAAGGCAAGAGCGAGGAAGANATCGCGGCGGCCTTCTTCGTCTCGGCGAACGTCGTCAAGCAGCGGCTCAAGCTCGCCGCTATCGCGCCATCGCTCCTCGACGCCTACGCTGAGGAGGAACTGACCCTCGACCAACTCATGGCCTTCACGGTCAATCCCGACCATGAGCGTCAGGAACAGGTCTGGGAGTCGATCAAACGGACTTACNCGAAACAGCCCTATGAGATCCGCCGCATGCTGACCGAAGGTGCCGTGCGCGCCTCCGACCGGCGGGCGCAGTTCGTCGGGCTCGACGCCTATGAGGNGGCCGGCGGCGCCATCCTTCGCGATCTNTTCCANTCCGACGANGGCGGATGGCTNCANGACGCTGGCCTGCTTGCNAAACTCGTCGANGAAAAGCTNGAAACCNATGCGGAAGCGATCCGCGCNGAGGGCTGGAAATGGATCGAGATCGGCACGGACTTTCCCTACGGCCATACCTACGGTCTGCGCCGGATCATCGGCGAGAACGAGCCGATGAGCGAGGACGAGATAGCGAGCTTCCAAGCGCTGAAGGCCGAATACGACAAGCTCGAAGACGAGTACGCCGACGCCGAGGAGTTCCCGGAAGAGATCGACACCCGGCTCGGCGAAATCGAAACGGCAATGGAAGCCTTGCAGGAGCGGCCCGTCCGCTTTGAGCCGGATGAAATCGCCATGGCCGGCGTCTTCGTCAGCATCGGCCATGACGGCCGACTGCGCGTCGAACGCGGCTATGTCCGTCCCGAGGATGAACCTTCCGTCCAATCGGACGGGCTGGATGAGGTCGACGGGATCGACGCCTCCGCCGACGAAGTTACGGCCCCCGACGCCAGCGAAGAGGCGGAAGAAGAAGACGATGGCCTGAAGCCGCTCTCCGACCGCCTCGTCATGGAATTGACGGCGCATCGCACGCTCGCCCTTCGCGACGCGCTCGCCAGCGATCCGCAGACGGCGTTCCTCGCCGCCCTGCACGCGTTGACCCTCCGGCTCTTCTATCACTATCCGCTGGATAGCTGCGTCGAGATCACGCCGCACAGCGCCGGTTTCGGCGCCCAGGCGCCGGGTCTCGGCGACACGGCTTACGCGCTCAGCATCGACGCTCGCACGACGAGTTGGCTAGGGGCGCTGCCGAAAGCGCCTGAAGATCTGTGGGACGCACTGGTCAGGTTCGACAACGACAGCCGCGAGGCGCTGTTCGCGCATTGCGTCGCCATGACGGTGAACGCCGTCCATGAGCCGTACAACCGCCGCCCGCGGGCGCTCGCCCATGCCGATTTGCTGGCGACGACACTCGGGCTCGACATGGCGAGTGCGGGCTGGACGCCGACGGGCGAGAGCTATCTGGCACGCATCACCAAGGCCCGCATTCTGGAAGCGGTGCGCGAAGCCAAGGGCGACGAAGCGGCCGACCGCATCGCCAGCCTCAAGAAACCGGAAATGATCGCGGCGGCCGAAGAGCTTCTCGAAGGGACCGGTTGGCTGCCCGAAGTACTGCGCATGCCGGCTCTCCCTGAGAGCGAAGCGCAATCGGCGGATAACGGCGGCGAACCGGCCATGGGCGATTCCGCCGTCATCACCGATGATGAACCTGTCACCAGCAACGCCTTCGCCACTGCGGCCGAGTGACCGGGAGCCAAGCCCCCCTACGGCTCCCGCAGCCG
>PABS01000019.1 GCA_002699325.1 Ponticaulis sp. | reverse complement strand
AATGAAGCCAACCCGCCCCCATGGATCGGCCCAGGCCTTCTTCCATGAGTAGGACGTGAGGCGATTTTCGGAGATGGCACGGTCAATTTCCTTGAAGCCCTCCAATTGGTGCTCGTCCCGATCGGGCCTCTGCTTCGTCATTGTGAATTCCTCGGTAAGCCTGCCCATAATGTCGCACAATTGAGACCTTATGCCCCTTTTTGCCGTTAATGTCGCGATTTCGAGACATTAGCGGATCTGCCAGATCAAAAGATCGAGCACCTTAAGATCAGTGAATTCCTTGAATTGGGGAAATTCTTGGTCGAAGCGCTGACGTAGGAGCGAAAAGCGATCGGCACGTATCAGGGCATCGAGATGAGCCTGGATGGCTTGGTAATCATCAACCGCGTCGGCAATCTTTTCGAGCCCCGAGCCAGTGCGGGTCCGCAGTCCCAAATTGCTCCGCACGATCGAATCATAGATTGCTCTGGTCGGATCCACGGTTGCTATCAGCTTCGAGGCAAATGACGCTTCAACTCTCCCGGTGCTCTCGAAAATTGACCGAACAATCTCCCCAAACTCGATGTCCGAGTTGGACTTCTGCTGCTCAAAAATCCGGTAGAAACGGCCTCGCCAGTCGGCGTTTCTGCGGACTCCATAGAGGCCGTTGAAGGTGCGTTGGTAGGCGAGGTCCTCTTCGACATTTGTCCGATGTAGCTGGTCGACCGTATAGGCATAGCGCGAGAGGTCGGCATGGCGCTGCGCCAAGCCAGCTAGAGCGTCATCCGAACGCCTGAGCAACTCGGCAATCGTAATCACGCCTGATCATCTCCTCGATTCTGGCGCATTTATTTACACAAAAACTTTGCGCGATTGGCACATTAAATGTAGCCGTTTTGCTCCACCCTTGCTATCAAAAATGCTCAACTGGTAGGAACAGATCTTGGCTATCGTTATCACCACGTGCACAAACAGGAAGCGAAAGCCGGTGGCTGCTCGGCTGCACGCGGGTGATCTCAAGAAGGGTGGCATCACCCAGGTCGCGGCAGAGTGGGGCGAACGGCTAGGCGAGGCCTATCAGACCTATCCTGCGAGTTCGCTCTATGGCGGCAGGTCCTTCAGGGACTCTATGGTTGCCGCCGAGAAGGTCGGTGCGGAACTGCTGATCGTTTCAGCTGGCCTTGGCCTGGTTGGCGCACGAACGCAGGTACCCTCCTATGCTTGCACCGTACTCAGCGGGGCAGCCGATAGCATCGCCGCCCCTATCACCGAGGGATTCAGTAGAGCGAATTGGTGGAAAGAACTCGGCCAAGTGTCTCCGCATACGATGAAGCTAGCCGATGTGGCAGATTGCCGCACCGGCCTGATCATGGCCGCATTGTCCGATGGATATATCGAGATGATGCTCGAGGAGTTTCTGACGCTTCCGGAAGGACGAAGAGGCGATCTGCGATTGTTCACGCGCACGCCTAGAGAGCGAATACCAGCACAATTGCAGCCTTACCTGATGCCATATGACGACCGGCTTGACGGCCCAGACAGCCCAATCCGCGGCACCCGTAGCGATTTCGCTGCCCGCGCCCTCCTGCACTTCGTCGACAGCATCCTTTCCTCTGATGATGGCCGTTCAGCCAGCCAACATGCCGACGCCGTCCTGAGGGCGGCTAAGGAATGGGCAGAACCTCCAGTATTTTCCCGCCGCCGGCTTTCCGACGACGAGATCAGGCAATTGATGCGCCGCCATTGGCTCGAAACCAACGGGAGTACGACCAAGTTGCTCAGGCTCTTTCGGGATGAACTCGACATTGCCTGCGAACAGGGGCGCTTTGCATCGCTCGCAAGAGAGATACGGTCGGAGGTGAGCCATGGCTAAAGAGACATTGGCCATTCGTGCTGTTCGCAGCGAGCAAGGCGACGGAACTGCGGTTTTCGTCTTCTTCCTCGAAGGCGCGGACATCATGCGTATCGCCGATATCGCCCGCCTGCGACGCGAAGAGCAAGAACTTAAGGGCTTCCAGCGCAGCGAAATCAAGGCGCACGTTTCGGCAATCACGCAGTTTCTCGATAGCGGGAAAGTCCTCTTTCCAAACGCGATCATCCTGGCTCTTTCGGAGGAAGTGGAATTCGCGTCGGCACGCGGGCGCAAGCCCGGAAACATCTGCGAGATCGGCGACGCTGGNACACTGACCATTCCTGTTTACCCGGCAGGCCGCCGGGCGGCCTGGATCGTCGATGGCCAGCAACGATCGCTGGCCTTGGCGCAGGCAAAGGATCAGTCGATCGCCGTGCCAGTCGTCGGCTTCGTCTCNGATGAGATNGAGGCTCAACGAGAACAGTTCATTCTCGTCAACAAGGCGCGGCCACTGCCCAAACGTCTGATCGATGAACTGCTGCCAGAAGTGAGCGCTCTCCTGCCAAGGGATCTGGCTGCGCGCAAACTGCCAAGCGCGCTNTGCGAATTGCTCAACCAGCANAAGGACTCNCCATTTCACAATCTCATCAAGCGGGAATCCAATGCACGCTCCGGAACCGGTGTCGTTGCGGACTCCGCCTTGATCGAAGCGATGCGTACAAGCCTAAGGTCGGCGTCCGGGGCTCTCGGCCAATTCAAACGCAATGGCGACGGCACTGACGCCAATGCCATGTATGAAACGCTCGTTCTTTACTGGAGTGCGGTGCGCGACACATTCCCGGATGCTTGGGGCAAGCCGCCAACCCAAAGTCGCCTTATGCATAGCGCTGGCATCCGGGCGATGGGCGCCCTGATGGATCAGATCATGTTGCGGGTCGACAGTGCCGACGACCGCGGGGCCGCGGTGCGCGCCATCCTGAAGAAGTTAGCCAAGCACTGCCACTGGACCGAGGGCCGGTGGGATGCGCTCAATCTGATGTGGAACGAAGTGCAGTCAACGTCCCAGCATATCTCGAAGCTCACCGACCATCTGATGCATCTGGAACGCGACCTGGCGAGGGGAACCTCATGAAGTTCATCTTCGCCGACAGTCTGGATTATGTCGATCCGGCCTTTGACTTCATCGCCGACCGCAGTCCTGCGGAACGGCAGCCCTATTGGGACGACGCCTATCCTCATGAGATACTCGGCTATGCTCCCTACGACGGCGTGCTCGTGTCGAAAGGCATCGTCGGCGACCATCGCGTCAAAGGGAAATACACGGCCAGCCAAGCCCGGCGCTTCGAGTTGGTTGGCGCGCGCAAGTTCCTGAGGCTCGACAAACCGGAATTCGCGCATCTCGACATCTTTGGCGACTGCGGCGCATTCACCTATGTCAACGAGGAGCGTCCGCCCTACTCACCTGCCGAGATCGCTGAATTCTACGATGATTGCGGTTTCACACATGGCTGCTCGGTCGACCACATCATCTTTGACTTCGATGTTGCCGCAAAAGGGCTCGATGGTGGATCGAACGACGCCAAGGATCGCTTCGAGATCACGCTCGAGAATGCTGATGCTTTCCGGCGCGAAGCCGAAGCCATTGATGCACTGTTCAAGCCGCTCGGCGTTGTTCAAGGCTGGTCGCCTGATAGCATGGCGGAAGCTGCGCGCAGGCTGGTGGCGATGGGGTATGATTACCTCGCGCTCGGCGGCATGGTCCCGCTCAAATCACCTGAGATCAAACAGTGCCTCGCGGCGATCCGAGACGTCGTACCTCCAGCGACACGCCTTCATATCCTTGGTTTCGCGAAGGCCGACGACATCGATAGCTTCCACAGTTACGACATCGCCAGCTTCGATACGACGTCGCCGCTCATTCGCGCGTTCAAGGACGCGAAGCAGAATTACTACCTGCCAGGCAATGGTCTGGGACTGCGTTATTTCACATCGATCCGCGTACCTCAGGCGCTGGAAAACCCGCGCCTTCAAAGAACGGTCAAGCGCGGCGTCTTTCGAGCAGAAGATCTGGTCACCATGGAAAGTGCGGCATTGTCGAGCTTGCGCGCGTTCGATCGCGGGGAAGCCGGCATTGAGGAAACGCTCCAGAACGTCCTCGTCTACAGCGCACCACTCGTGGAAGAAAAGCCGTTTGAAGACTGCAAGGACGCGACCAGCATGGTTCGCCTGGCGACGCGCTATCGCGATACTCTCGAGAGCAAACCCTGGAAGCAGTGCAGTTGCTCGATCTGCGAACATGCAGCGGTCGATGTCATCATTTTCCGGGGAAGCAATCGGAACAAGCGTCGCGGGATCCACAATCTCGCGGTTTATAAGGATCATATTGAGAGATTGGATTTGAAGCGTGCCCTCACCTAAGCCCATGCAATACCTTGCCGTGACCGCGGAACAGAGCAGCGAGCATCGGGTCCTCGTGTTTGCGGCCAAGGCATCCGACATTCTCAAGTTTGCATCGATTGACCGCATTGGCCGCGATGCACAGGGCGAACTCAGCGGCTTCCAACGGCCACAGGTTGCTGCTCACATTCGNGAGATCCAGGACTACCTGATCAAGCCAAACTCGGTCCTTCCCAATCCGATCGTCGTCGCCTTTACAGATCATGTCGGCGTTGAGGATTTGGGAGATGGATCGGCGCGCCTGACGATCGANGTAAGCAAAGGNACACCGGGACTGGTTGTCGATGGACAACAGCGGCTTTCTGCCCTGAGCACGCTGGAGCGTGATTTTCAGGTCTTCGTGTCAGTCCTGATTTGCCANGACGAGGCAGANCTGCGTCGACAGTTCGTGCTCATCAACAACACCAAGCCGCTGCCCAAGTCNCTNATTTATGAACTGCTGCCNACTGTCGATGATCTTCCGNCGCGGCTNAGCAGGCGCTCGACGGCNGCNGANCTGACCGCNCGNCTGAACTTCGAGAACACNTCGCTNAANGGCTACATCCGTCAACACACCTGCCCGGAAGGGATCATCGCCGACACCGTGATGCAGAAGATCATCATGGAGTCGCTCGCCAACGGCATCATGCGCGACCTGATTAGTCGCCCCAAAGGCGAAGACAAATGTGTTCGGATTGTCTCGAATTTCTTTGAAGCCGTAAAACGCGTTTTTCCGGACGCTTGGCATGGCCACCAGCCGAAGACATCGCGACTGCTGCACGGCGCCGGCATCCAGGCAATGGGCGATGTTATGGAAGTGCTGGCTCAAAGAGTTGATGCACGATCGGTCGATGATTTCCAGGCAGGCATGGAATGCCTCAAGGACAAGACCGCGTGGACATCCGGCGACTGGGAACTCGGCGGCGAAGTTCGGCGCTGGAACTCGCTGCAGAATGTCAATCGCGATGTCGCTCTGCTGAAGCACTATCTCGTCGGCATCCTCAAGGCTGATCTCAGGCAAAAGCGGCGAGCAGCACCCGCCCCGCTCTTCGAAGACGCGGCTGAATAACCATGGCTTATGCGGTCAAAGAGATATTCAAAACCTTGCAGGGCGAAGGCGCTCATGCTGGGCGCACGGTTGTTTTCTGCCGGTTCTCGGGCTGCAATCTTTGGTCGGGTCGCGATCAGGACCGCGCGAGCGCGCAATGCTCCTTTTGCGACACCGACTTCGTGGGTGTGGATGGGACCGGCGGGGGCCGTTTCGCGGACGCGGAATTGCTGGCACAAACAATCGCTAATGAATGGGCTGGCTCGAATGAGAGTCGCTATGTCGTGCTCACAGGTGGTGAACCATTGCTGCAGGTCGATGCGCCTTTGGTAGATGCACTTCATCGACACGGTTTTGAGATCGGGGTCGAGACCAATGGTACGCGTCCTGCCCCAGAAGGCATCGATTGGATCTGCGTTAGCCCTAAAGGGGAAAACGAACTTGTCTTGCGGTCGGGCAACGAACTGAAGCTCGTGTTCCCGCAGGCAGGCGCGCCACCTGAACGCTTCGAAGACCTCGAGTTCGAGCACTTCTTCTTGCAGCCAATGGATTGCGCCGAGGCCGGCCAATGCCTCGATGACACGATCCATTACTGCCTCGAAAATCCTCGCTGGCGCTTATCGCTCCAGTCGCACAAGCTAGTCGGAATCCGCTGATGTACGAACTCTCGAAACAATTTCGCTTTGACGCGGCTCACACACTCGATCGGGTCGTCCAAACCGAGTCCAGCCGCAGGATCCATGGTCATAGCTATCGCGGCGAGGTCACGCTCCGTGGAAGGCCTGACCCTGTAAGCGGTATGATTGTCGACGTTGGTATTCTGGAGAAAGAACTCGAGAGCGTTCGGGACGCGCTCGACCATCGTTTTCTGGACGACATCAACGACCTTGGCCCGGCAACCATGGAAAATCTGTGCCGTTGGATCTGGAACAGGCTCAAGCCCGAGTTCCCGGCGCTTTCGAAGGTCAGTGTCTACCGCGACAGCAATAGTGATGCGGTCACCTACTGGGGCGAGGAAGAGCTTGCATGATTGCTGACGAGAAGGCTCTCGTCCTTTTCTCCGGCGGGCAGGATTCCGCAACTTGTCTTGCTTGGGCACTTGAGAAATTCAGCGCTGTCGAGACGGTAGGGTTCGACTACGGGCAGAGACATCGGATCGAACTGGAATGTCGTTCAGAGCTTCTCGCGCGGATTGTTGAGATCAATCCAACCTGGAAAGAGAGGCTTGGAGCCGACCATACGCTCGATCTGTCGGTTCTCGGCCAGATCAGCGAGACGGGACTGACCCGAGACGCCGAGATCGCCCTGCGCGAAGACGGATTGCCGAACACCTTTGTGCCTGGCCGCAACTTGTTGTTCTTCACTCTTGCGGCGACGCTCGCATTCAGACGCAAGGCTCGACACATGATTGGCGGCATGTGCGAAACTGACTACTCTGGATATCCTGACTGCCGCGACGACACACTCAAAGCTTTACAGGTCACGTTGAACCTAGGGATGGGCAGTCGAAGCGTGATCCACACGCCCCTGATGTGGATCGACAAGGCTGGCACCTGGGCATTGGCGCAAGATCTGGGCGGCGACCTTCTCTTGGATCTGATCACAGAACATAGCCACACCTGCTACCTTGGCGAACGCACAGTTCGCCACGAATGGGGCTATGGCTGCGGAACGTGCCCTGCTTGTGAGCTTCGAGCACGAGGATATGAGAGTTTCCGCGAAGGCACCAGGTCTTGACTGACTCTGGCACCACTTCCGACGATGCTTCAGTCGCTTCTTCGACCAATGAAAGCGGCGGGCCCGAGATCACTCCGTCAAAGGTAAAGACCGGCGCAGGCCTCCATGCGCTTCGTGCGACGGTGTTATCGTTTTTGGATCGGCCGATAGACTTCTACCCGCGCCTTGAGGCTAAGGTTCGCAGCGTTCCCTCGGATGAAATCGTCAATCGGTTCTACAATCCTAAGCATGGAGTAATGGCCGCCTGGGCCAAGATCGACCCCAATGATTCCAATCTTGATAAAGCGGTCGACCTAGCCAAAGCATCACTCCAAGAAGCGAAGGCGCAAACTGAATATCAGGATCAGAAAGCGACGCGGTTGCTAACGGTCTCAACCTTTTTGACTGCTCTCGCTGGTGCATTCTTCGCGTCATTTTCGACGAATTATCCTCTAAGAAACTTGCAAGATCAGGTCGGAGCAGAATGGTGGCTTCTTTCGGCCACCTACATCTCATTCCTCCTCTTTATCTTGTTATCACTCGGAGGGGCGCTGGTTACCTTTCATGCGTCGCGCACTCGCTTCAAATATCCTTCTGAAGCAACCGTAGATAGCCAGTCAGGCAGAGCCCGCTCCTTTCTGTTCTTTCGCGAAATAATTGGCGTCACCCCAGAAGGTTGGGCGAATTCCTTTGTAAATGTTGGAGAGTCTACAGGAACCATGACTGTAGAAATCAACCCAATGCTGAAGGTAGAGTACCTCAAAAACTATGTTAGCGAAGCTTACCTCGTTGCCGCCAAGACAGCAGAAAAGTTACGGTATCTTCAGCCTGCTCAGAGTCTTTTATCTTATGCACTACGTTGCTTGATAGTCTATGTAATGTTGCTCGGCTATGTTCTGACCTGCGTGGAACCGACAAAGCCCACCCCACAACCGACTGAAGTTGAGATGATCGGGGGAACTCTTCACGTGGACGCTTTGATTGAACGCTCGCAGACTCCAACTCAACAGCCAACTCCAACCAAAAAGACTGACCCAGAGCAGTGATTAGGGCGAGCGAACTCGTCACAGTTTTTGTCGATGCAGACAACACTCTGTGGGATACAGATAGAGTGTTCGCGAGCACTCAGCTCCGCTTGCTTCACGACGTTGAGGAGTCACTCGGACTCACGTGGCCAGATGAAGATCGTCTTCAATTCGTGCGGGCAGCAGACCAAGAGCTTGCCTCCCTACATCATGATGGCTTGCGCTACCCGCCTGCATTGCTCGTACGTGCCCTAAGCTTGGCCCTGGATGGAATGGATCCGGTTCGGGCAGCGAAAATTGCGTTGCATGGAAGCGAGCCTGCAAAGATCTATGCCGACCAAGAAGGCGTAATCCTCAACCGCTATTTTCAATCTCTGAAGGCACTTCCACAACTTAAGAAGGGCGTTGCAGACGGCCTTAGGCAGATGAAGGAGCTTAACTGGAACATCTTGATGGTCACAGAATCTGCTGTGACGCGAGCAAGGGAAACTGCCGACGCTTTGAGCATCTCTCAATTCTTTGACAGAGTACTTGAAGGCCGCAAACGCCCCGAACTGTATCAAAGAATCCTGAAACTAGTTGGCTCTCCGTCCAACGCCTACATGATCGGTGACCAAATTGATCGCGACATTGCACCAGCGAAGCAGGCGGGGCTCAAGACAATCTACTTCCCCGGTGGCTTTAAGCCCCGTTGGCACGACGAGGAGGCCTCGCCGCCTCCCGATTTCGTGATCTCCGATTTTAGAGAGGCTGTGCAAATTATTCGCTTGGAGCACGCATGCTGACTGCGGAAACATGGTGCTGCGCCTAGAGGTTTGGCTTTATATACTTGATTGCCAAAGACCTTCAGTCGATGAAGGGGCACTCCAAATTCTCTCAATCCGTGGGGCGTAGATTTGTCAAAAGGGCTCAGCGGTTCGACTATTAAATCGTGGTTCCAATACCGCTGCGAGCGCAAGACGCGCTATGAGCTCATGAATGCCACTGAGCGGGCTTCAATCCCGATTGGATCAGATACCCGCGAGCAGAGTTGGGCAATCCTCGGTGTAGACTACGAAGATCGAGTGGTGTCCAAACTAGCGAGGCAGCGGCAGGTTCA
>PABS01000137.1 GCA_002699325.1 Ponticaulis sp. | reverse complement strand
GACTTCGTTGAGATCTCTGGCGAGTCCGGCACGGTTAAAGACATCAATCTGTTTCAGACCATTCTCGCCACCACAGACAATGTGAAGATCATCATCCCGAATGGCGAGGCCATTGATGGTGTGATCTCGAACTATTCCGGCTACACCCAGCGCCGCTGCGACATCACCTTCGGCATTGATTACGACGATGATATGGACAAGGCGATCAGCATTATCCGCGGCGTGATCGAAGCCGATGAGCGCGCGCTCAAAGATCCTGAGCCGTTCGTGAAGGTCACGAATCTGGGCGATAGCTCTGTCGATATCACCACGCGCACATGGTGTGAGGCGTCTGATCTCTGGAACATGAAGTTTGATCTGATCAAAAAGGTCAAAGAGGCGCTGGATGCGGGCGGGATTTCCATTCCTTATCCGCATACAACGCTTGTCAAAAAGGAAGCCGCAAACGACGATGCGGCCGCTTAAGACACTTCATTTCAAGGGCTGCTTCGGCAGCCCTTTTTCTATTCCACTGGCTCCCACATTGTGTGCCACAAGTTGCGGCGCGGCTTCAGACCCAGGGATTGATACAGGCCCAGCGCCACATCGTTATCGGCATTGGAGTGCAGGAATGGCGTTTTGCCGTCTGCCTGCAGCTGTCGCCCGACGGAGCAGATCAGCGCGGCGCCATAACCACGCCCGCGATAGTCTGGATGCGTGCACACTGCGCTAATCTCGACGAAGCCATCAAACGCCATGCGCTCTCCGCCCATCGCAACCAGCCGGCCACCATCGAAGATGCCGAGATACCGACCGAACTCACCGGTGCGCTCCCGAAAAGGACCGGGCTTAGTGAGACACGCCAGCTCGAGCATCTGGTCTGCGTATTCAGCGGATAATGATCGAACATCAAATTCGCCCTCTCTATCCGGGAACTCGGTCGCCACCAGCTGGACGATTTCAACATGTCGTGCAGAGAAGCCCGGCGGCGGGTCTTGCGGCGCAAGCTCCACAAGCGAAGCGGTCTCACCCGGCTCGATGAGAGACATGAGGTCGGCCACGGCCGCATCAGACATCGTCTCCGCCGCGTGAAACGGTGAAAATTCAGAGCGATAGCGCCGCGCGAGACCCAGCATCTGCCCCATATGCGCATGGTCGTGGGTCAAGGCACTCCAGATTGGTCGGTCGAGAAGCTCAGTGTTCAACATTCTTCTGCCTTGAAGTTTCGATCAGTGTTTCAATGCGTTGCATGGCTGAGGTAAGCTCGACCTGCTCGTCTTCCGACAGCCCTTCCAGGACGCGGCTGACCGCTGATTTCTGTACGGCGTCAGTCTCTTCGACCTGGCGCAGGCCATTGGCTGTCAGAAAGAGATGTAATTCTCTAGCGTCGCGATCCGACGGTTCGCGCCGGACAATATCCTGCTTTTCAAACCGGGAAATCAGGCGCGACAGATAGGCCGCATCAAGATCGAGTTCCTCTGCAATCTCCTTGGCCAGAAGGCCCGGTCGCATCCAGACTTCATAGAGCACCCGCATCTCTCCCAGTGACCAGGGCGAGCCCAGAAAGTTGCGACGAAGCAGTCCAAGCTCCCTCGTGTAAAAGCGATTAAAGCGCCGAAAAGCAGCAATCTGGGTATCCATGAGCATGTTAGTCCTTCTCAAGCCGCAGATGATCATATTAGTTGATAAAGTCAACTAAATGGACAGGCTTCTCCATCGCCACAGTTCATGAGACACTGGAAAGGAGGAGATGACTTATGCATTCGCAGGACAATCCAGCTCAACCGCGTGAAGCCGGCTATCCAGACACCAGCCCGACAACCTCAGCACGTCCGCCGTTAAAAACAGAAAAGCGTTCGCGTACCGGGCGCTCCTTCTGGCATCGCGCGTTCGCTATCGATGCCTGGGGTGTGGCCTGGCTTATTCTCATCTGTCTGCTTGTCGGCATGGTGATGGAGGTCAGTGGGCTGCCTTTCAACGCGTCCCAGTTTAGCCTCTCTCACACACTGACGACCATTTGGCAGAACCTTGTCGGCGCTATTCTCTGGCTATTCGGAAATGGCTGGTGGCCGGCCTTGCTCGGCGCGCTGATTGTGTTGCCCATCTGGGCCATCTGGCGCCTGATCAGCATGCCCTTCCGCCACAAATAGCGTTTAGCGAACCGCGTTTGACGCCATAATCGATGCGCCCGCAGAGCGTTGCGGCGGGCATCCGGCCGATGCGTATTCTTCGTGCATAATGTAGCTCTGGTCTGAGATCGCCACACCGATGTGAGTATAGGCGCGGTTAAGCGGATCAGACCAACCACTCACGAACCGCTCCATCCGAACGACAGATCGTCCGAGATAAGCCTGAATATGATCGGGTGTCATGATTGTCCAATAATCTGAAGGTTTGACCAGACAATCGCGAAACCGGCGCGCATCCAGGCTCATACGGTCGGAAATCCGGTTGATATAACCAACATCCACGCCAACAGATTTCAGATGCTGCTCCACGTGCACATTGGCGCTTTTGTAGAACATATAATCGTCGTCCATCCCGATACTGGCAGACGCGCGCTGCATCGCTGAAGGCCGCCGCCCCTGATGCTCCCAGACATACCAGTCATCGAAACCCAGATTGGTAATACCGTGTGATGCAATCAGAGCTGTCTTGTGGATATGAAGCCGGTTCAGACCCGGAATGATCAGCATAGCGCAAGATGAGAGGCAGGGACCTGCAATCGTAACAGGCGTATCGCGCCGCCTTAGCTCTTCATTCATACGACGGGCCACAAGCATATTGCCGCCCGAGCTGGTGAAAATGATGCGTCTCGCTTGCGGAAGCGTTTTCAGCCGCTTCAGATGATCCGGGAAGATCATCGCATTATAGCAGATGACGTCTGTGCGCGGCAGAAACCCGATACCTTTCTGGCGCAAACACTCGCTGACCTGGCGGTCGATTTGCGGAAGGCCGTCATCGAACTTCACATTTGACTGAGCCGCAGCACTTAGACCGGACACCGCCATAAAGGCCAGACACAGCGCAGTAAGAAAACAGCGCACACCTGACATCTTGCTTTTCCCGAACATAGCGAAAGTCTGTCTCGCCTGAACGGGGCAGACAATGATGCAGGTTGTCGCAAGGATAGAAAAACTCGACTTATTACAGCAGTGCGATCAAATTTTGTTGATCTGCTCAGATCGTCGTCACATCAGAGCTTTCTCATCGCGTTCACCAGTTCGAATGCGGACGGCACCCGACAAAGACGTCACGAAGATTTTCCCATCGCCAATTTTTCCGGTTTCCGCTGTGTCGATAATGACCTTAAGGGCATCCTCCAGAAGAGTTGAGGGCACAGCCACTTCAAGTTTGATCTTCGGGACTTCTTTCACTTCGTATTCAGCGCCGCGATAGGTTTCCGTCTGCCCACGCTGGCGGCCAAACCCTGTGACCTGAGACGCTGTAATCCCTGTCACACCAAGCTCCGAAAGCGCATCGCGCACAGCGCCGTATTTGTGAGGGCGGACAATCGCCGTGATCAGACGCATAGGATGTTCCTCTTCATGGACGAGACCGAGATAAACCAGCCGACGAATGGCCTCAGATCGTGACGGAAGGTCAGACTGCGTCCGTCGCCAGGAATCGACTTTCTGTCCAAACTCCTTGGACGCGACGAGTTGGATTCGTTGATCAAGTTTTTCGGGTTCAGACACGGGTGCTCACTCAGTTTTTAGACTGGTTTATAATTCTTTGGCTTACACACGTAGCCGATTTTGCACACAGGCGAAACACATCAAGGGTACAAATCCCGTTCCGAAATCACTTAAAATTTCACAGACGAGTGTTCGGGATTATTCAGAGACTTGTGGGATCGTGCTTGTTAACCCGCAAAAAGAGCAAGAATATGCCTCCCAAGACCCGCCAGAAGCGCATCAACCCCGCAGAAATTCCGATCGTTCTCGGAGAGCCCGTCAACTACGCCAGAGCCATGATCAATGAGGTTTTGCGTAACCTCGGCTATCAACGCGTCTTTTCAGCAGCAAATGCGAACGAAATCGTCGAGGCGATGAATGTCTGGCACCCGCGTGTTGTGATCATGGAAAACCTGCTTCCCGACATGCCTGGCACCGAGCTCGTGCATCAGTTCCGACGGGAAGATATTGTGCCAAATCGCGGCGTTCCTGTCATTATGGTTACAGGCGACCCACGCCTCGAAACCGTCCAGGAAGCACGCATGGCGGGCGTTGATGAATTTGCTGCCAAGCCTATTTCGCACGCCATCATCAAAGAACGCCTGGACGAAGTTCTGCTGCGCCCTCGCCCCTTTATCGAGGGCAAACACTATGTCGGTCCCTGCCGTCGCAGAAAACGAAATATTGAATATAAGGGGTCTCTGAAACGCATTTCCGATCCGCTTGAAGTCACAATTACCGCGCCAGATCTCACCATGAACCAGCGTATGCTGGAACAATGCGCTATCCGGCTGGCCGAAATTGCCAAATCGATCGATCCACGTGATCGCGGTGGCGTGCGTACGCTCTACAATACAGCGAACGAAGCTAATGAGATTGCCAGACAAATTCGGGATGACGCACTGGAACTCGCGACTCTTTGTGTGGCCCGTTATATTGAAGGCGTCGGCGCGAGCGGCGCGCTTCAGCCTTCCGTTATCTCAGCGCATATGAATGCGATCCGTCTGTTGCTGAAGCACACATCCAAAGAATCTTCCGAGCGTCTCGAAATCGCTCAGGGTCTGCAGAAAATTGTAAAAAGAAAGCTCCGTGAAGCCGCATGACCGATAATCCTTATACCAAAGTCCGGCAGTCACGCGCCTTCGTGCCTTCCGACACTCGTGTGCTCGTCATTGATGAGTCAGGCTATTCGCGCGCCGTCATTATGGAAGTTCTGCGCGGGGTCGGCACGCAGAATGACAATGTGGTTTTTCAGTCCGCAAAACGTTTCCTGGAAATGGAGAGCCATGCGCCGCCCCCAGACGTTATTCTGGTGGTCCATGGCAATGAAAACCCGCCAGACTTTGACTTCATAAAATCCCTTCGACGTATGGATAACGCCAATTATTCCGAACGACCGGTGATTTTTCTTTCTGCGATGGCAACGCCAAGCAATATTGTCGCTGCCCGGGATTCAGGCGCCGATGAGTTCGTGACGCGCCCGGTTTCACCGGCGCAGCTTTCTCGAAAGATCAAGAAGGTTATCGAAGCGCCACAACCCTTCATTTCTTCCCCCGACTATATCGGTCCGTGCCGGCGACGTAAAACTTCGACGCCCTATGCAGGTCCGGAACGGCGGAGCAAGTATGAGACCCAGGCGCCAAGCGAGAAATCGACTGCCGCAACAGCAACTGATCTGGTCAGCGCCATCACCGAGCTTCAATCGGCGTGTGACAATACCTCGGAGGAACGCCCGAGCCTCGTCACCCGCGTTCGTGAGAAAGCGCTGAAAACCATGAAGCTGGCGCGTGAGACCGATGACGCCCCCCTCTATCAGACATCAACGGCAGTGAAGTATTATCTCGACAATATTGAGTCACCGGAGATGATTGAATCTCACGTTCTGGAAACGGGCATCAACGCGCTCACTCAGCTGACGACGCTACCCAAGAGCTATAGTCAGGCGCGCAAGTCTGTGGCCAGCCTGATGACGGTCGCGGTTCGCAAGAAACTGTCTCACTATAAAAAACGCCAGGAAGAGACAGAAGCGGGAGCTGACGCCGTCGAACCTGAACCTCAGCGGAAAGCTTCGAACGGCTAAACTGACCTAAATCTCGATCACGACCTTCCCGATCGCCTTTCGCTCCAGCAACAGGTCCAGCGCGGACCTCACATCGCTGAGCGGAAGGCGCGCGTGGATGTGTGGCCGCACACGGCCCTCAGCAGCCCATCGCCAGATCGTGTCCTGGTTTTCCCGGCCCCGGTCGGGAAACTGGCGCCCGTATTCGCCAGCACGCACGCCGACGACCGAGAACCCCTTAATCAGAGGAATGTTGGTTTTGATCTCGGCGATCCGGCCTGACATGAACCCCACGACCAGCAGCCGCCCGTCAAAGGCAATACAGCGCGTGCTCTCATCAAAAACGTCTCCGCCAATCGGATCAAAAATCACATCGGCTCCGCGGCCACCCGTCAGCGCTTTCACTTCGTCGCGAAAACCATCTCTCAGGTCGATCACATGGTCCGCGCCCTGGGCCGAAAGCGCGGGCAGTTTCTCAGGCGAACCAGAGGTCGCGATGACGGTCGCACCCATCAGCTTACCCACATCAATAGCTGCCATGCCAACGCCGCCACTGGCACCGTGCACAAGAAGCGTTTCTCCGGCTTGCAGCCGTCCACGTCGCACAAGCGAGACGTAAGCTGTCAGATAGGCTGCGCCATAAGGCGCGGCTGTAGCAAAATCAAAACGAGCCGGGATCAATTTCAGAGCTGAAGCGGGCATACACGCATATTCTGCGAAGGCACCGGTTTTTGTACCGCCGCAAACACGGTCCCCGACTTTCAATTCTGTGACGTTCTGCCCGACGTCAACCACGTCTCCGGCCAGTTCCATACCTGCGATGAACGGCAGTTGCGGACGAAACTGGTACTTGCCCTGACACATCAGAATATCGGGAAAATTGAGCGAGGCGGCCCGCACAGCCACCTTCACCTCATCCTCACCAGGCACGGGCTCGGGAACATCTTCCAGCGCCGCACCGGACAGGTCATCAGTGATCTCGCGGCACAGGAAAGCCTTCATGAGAGAGTCTTTCCGGAAAGGTTCAGCCCGCGCGTTCGCTTTCTTTTGGCGGGACGAGTGAATATCCGGCAGAGCGAACGGTGCGGATCATGTCCACGTCCGAGAATTTGTTCAGCGCTTTGCGAAGCCGGCCAATGTGTACGTCTACGGTGCGCGCTTCCACATAGACATCTGCGCCCCAGACAGCATCAAGCAGCTGCTCACGCGAGAAGACCCGACCCGGACGTTGCATCAGATAGTCCAGAAGCCGGAACTCCGTTGGCCCGAGATGGAGTTCCTTGCCGTTTCGGAGCACTGTATGAGCCCCGCGATTAATCTCCACATCCCCACAACGCAGAATATCATCAGCCAGACCCGGCCGGATGCGGCGCATCACTGCGCGGATACGAGCCATGAGTTCGGTGGTCGAGAAGGGCTTGGTGATATAATCGTCCGCGCCGGTATCAAGACCGCGGATCCGGTCTGACTCTTCAGANCGGGCTGTCAGCATGATGACCGGCATNTTGCGTGTCTCTGTGCGACTCCGCAGCTGGCGNCANACNTCAATNCCGGTGACCTTTGGCAACATCCAGTCCAGCAGNAGNAGATCCGGGGCGCGCTCCTTCATCATGACCAGCGCCTCTTCNCCATCGCNNGCNATGCCGACCTCGTAACCTTCNCGGTCGAGNTTNTACTTCAAGAGTTCGGCAACGGACTCTTCGTCTTCAGCAATCAGGATATAAGGAGTCATAAGTCTTCCCCGAACTACGCTTCCATGGTCCGGCCAATTTCAGAAACTTGCGGCCGGGTCAATGGCAGGTCATCGCCTGTCACAAAGAAATGCACAACTTCAGCAATATTCGTACAATGATCACCGATGCGCTCAAGGTTTTTTGCGATGAAAAGTAGGTGTGCGCCAAGACTGATCTTGCGTGGATCCTCCATCATATAGGTCAGCACTTCGCGAAACATGCTATTATAGTGCTCGTCTATTTCCTCGTCGTGCAACCATACATTGATCGCCTCCTGAGCATTCTCCGTGGAGTAGGCGTCGAGCACGGTTTTCAGCTGAAGCCGAACTGCTTTTGACATGCGCTCAACGCTCTTCTGGCCAGTCTGACCATGCTCCTCGCCCATGACGATCAGGCGCTTGCAGACATTTTTCGCAAGATCACCAATTCGCTCCAGGTCATTGGAGACCTTCAGTGCCGCAATAATGCCACGCAGATCCTGAGATACCGGCTGGCGCAGCGCAAGCAGACGCATGATTTCACGCTCCAGCCGGCTTTCCAGCGCGTCGACTTCATCATCTGTTTCAATGACCTTCCGGGCGAGGTCGGAATCCTGCCGCGCAAATGCGGTCGCCATGTCCGTAATCATGGCTTCGGCCAGTCCACCCATGCGCAGCACATCGCTTGTCAGCGCATTGAGCTCAGATGTGAAAGCTTTCACTGTATGAGTCGGCATATCTTAGTGCTCCTCTCACCTAGCCATAGCGGCCGGTGATATAATCATGAGTTCGCTTGTCACGGGGCCGGGTGAAGATTTGCTCGGTCGTGCCAGCCTCAATCAGGCGCCCGCGATCCAGAAAAGCCGTGTACTGAGACATTCTCGCGGCCTGCGACATGGAATGGGTTACAATAACAATGCAATAGTTTTGTCTCAGCTCATCAATCAGCTCTTCAATCCGCGCTGTCGCAACCGGATCAAGCGCCGAACACGGCTCGTCCATCAGAATAACTTCCGGATTTACAGCAATTGCACGCGCGATGACCAGGCGCTGCTGTTGACCGCCAGAGAGCGAGGTTCCCGGGCGGTGCAATCCATCCTTGACCTCTTCCCACAAGCCAGCCCGTTGAAGGCTGTTTTCGACCATGGCTTCAAGCTCGTCGCGAGATGTCGCCAGCCCGTGAATGCGTGGGCCGTAAGCGATATTGTCGAATATCGTCTTTGGAAACGGGTTCGGTTCCTGAAACACCATCCCCACTCGCGCCCGAATAAGGACCGGATCGACATCGCGGCGGAGAATGTTCTCGCCATCAATCATGACCCGGCCTTCCGTGCGACAGGTCTCAAAGGTTTCATTCATACGGTTCATGGACCGCAAGAGCGTTGACTTACCGCACCCGGACGGGCCGATCAGCGCCGTCACCGACTGATCGGCGATATCGAGCGAGACATCGTCGATGGCCACGGCCCCATCATAGGAAACTGTCACGTTCTGCAGGGATATCTTTGGACGCGTAATATCCTCGGTTTCACCGCGAAAAACTGGTTCAGCCGTTGGCAGAATGGCATCGGTCATTGCTTTTCATACCTCATTCGCAGCCATACGGCGACGCCATTCAAAACCAGCATCAATGCCAGCAACACAATAATCGCTGCAGATGTCATCGGCTCCCAGGCACGTTCCGCCCGTGTCGACCATTGATAAATAAGCACCGGCAGGGCTGAAGACCGGTCTGTCATACCCGTCGGCGCATCCGCAATAAACGCGACCATACCGATCAGCAGGAGGGGCGCCGTTTCGCCAAGCGCCTGTGCCAGACCAATAATGGAGCCGGTGAGGATACCGGGACCGGCAATCGGCAGCACATGATGGTGGATCATCTGAAGCCGGGTCGCCCCGACAGCCAGCGCGGCCTGGCGCACAGAATTGGGTACAGAACGGAGCGCGGCGCGAGAGGCAATAATAATCGTAGGCAGCGTCATCAACGCCAGAACCACACCGCCCACCAGTGGCCAGCCACGGCCCAGGCCACCACCAATCGTGAAGCTCGCCCCTAAAAACGGCAATGGGATAACGATACCGTTGATTAAAATGGCAGCGCCCAGNAGACCAAATACAATNGAGGGTACNGCAGCCAGATTGTTGATGTTCACCTGNATNAAATTNGTCAGCCGGTTACGTGGCGCGAACTCTTCCAGATAGACCGCCGCGGCAATCCCGACCGGGACAGCGAGCAGCATGGTCACCAGAATCAGCAANATNGATCCGGCNAGGCCCGCCGCCAGGCCGGCAAGTTCAGCTTCTGAGGAGTCAGAAGACACAAACAGGGACCAGTTTATCTTGCGGTCGGTCAGCTCAAGCCTTCTGATTTCTTCCAGAACGGCAATCTGAAGGTCAGAGAGCGTGCGTTCTGAAACCGGCGCCCGCAAAACCAGCAAATGGGTGTCTCCTATCGCTCGAAGGCCTGAAAGCACGGGTTCGAATTCAATGCGGGTCTCGCTCACACGTGTCACCCGGCCCGCGATCCGTCCGACCCGAACGAGCACGACTGGATCACTGACTGTAAGAGCAATCTCACCGCGCTCCAGCTCCTGCCTACGCTCAGCGAGCTCGGCCTCAAGCTTTTCAATCCGGTCCTGAGACGCGCTCAGGCGCCGTCGCATCAAAAGCTCGTCTGGTGCGGTTTCAAGTGCCTCGACAAGCCGTTGCGCTTCTCGCCTGGCAGGCCGGAGCTGACGGGTCTCTATCCTTGTAATATCATCCCGCTGCCAGCTGGTGAGGCGCCGGACCGGGCGTTTGAAATTTCCCGTCAGAACCGTCTCTTCGTCCCGCCATGCGGTCATGGTGAACCGGCGGCGCTCTGACGAATGGCCTTTCAGGTAGAGATCAGCATCATCTGACAAAGCCAGTGAAGCCTCAACCGACTCATCTCTTCCGGCTGCCAACACACCATGCGCGGCCAGAGGGCTGATCAGTCGGCTTATNGATAGCCGCGCCTCACGCCCTTCCGGCTGGCCTGAAACCCGGAGGAGCTCACTAACCGCTTCATCGTAAAGCGCCGGGCCATCCGATACGCCTTCCGAGACACTGATCATCAGTTNGTGGCGTGTGAAGGCAGACCGGGCCTCAAAGGCGATAGAAGACAAAAGCGTGATAAGAAGCGCCAGCGCGATCCCCACCGCCACAATTCCATATGTGCGAAACCGTGCGTCCGACCGGCGACGCTGTTCGAGCCGTCGACGGAACTGCGGATTGCGCGTGAAAGATGATAGCCGCTCAGATCCCTGCATAGCGGCTCTTCTGTCTGTCGACGACCCATTGGGCGACCATGTTGAATATCAGGGTGATGGCAAAGAGCAGAGCGCCCAGCGCAAAAGCAGAAAGGGTCCNGGGACTGTTGAATTCGGGGTCACCCGTCAGCAGGGCAACGATCTGAACGGTGACCGTCGTCACGTCCTCAAACGGGTTCAGCGTCAGATTGGCGCGTTCCCCGGCCGCCATGACCACAATCATGGTTTCGCCGATCGCGCGGCTTACAGCAAGGAGAAGCGCGGCCATCAGTCCGGGAAAGGCTGCAGGCAGAACGATATCCTTCATCACTTCAGAACGTGTCGCACCAATGCCCAGAGCACCGTTCTTCAACTTCACGGGAACGGTCCGGATCACGTCGTCCGACAGTGAGGAAATGAATGGGATGATCATGATCCCCATGACCAGACCAGCGGCCAGNGCACTCTTTGGCTGTGCTGCGATGAGGTCNGGATANCCGGTAATCCGCTCCAGGAACAGGTTGAGGCTCTCGCCCAGCATGCGCACTAGCGGNGCAACGATCAGGATGGCGAAGAAGCCATACACAACGGTCGGTATCCCCGCGAGGATTTCAAGAACGGGCTTNATCAGGCGTCGCTGTCGCGGTGTCGCGTACTCGGCCATGTAAATGGCGGAGAGAAAGCCGACAGGCGCAGCAACCAGTATCGCGATCGCAGCCACAAAGAATGTGCCGAAAAAGAGCGGTACCGCACCAAAGGATGCAGAGGTCTGCGCACTCCATTCAAGCCCAAAGAAGAACTCGGAAATCGAAACGCCCGGGCTGGAAAAAAAGGTAATCGTCTCAAAAATCAGCGAGAGCAGAATACCGACCGTAATCAGAACGGCGACACTTCCACTTGCGACCAACAGGCCGTGGATCAGGTCCTCAACCCGGCTCTGAGTCTGAAGTCCGGGACGAATTCGTGCAAAGGTGAAAATAGCTCCCGCCAGTGCCGTTAGTGGCAGAGCGATTTGCAGGGCAAGTTGTGAGATCGGAAGGATCCAGCCCGTGAGCCCGACCAGAAGCGCCGGAAGCGCCGCGCCGAGACCACAATACCAGCCATAATAAACCGACAATGAGGCCAGNCGCTGACCACTCGCCCTNGCACGCCGCACAGCTACCATCTGACCCGCCACAAACGCGAGGCAGGCGATCACGGCAACAGCGGCAAGCATTTCCTGAATGGCGGGAAGAAACATCAGCGTATCAATACGGTCGGAAACGAGAACAGGGAAGCAAGCATAGCGGAATGGGCCGGCTCAGGCGGCAGGGTGATCCATATCCGTTGCGCCTTCAAGCTTGGGCTGAGCCGCTGCGCCCTGCCCGACGATCGGCAGCCAGATGCCAAAGGCTGAACCGTGCCCCTCTTCACTTTCAACCATGAGGCCGCCACGGTGGCGGGCGACAATATGCTTCACAATCGCAAGGCCGAGCCCCGTCCCTCCAACGATGCGATCGCGCCCCTCATCGACGCGATAAAACCGCTCACCGAGACGCGGCAGATGCTGGCGCCCAATGCCCTCACCCTCGTCGCTCACGCGGATGACGGCAAACCGGTCATTTGGCTGGGTCCGGCTCTGAACAATTGAAATNCGCGCGGCTGAGGCCCAACGCCTTCCAGCGAAGGTACGGGCTTGCTCGAGATCGAGATCAGAAGAAATTTCAACGCGAATGCCCGAGCCGGGCTTTGTGTATTTCAGAGCATTGTCGATCAGATTCTGCATCACCTGCACCAGCTCATCACGTACGCCATGAACGGGCGCGGCATCCGTTGAGCTGATAAATTCCAGCTCAATTCCCTTTTCTTTGGCGATCGGCACAAGCGCCTCAACACTCTCCCCCACCACATTGGCCAGATTGACAGCCTGATCAGGCCGCCTGTGCTCGTTCAGCTCAATGCGGGAAAGCGAGAGCAAGTCGTGGATCAGACGACGCATGCGTTCCGTCTGCCCATACATAATCTCAAGAAAACGGTCCCAGGCGGCCGGGTCATCCTTGGCAGGCCCCCGCATGGTCTCAATAAAGCCTGCGAGCGATGTCAGGGGCGTTCTCAGCTCATGGCTGGCATTGGCGAGAAAGTCCGCCCGCGCCTTCTCGGCGCGTCTGAGTTCGGTCAGCTCATCCAGCGCGATGAGAACCCAGGGACGCCCGCCAAGCTCAATCGCTTGCATACTCACGCGGAAATANTGGTCTGGCGTACCGGCGACCTCAATTTCCAGCGGATTTGCTGGCAGTCCATCTTCGATCCGGTCAAGCTCAGTCAGAATGTCGGGACGCCGGATGATAGATGGGCTGATCCCCAGACCAGATCTCGGCAGACGCAGAACTTCTGCCGCCAGCGCATTGTGGAACAGTACGCGACCATCCGTTCCGCAGATCAAGGCCGGTTCGGGATAAGCGCTGAGGACAGACTGCAGGTCTGTCATCAAATCCTGCTCAGTGCGCGGCGCTGATCGCAGCGAATCTCGCGCATCAG
Organism: Ponticaulis sp.; assembly: GCA_002699325.1. GTDB lineage: Bacteria > Pseudomonadota > Alphaproteobacteria > Caulobacterales > Hyphomonadaceae > Ponticaulis. The sequence goes on along the minus strand of PABS01000137.1, from coordinate 4,404 downwards.
TCTTTGTCCCATCGCCCCCACGCGCTGCCCCAACGCCCCGACCACCCGGCTCTGTTGAAAGAAAATAGGCGATGGCCGCGAAGGTGAAGATCAGAAGGCCGGTCAGCAGTTCTGCGACATCAAGCGTGCCAGAAATGAAGAGAATCACCAGAATGGCAAGCACAATAAAGCCGAGGACAATAAAGTCCCGGCGACGCGCCCGATCGGNAAGAATCTTCTTATGATCGCCTCTTCTCAGGAAAGAAGAGCGAACATCCTGTCCCAAACTCAAAAGTTTTTTCCTGCCTGCAGCAGTCATTGTTACCTTTATAACACTGCCTGACCCTATCTCTCAGACAAACGTATCAGCTTGATGACAGATCAGCCAATTTTATGACATTATNCTCNCCTGCGCATATATTGTTTTACGATAATTTTTTGTTGACATTCAGATATAGGATGCCTAGTTGGGATCCAGACANTGGAGTTATCTATGCGCGCTCACTTACTGCTCGCCGGAATTATTAGCCTCTCGGGATGCGCCAGCCTCAACCCCACGCTGGACCCGGCTGAAGCGCCGACACTCGTCAGTCCTGATAGCTGGAAGAACGGGCAGTCCGCGCCCGTCCCACCGACGGGCGACTGGGTGCAAACGTTTAATGACCCCGTTATGGCCTCCCTGATTGATGAAGCGCTGGCCAACAATCCGGACCTTCGCGCNACATATGCGCGTGTCGAAGCTGCCCGNGCAAATGCCGAAGCGACCTACGGCCGGAGCTTGCCNTCGATTGGCGCAGGCGGTCGTGCTGCGGCCTCNCGNAANGTCACCGAANTNGGCGGCGAGCCGGTNAATATCGATGCGCCAAGCTATCGCATCAGCGCCAATGCCAGCTGGGAACCTGATCTCTGGGGCCGCATCGGCGCCGGTATCTCGGCTTCACAAGCAGACCTTGCCGCCTCAGAAGCAGACTTCGCTGCCGCGCGCCTTGCACTGGCAGGGCGCACCGCGATCGCCTGGATCCAACTGAGTGACGCNGTTCGCCAGCAAACCCTCGCCGAAGCNACACTCGAGGCACGTNAGAGCACGCTCAGGCTCACAGAACGTCGTTTNCGNAACGGTCTGGTCGATGCCCTTGATGTTCGGCTGGCGCGAAGCGCCGTCGCTTCCTCAGAAGCGTCTCTGATTGCGCGCTCTCAGCAAACCGGACTTGCGCGCCGCTCCATGGAAATTCTGCTCGGACGCTATCCCGCGACAGAGATTGCTGCCACACGCGAGNCGTTTGTGCTTCCAGCTATCGGTAATGCCGGAGATCCGACAAACCTNCTTGCTCGTCGGCCAGATATCGCAGCGGCTGAAGCGCGGATCGTTGCTGCAGGCTTCCGCGTGGATCAGGCGCGCCTNGCGCTGCGTCCCTCACTCAGCCTCTCTGCTGACATTTTCACGTCAGACGATGTGATCAGCAATCTGATCGACCCATCGTATCTGGCAGGTCAGATTGCGAGCTCACTCACCGCGCCGATCTATAATGGTGGCGCGCTGAAAGCGAATATCGAGGCCGCAGAGGCGCAGGCACGCCTGACAGGCGCGAACTATGTCTCGTCCGTGCTGCAAGCCTGGAAAGAAGTAGAAGATGCGCTGGAAGCTGACGTTCTTCTGGCCGCGCAGGTGGATGCTCTGATCAGAGCTTTTGAAGAGGCCGAAGCTGCAGAAGCACTTGCCCAGCGCCAGTATCAGAATGGCCTTGCGACCATTTTCAATCTGATCGACGCGCAAACACGTAGGATTAACGCAGAGGCCAGTTTGATCTCTGTGCAGACGTCACGTGCAATTAACCGCGTTCAGTTTTACCTTGCTCTCGGCGGAGACACCTTCGCCGCACCCGCGCAGAACCTATCTGAGGAAACGGAATAACTATGAGTAAATCGGGGGCCATTCTCGCAGTCGCACTTCCAGTNGTNGTTCTGGCNGTGATNGGNGGCGGCGGAATGTTAGCGCTGGGCGCGCTGAAACCAACTGCTGAAAAAGCTGACGAAGCGCCAAAAGGCCTGGCGGTCTTTTCTGAACCAATCGTCCGGCAAGACGTCCAACTGGTTGTACAGAGCCAGGGCGAAGTGAGACCGAGACGCGAAATCTCGATTTCACCACAAATCTCAGGACGTATTTCTTATGTCTCACCCGCCTTCATCGACGGCGGGTTTGTCCGTAAGGGTGATGTGCTTGTCCGGATCGATGANGCCGACTACCAGCTCTCAAAAGTCCGTGCGCAGTCACAGGTGGCGAGCGCCGAACAGCGACTGGCCCGTGAACGCGCCGAAACGGAACTCGCTTTGCAGGACCTTGAAGACCTCGGCATAGACGACGCCTCACCACTGGCTCGCCGCGAACCACAGCTCGCAGAAGCTCAGGCCAATCTCGACGCCGCCAAATCTCAGCTGCGTGATGCAGAACTCGCGCTTGAACGCACAGTGATCCGCGCACCCTTTGAAGGGCGTATACGCTCCAAGGATGTCGATGTGGGACAATTTGTGAGCACAGGACAGGCACTCGGGCGCATGTTCGGCACGGATATCGCTGAAGTCGCGCTGCCTCTGACCGACTCAGAACTGGGNCGGCTGGGTCTGTCTTTTGCGTTTGAAGAAACAAGCGAAAACCCCGGCCCCGCGGTGATCCTNTCTGCTGACGTGGCTGGCGAACGNCGCGAATGGGANGCGCGNATTACACGGACGGCTGCGGCCGTNGACCCNCAAACGCGNCTNATTTCAGCCATNGCCACGGTNGAAGATCCCTTTGGCACNGGCGCAGCAGGTGATGCACCGCTCGCGCCNGGCCTNTTNGTNGCCGCNGCNGTTCAGGGCGAAATTCTTGAAAACGTCCTGATCGCNCCGCGNGCNGCGCTCCGCGGGAAGGANAAAATCTACGTCGCCGACCCTGAAGANAGTGTGATGCACATACACGACGTAGACGTGATATACTCCGATCCTGCAGGCGTTTATCTGCGCTCCGGTGTCGAGGCCGGTGATCTGGCCATCACGTCGCCGATACAGGCGCCTTTCGATGGCATGAGCGTCACGCTCGCCTCCGAGGACGACGACATTCCGGCGCTCGCCGCCAACAACCAATCGGGTTCCAGATAATTCCAACGGGATAGCAAGCCATGAGCAGTCCGAACCAATCCTCCGCGAACCATAAAGGCATCATCGCCTGGTGGGCGAAGAACTCGGTTGCAGCCAACCTCCTGATGCTGATGGCTTTCATCTTCGGCGCCATGGGGTTCCTGAACCTGGAGCGCGAAGTCTTCCCGCAGGCTGACTTTAACGGCGCGTCCGTATCGATCTCATGGCCCGGCGCCTCACCGCAAGATGTTGAGGACCAGATCGTCACCCGTCTCGAGGAGGTTCTGGCTGACCTTGATGGCCTGCGCCGCATGGAAGGTACGGCCCGCGAAGGCGTTGGCTATGTGAACCTCGAATCCTATCAGGACTATGACATCGACAAATTCATCGAAGAGGTGAAGCTCCGAGTCGATCAGATCAACAATCTGCCCCAAGCCACCTTCCCGCCTCAGGTCCAACGCTGGAAACAGTCGGAAATGTATCTGGGCATCGCCGTTCACGGCAATACAGACCGTATGACACTGAAACGTGTGGCAGACGAGCTGCGCGACCGGATTGCCGGCAGTGTCGAGGGCGGTGAACTGGCAGAAGTCTGGGGCACGCTTGGCGAAGAGGTTTCGATCGAAGTCTCAGAAGAACAGCTGCGCCGTTACAACCTCACCTTCAGCGATGTCGCCAATGCCGTTCGGACAACTTCGGTCAACTCATCGGGCGGCCAGATCCGCACGGATGTTGGCAGCATGCGCCTGCAGACCCGGAACCTTGGCGATACTGCAGAAGACTTCGAAAAGGTGATCATTCGCCAGCTTCCGACCGGTGAAACGATCCGCGTGGGCGACGTGGCCAACGTTGTGGACGGCTTTGTCGATGAGTCGCTCGACACGACATATGGCGGCGAACCGACGGCATTTATCATGATCATGCCGCCAGAGACCATGTATATCGACCAATACTCTAAAAACCTTCTCGAATTCATCGACAAGGCCAATGAGGAGTATCTGCCAGAGGCCATCCGCGCCGACCTTCTGTTCGACCAGGCGGATATGTATCGGGGCAATATGGAGATCATTTCCGGTTCTGCCCTTCTGGGTACCGTACTCGTTCTGATCGTCCTGATCCTGTTCCTCCGCCCAATTGTGGCCTTCTGGGTAACCATCGGCATTATCACAGCCTTTGCTGGGGGCTTCGCCATCCTGCCGCTCTTTGGCGTGTCTCTGAATATCCTGTCCTTCTTTGCCATCTTGCTGGTGATTGGTGTGATCGTGGATGACGCCATTGTGGTGGGTGAGAACATTCACAAAGAGGTCGAGT
>PABS01000004.1 GCA_002699325.1 Ponticaulis sp. | reverse complement strand
TATAGCGATTGGCGAGGATGACATCAGCGCGGCGCTTGAATTCCGAGAGATCCGAGACGACCTCAGAACCGGAATACTGGGTGCCTGAGAAATTGGGTTCGTAGATAATGACGGGGATGTCCTGCGCCTTTATCCGCTCCATGATGCCCTGGATTGAGGATTCGCGAAAATTGTCCGAGCCCGCCTTCATGGCGAGGAGGTACACTCCCACCACGCTGGGCTGGCGCGAGAGGATATCGGCCGCAATAAAATCTTTGCGCGTCGAGTTGGCATCAACAATGGCGCGAATGAGATTCTGAGGAACCTCGTGGAAGTTGGCCAGCAACTGTTTGGTATCCTTCGGTAGGCAATAGCCGCCATACCCAAACGATGGATTGTTGTAGTGCTTACCTATCCGGGGATCGAGACTGATGCCGTCGATAATCTCCCGGGTCTGGATACCGTGCGAGATGGCGTAGGAGTCAAGCTCGTTGAAATAGGCCACCCGCATGGCGAGATAGGTGTTGGCGAATAACTTGATCGCTTCCGCCTCGCCAGGACCTGTGAAAAGGACAGGAATATCAGTTTTTATCGCACCTGCTTGTAGCAACTCCGCAAAGTGATGTGCTTCCGGACTATGGGATCCTACCACGATGCGTGATGGGTAGAGGTTATCATACAACGCCTTTCCTTCACGCAGAAACTCAGGGCAGAAGAAGATGCGCTCGTCGCCAAGTTCCTGCCGGACCGACTGTGTGTAGCCCACCGGGATGGTGGACTTGATAACGATCGTCGCGGTCTGATTGAACTCCCGAACCTCCTTGAGTACACGCACCACAGAGCTGACGTCGAAATAATTGGTTTCGATATCATAATTGGTCGGTGTGGCGACGATGACGAAATCGGCGTCGGCGTAAGCTTCCGCATTGTCTACCGTTGCCTTCAATCGAAGGGGCTTGTTCTGAAGGTAATGGTCGATGTCCGGATCTATGACCGGAGAAATCCGGTTGTTGAGCAATTCCGCCTTCTCAGCATCGATGTCGTAGGCGGTAACATCATTGTGCTGGGCCAGCATCACGGCATTCGACACACCAACATAGCCGATGCCAACAACTGTAATCTTCACCATTGCTACCCTCGGACCTTACCAGTTGTATGGGACAAAGAATTCTCCCTGTCTGCGGAATTGCAACGACCGGGCGCTCAGGGATCTGCCTAGCGAGGCCCTGATCGGGTTGCGGTCTCAGATAGCTGAATTGCAAACTGCCGTCGCGCAATCACCGCAGCTGCCTGCCGGATGCTATCCGGGTTAGATACCGTCTCTCATTCTTCCTTGGCCGCCCGTTCCACTGCCGGCCCGGGCTGTCGGCCCTCGTCGGCACCGTGCAATACGTAGTGGACTGCCGCCTCCATTCCGGCATCGGCCACGTCGGGGTTGCGCTTGAGATACCATTCAGGATCGACAACGCCCCTGTCGACCAGCAATTTGGCCTGCTCGCCCACCGGCAGTTTCTGCTTGAGGAGCGTACCTTTCGTAGCCGGCAGCAAAGCCTTGACGATCCGCCCGAGTTCTTCGCCGGCAACCTTGTTGACCCGCTCGACCACCTGACGCAGCGTCGTCACCTCCGCGTCCACCCGTTGCAGGGCTTCCACCCGGTTGCGAAAGACCGCATTCTCCGCGCTCATCTGATTGGCCTTGATTTGCAGCGCCTTCTCCGACTGCCTGAGTTTTTCGATGTCTGCCTCCAGCCGTGCGATGTCCACCTCCTGGCGCGCGATGGTGGCCTCATGTTCTAAGAGCCGGGAAAACGCCGCCTCGTTTGACAAGAGCTTGTCTCGAGTGGTGTCGATACGCTCGCTCAGTATCTCCTGCATACGCGCAAATGCGTCCTTCAAGGGCTTGCCGTCGCTCGCTTTTTCCTCGGCGGCCGCGCCGCTTTCCTGATCAGCCGACGGTGCGTCTGCGACAGGCGCCTTTGATGCAGCGCCAGATGCCGTCTTGACTGGTTTGTGACGAGGTTTGCGCGACATAAAAGGCCCTCCGGACGTGGATTCTGCGTTCGCAGGCACATTAGACAATTGACCGTCGAAGGCAATACGAGCGGATGGCTCAGGACATACTTCAATATGCGTGGAAAACCGTACCGGAAGCGTCATTTCTGCTTTAAGCGACAGGCATGGCGCAGGCTCAATTGTGTTCAGCCCGCTTGAGTACCAGCCGGACTTTGGCGACATCTGCCCCTCATACACTGCGGCTTGCCATTCGGAGCCAAATTCCAGCGTCAGTCGCGCCTCCCCGCGTCGGCACACAAACCGATTGCCTTCGAGCACCCAATTAGACGGTGCAAGTTGAAAGCGCAGTTCGACCGGCACGATGCCTTCGCCATCGAGCTTATCGTGCACCACCCAATGCGCATCGTCCATGTTGCATTCGATTGTACGCTCATGTCGGATACCGGCATAGGCGTCACCGTAGCCGCCATCATAGCGCCCGGTAAGGAGAATTCTCCCGTCCCTTTCCGTAAGTTCCGGCCATGCAGGTTCACGACGGCGCCATGTTTGCGGGCGGGTATGGGCATTCTGTCCCTGTCCACCGATCATAATGGTGGTGTGAGCCGCGGTGGATTTGAGATAGGTGTACATGCTCTCTGGCGAGTAATCGTAGAGATAACGCCCCGGATCGACAATAAAGTGCTCGCCGAATGCGGTAAGCCAGAAAGAAAGCGCGTCCTCATGCTGGTGCGCTGTGCCGTGTGGCCCCGCATCGAAGGCGAGAACGTGGCCGGCCCGCTTGTCGCGAACAATGCCAAGTCCGGCATAAGGATAAATCGAAATCGGCTCTGCCTCGTTGAACGGCAGTTGCTGGTTGAGGTCTTCCAGAAATTGGTTGATGCGCGGACCATAATCAAGATCGCTGTCGCCAAATGCAATGATGCCGCCATCGGGGAGCATCATCGCGTCCAGAAACCGGGCCATCGCGACGATCGTCCTATCCAGCGACTGATATTCGGACAGCCCCGCTTGGAGCGCCATCTTGCGGCAGGATGCGAAAAGCTCGAGCGCCACCCAGTGGTAGTGCGGAGAGAGTTCCTGCTGGACGCCGTCAGGCAATATCTGATGCTGCGCCGCCCTTTCCAGGCCGCGCCAGGCAATCCGGATCAGCTTCTCCCGAAACGGCATTGCGGGCGATGCGAACAGCACAAACAGCGCCGCGCGCAGTCCGATCGGAGCAAAGTTACTCTCATAGCCCCGCTGGTCAATCAGACGCAGCAAGATCAAGAGTTGACGAAACACGCTGTGTTTTACCAACCGCCATTCTGCGGCGGTGAAACCGCAGCGGCCTTCGGCTTGGCGCTGGCTGAGAAAACGCCACCAGTTTTCAATCCGGATGCCGACGTTGAGCAAGTTTTGCCAAGAGTAAGGGCTCCGGGAATTTCGAACGTGCCCGCTCTTTTCGATCCAATCAATAATCAGGTGTTCCATGACAAGCGCTTGCTCTTCGTCCTCCGGCGTGTGCAGAACCAGAAAGCCGAATCGATTGAGATCGTGCCCCCAATGCGGGTTGCCAGGATTGTGTTCCCAATCGATATCGGCGGGGAGATCGAAGGTTTCGCCATAGAAGGAAAAGCGATGACTGCACAGCTCGCTACCGGCAAAATGCTCGGCGGGAACGAGTTCATTCGGCAGATCCAACCCGCTCCCGACTGCCTCATAGTCCAGGTAGCGCAACAAGCGCGGTGACGTGACGTTCATTGCTTCCCCCGCCAAATTATGTAATCGCGATACGAACCCGCAACGCGTAGCAAAGCAAACCACCTTGGCCTGCGCGCATGGCTCCCTAACATGCTCATGTCACCACCGCACGGTCAGTTGATCGCCGCCAGTTTGCGCCGTCGCTGAACGCCAGAACAGCACCTCCAGTTTCGTCGGTAACATAGATGATCTGCCCCGCCCCGGCAGAGGCGGCCGGAAGCGAGGCAAGAGCATAACTACCGACGCGCACCGGCCCCTCTACATCAAGCTTGCACGCTGGCGGCGTACTTGATCCAATCCGCAAGTCACCGTGAGAGACGTTGAGATAGGAGTCCCATTTGCCGGAAAGCTGGTGGTTAAAGGTAGCAGTGCCGTCGCCTGTATGAATGGTCAGATAGCAGCCATGGCTGGTGTTCGTCCCGCGGAAAAATCGGAAAGCCGCAGAACTGGAGCTGTCACCAGTGATCGGAGCCAGATCGATCAGTGCGCCTTCGCCCGGCGGCGATACGTGGCTGAGCAAGGTCTGTCCGGCGCTGACGGTAACCAGTTCGCCATACCCATCAGAACCGTCCTCTTGCAGCCGGATCCCCGGATTGTTCGCACCACCCAGATGCAACGCGCGCTCGGCGCTTGCCCGTTGCAGAGCGAGATGACCAGTGCTGGCATCGGCCCGCAGGACCTCTCGGAAGGCGGCGCCATCGCTGGAAACCTTGAAAGCGAAGTTGTTGTCGCCCAACAGGCCGATCTCTGCGCGGCCGGAAAAACCCGATTGAAAAATAACTGAGGCGGTGTGCGCCGCATCAGACTTGTTGATGATTTTGCGGGCGTCNCCGCTTCCAGGCGTTACATCGTCATGGCTGAGCAACTCGGCATCCGCCTTGACCGAAAGCCGGTTGGTCGCATCCGCGGCGGTGTTCACCCCAAAGCTCGGCACGTGGTCCGCCGATAACGGAATGACTGACCAGACAGTGCCGTCAAAGAGCTGAAAAACACCTGTATCGATTACATAGGAGAGGAAACCGGGAACCGGTGCGAGCGATATGAACCGGCCATCCTGCCAGACTGCGATATGCCCGGGCGCGATAAAATCCCAAGCAGGCCCGGACCGCCCGGAAGGCAGAATCCACATGTCCCCGTTCTCGGGATCGTCCGGTTCAACGTCTTGGGAGGCAGACACAACCGCACACTGCAAAAGCGCATCAAGCAGCTGCAGGCTTTCGTTGACGGTGACATGTTTCTGGGCTTGAGAAGGGGAGAGAAACGGCAGAGCGTGACGGGGAGAGAGATTTGACATGAGAACACTCCTTTCCACAGCAAGATAGGAGAATATAATCACGACCTTGGCCAGAGTGGAAAAGCGCTTGAGAAAACCGACACCTTCCACCAGACTTATCTATAGATCATTTGTAGCTATTTATTTCGTTGAACTCGTGCTCTTTGAATACGCTCTCAACCTAGTGCCAAAGTAAAAACCCGCAACTTATGTCTCGGGATAATCACTCATAATTACCTGACAAATTCGATGAATCCGTCTTCCTCTACCCCATATTCGTTCATCTTCGATTCTATTTCTCCAAGGCACTCGTCTATATTTGCCACATTCAGAGATTCTATCGCCGCAATAGGAAGTCTCCACCACTTACTTTCAAGCAATCGTTGAATCGTGTCGGCTTCGAACCTATACCGGATTAGTTTAGCCGGAACTCCTCCGACAATAGCGAAAGCAGGCACATCCTTAGTTACCACGGAGTTTGCACCGATCACCGCACCGGTCCCAATGTGAACTCCACCGATAACCACTACATTATTTCCTATCCAAACGTCATGTCCGATTATTGTATCGATGTGCTTTTCACTCCGTCGACTAACTGGAGCATTAGTTCTATCGCGTATCGCGCGGTATGCGACCGGATGTGTCGTTAGACATTCTAAGGTATGGTCTCCGGCGGCCAACAGAACGTTTCTACCAATTGAGCAATAGCGTCCGATTTTAACATTGGAGCGGATCATTCCATCATTCATGTAGCTGTGTTTTCCCACCGAAACGTTAGGAAAAACAGTGACACCATCCAGAGCAATGGGTGGCTCAAAAGAAAAAGGAGCTGATATAACGGCGGATTTTTCTAATTTGTATTCCGCCAATTGATCATAAGGGATCGCTGTCAAACTGTATATCTCCTGGCGTCGGGCGCTGGCCCCTCAAAACTCTCGCCAATAATCCCATTTTCTTCGATCCGCATCTATTTTTTTCAGGCAGGTCGCGCTACCGAATATCCCTCCATCTATGTCACCCCAATCCACGTCAGAGTTACTTTCCTGATTTAACAATCTGTCTAGAATCGGCCTTGTTTCCTCCGAGACGTTTGCGCTATCAAATATTCGATAGCAGGGGTACCCAGCAAAATATCGGAGGGCCTTGTTCACTCCAGGCCAATTAGCGTCATCAATTATAACTACGCCACCAACTTTCAACATGCGATTGATGTAAAAGAAATCTATCATCGTGTGGTCCAAGGTGTGCACCCCATCGATTATTGCCACATCGACACGAAGTCCTTTATCATAAAGCTCCGGTAGCGCCACTTCAGAACCGCGCTCTATCAATGTATAATTTGATTTGAACCCAGCTTCCTGAAGATTGCGGACTCCTATCCCCTCCCAAGTTCCGGTAGTTTGCTGAGGGTCAATTACATGATGCTGTGCGTCCTNATGCTTCGCTTTCATTGCGTCAATTGCGCACAAAGCAGAGGTGCCATGAGCGAGGCCAACCTCAATCCCAACCTTTGCATCGCAAGATTCAATGGCACGCCGGATCAAGTCGCATTCAGCTTCATCCATCCAGCCGCGAAGAGGCTGCTCTTCTTTGCCGTTGCTTACAATTTTTGTTCGCAAAATTCGTTCAAGTACCGGATTCATTTTCCGCCTCCGACGAAGTCATATATTTCTGCCAATGCGCATTAACCGATTCAAATTTTTCGAAAAAGCGCTGAGTTGTTGTATCCGATTTGGCTCCACCTTCATGTATAATTTCAGACCCAATGGTGTATTCTTCGGCAAGGTGTGTGAGCTTAAATGGAGACTTTGTAAGCCAATAAGCGAACAGGCTTTGATCGAACACCGGCCATCTAGTCTCGATGCCATGAGTATTCCAATGTTTCCCTTTGTCGACGTTTATTTCAAGGGGATCAACGTTGGCACGAAGCCACTGTCGAAATGGCCGCGAGATCAAAAAAATGTCGCCATGGAAATAATTACTCTTATACCTCTCCGGGTCCACAGCGTCTTTTAGCCAACCTTTTTCTAGAAGCTCTAAGTCGCGCCAGTGAACAATGTTATGCCCCGCAATATCTGCGTGTGCGTATTTTTCAAATATATCACCATAATTTGGCGTAAGTAATATATCCGTATCCAGATAGAGTATCTTGTCATACACGTCGTAACGTTCATCTAGTATCTGGAAACGATCCATTGCAGGCCCTCCATGGTGTCCTGCAGAATGGAAAATAGAATTCGTTTCGAGCATATACGTAGCATTCACTTTGGTAGCATATGCACATACGATATTCGCGGAGCACACCGCCATTCGTCGACGCTCTTTCCCGTCATACCCCCTGTTCGTATCCATATGAAATTGCCAAATTAAATTCATTATAAAACCCTCAGATTTGGTTGCCGGCGCTCTAGAGCAGCTATCTATAAAACAGGAAAGGAGTCCACCCTAACATAGGGATAATTCGATTTGCGTTGACCCGGTTAGAATGTGCTGCGTCATCGACGTACCCTGCGGAGCAGCTAGGAGGGCGCTTACCGCAGAACCCGTTACCAAGTCCCGAATCGAAAGATCCGTCAGCTGGATTGCCGGCAGCGAATCTTTTATTGATTTCTTAATATCATGCAGAGAAGGATTATTTTTTGTTTGTATTATAAGAAATGCGCTTTCTGGCTCAAAGTATTTAGATATGTCATCTAATGCATCAATAATTGCATTGGCATTATTTGAAATAAAATAATTTATCGAAATTACTACGTCAAACTTTTGCCCTTCAAGGCAATCTTCACTATAAGTTATTGAGTAATAAGAATCATTTTTTAGTTCGTCTTTTGCCGTTTTAATAGCCTCTCCTAGGAGGAGAAATTTTAGTCCTCCCTTGGACGTCAACCTCGTAGATTTAAAGATGCGATGGACAGCACGATGCCTTTCAAGCGAGCCGCATTCCCGGCATTGTGGCGGGCGGTTGTTTGCCAGCCTTTCCCCCGGGCCAGGCATGAAGCTGTGAGACCCACAAATATCGCAGGTTGGCGCGCGTTCGCGGGCGATGGCGGGAGCTTTTTCCAACGCTGCCCCGTTGGTCGCATATCGCAGCAGGTCCTGGAGATAGCCAGAAAGCTGGGCAGCCTGGGTGGCGGCCTTCAAACCTGAAAAAAGCACTTCGTCATCCGCGCCGTGAGCTTCGAGTGTTTCCAGATGCTTTGCAAATACCTCCACAACGTCTTTCTCCAGCGCGGGAATAGCCGGCGGTTGGTAGTCATGCTGGGAAAGCGCCCAAGACATCTTGCCACCACCATAGCGCCTGAATTGCGAATATAGGTCAGGCACGCTTGTGCGGTGGTGATGGTAGACGATGGCTTCGGGCACGAATCGGATTGTATAGGGTGTCTGGTCGAGCATGCGCCAGGCAATGGCTGCGTCGCCGCCGGAATTCGTGGTCGGGTCAAACAAGCCGATCTGGTCGAACACTGATTTCCGGTACACCGCATTGGCGGTTTGCGCATAGGGTTTGAAATGCCAGCCAGAGAGCGGCCCTTTCTGGCGCAGCAGCCCGATCTTGTCTGAAAACCGTTCCACGGTTGTGGTCGGCGGCACCGAAAGGATCTCGCCAGCAAAGCAGCCGGCGCCCTCATCATCGCTTACGGCGTCAATCGCCTTGAGCCAGTCCTTGTCGGCCACGCAGTCGGAATCGGTGAAGGCGATAAAGGTCCCTTTCGCCGCCTTGATACCTGTGTTGCGCGCCGCGTAGGAGCTCTGAAACCGGGTCTCAGACAGGCAGGTAACGCCCATTTCCCTGGCCACCGCAGCGGTGCGGTCGGTCGAGTTGTTGTCGACCACGATGATCTCGTAACTCTGAGCGGGGTAATCCAGCGCCTTGAGGCTTTCTATGCACTTCCGCAGATCCGCCGGATTGTTGTAGACGGGAACGATAATTGAAAAACGCAAACTCATGATCCCATTCCTTTGTTAC
>PABS01000136.1 GCA_002699325.1 Ponticaulis sp. | reverse complement strand
GTCGCCAGGGTTTCAAANTTGAANGGTCGCANTAACAGCGNNGCCGGNANTTNTNGCATNGTATNAATAAACACCAGAAGCATAGCNGAATAGAAGGCTGGCTTCAGGCCCGGCANNTGNACNTCAAANACAATGCGCGANAGGCGCGAGCCCAGNGTGCGTGCCGCCTCATCCATNGCGCGCGGAATAGCGCTGATGGCGGGCTCGACTGTGTTGTAGGANACNGTCAGAAAGCGGATCGTACAGGCNTANACNAGNGTGAAGACNGTNCCNGTCAGNANNAGNCCNGGNGCNGTGCCAAAGTTCGCGGTNGCCCAGCGTGAGAGCGATTTGTCGAAGGCTGTCAGTGGCAGGAGAAGCCCGACTGCGAGCAGTGTGCCGGGCAGGGCATAGCCCAGCGTTGCAAGTCGGGTGGCTGCGCCTGAAGCTCTCGTCAGGTCATTGCGCGTCCGTCCGCGCTGGGCATAGGCGAGCAGGACCGCGATCCCGAGCGTGATGACCGCNACTGAGATCGAGAGCGACAGACTGTTCGTCACGAAATTGAGGAATTCCAGCAGGCCTGTCTGAAGGCCTTCACCCGCCGCCATAAGGGCGAGTGAAGTGACAGGAATGACAAAACCCAGAAGGACCGGGAAGGCGCAGGCAAGACTGGCCAGCGCTTGCCATGCCGGTCCTGGCTTCATTCGCTTTAACTGGGTGTCGCGCGCAATGTTTGGCGTTGAGTTGGTCGAACGAACCGTGCGCTCNGCAACCAGCAAAATCGCAATGATAATGAGGAGCAGCCCGGCCAGCCGCAAAGAGGAGACCGGGTCACCCATGCCATACCAGGCACGGTAAATGCCGGTCGAGAAAGTCGGGATGCCGAAATAATCTGCCACCCCAAAATCAGCAGCCGTTTCCATAAGGGTCAGCGCGACCCCTGCAAAAATAGCGGGCCGGGCGCTTGGCAGGGCGACGCTCCAGAAGGCGCGCCAGGGCGAGGCGCCGAGCGAACGCGCGGCGAGAAACCGGGTCTGGGACTGATTGAGAAAGGCGCTTCGGGCAATCAGATAGACGTAAGGATAGAGGACGAATGAGAGGATGAACGCGCCACCAATCAGCGAGCGGATCGGCGGAAACCAGTATTCACCAACCCCAAGCCCTGTCGTTGCGCGAAAGAGTTCCTGCGCAGGGCCTGCGACATCCAGAAGGTGGGTATAGACATAGGCGATGATATAGGCAGGCGAGGCGATGGGCAGGACGAGCAGCCATTCGAGCACCTTGCGCCCTGGAAAATCGAGAGATGAAACCAGCCAGGCGGCACCAGTGCCAATCATCAAGGTCAGCGTGCCAACCCAGAGCATCAAAGACAGCGTATTGAGAATATACTCATTGAGCCGGGTTTCGCGAAGGTGTGTCCATGTGCCGTCGCTTTCGCCCATGGCGCCAATAATCACGCCAAAAAGTGGCAGCATAAGCAGGCCGGCCAGCGCCAGAATGCCAAACAATCTCAGCCCCGCACCCCAGTTCATGGAGGCGGCAAACTGACTTTCTTGCTTCAAGGCTTTTGACGCTGTCATCATCTGGCTCTAGACGGTTGGCTTCCCATAGTCAAAAACGTGCTCATGACACTCATTCTCGAAAATCTGACCCATGTCTATGGCAACCTTCAAACGCTCAAGGGGCTGTCGCTCAGTGTTGAGCCGGGTGAGGTTGTCTCGCTTCTCGGGCCTTCGGGATGTGGCAAGACGACACTCCTTCGCCTGATTGCCGGACTGGAGCAGATCGAAAGCGGCCGGATCCTTCTGAATGAGGAAACGCTGGCGACATCAGATGTGCATCCGCCACCCGAGAAACGACCTGTCGGGCTGGTCTTTCAGGAACATGCATTGTTCCCGAATATGACGGTTGCGGAGAATATTGAGTTTGGTCTGAAGCAACAGCCAAAGGCCGAACGCCATAGACGCTGCAAAGACCTGCTCCATATGATCGGACTCGACGGATTTGAAAGCCGCAAGCCCGGTACGCTTTCGGGCGGGCAGCAACAAAGGGTCGCTCTGGCGCGGGCGCTGGCCCCTGCGCCAGCTGTGATGTTGCTGGATGAGCCCTATGCCAGTGTCGACGTTATCCTGCGCCGTTCGCTGCGGGATGCCGCGCGCCTTCTTCTGAAAGAGGCGGGAAGTGCGACGGTTCTGGTGACGCACGATCCGGACGAGGCGCTGGAAATGTCCGACCGGATCGCCGTTATGTCTGAGGGGCGCATNTTGCAGGTCGGTACGCCGGACGAGATCATCAATCTACCAAGCCAGGCCGATGTGGCGANTCTCTTTGGTGAGGCGCAGAATTTTGCGGGCGAAATCCGCAATGGGAATTTCGTCTGTAGTGAGGGCGAGATCGCGCTTGGACCACAGGCTGAACGGGTCAGCGGCGCAGGCGAAGTGGATCTGGTTATTCGTCCATCGGGCATCGGCTTTACAGCGAACCCGGAAGGCAGCTGGCGCGTCCGGGATATTCGTCACCGGAGTTCTGGCAAAGTGCTCACCGTGTCGTCTGCTGAACGGGACACCACAAATGTGATCCGTGTGGGGGCAGAGAATATGATGCTGCCAGAGGTNGGAACGCGCGGCGATCTCACCCTGAAGGAGACGCACGCCTTCATCTTCCTGAAAAGCTGAAGACGATTACACTTGAGAATTGCTCGCATAGTCTCTAGGTAAGAATGGTTCTCAAAAAGGAGCCTCAATTGCTGAGACAATCCCTGCTCGCCCTCGCCTCCCTCTCGGTTCTCGCTGCATGCGGGAGCGAAACACCGCCAGCGGATATGGAAACCACTGCGCCTCAGGCTGAAGCGACCTCGCAGCCGCGCGAAATTACAGGCACAGTGAACGTCTATTCCGCGCGCCACTATGACAGCGACGCAGCGATCTACCGCCAGTTCACTGANGAAACCGGCATCAAGGTGAATCTCCTGGAGGCGGGCAGTGATCAGCTGATCCAGCGGCTGCAAAGCGAAGCCGAGTTCTCTCCCGCTGATGTGNTGATTACCGTTGATGCAGGCCGGCTCTGGCGCGCCGTCGAAGGCGATGTGTTTCAGCCACTTTCCGATGAGACGCTCGCCGAGCGTGTGCCCGAAGCCTTCCGCGATCCCGAGGGTCTGTGGTGGGGGATCACCAAGCGCGCGCGTGTNATCGTCTACAATAAGGAAAANGGACTCCCTGAAGGTCTGGAAACCTATGAGGATCTCGCCGATCCCGCCTATCGCGGGCAGATCTGCATGCGCTCCTCGACCAATATCTACAACATTTCCCTGCTCGCTTCGATTATTGAGCGTGATGGCGCGGCCGCTGCGCAGGAATGGGCAGATGGTGTGGTCGCAAACTTTGCGCGGCCGCCTCAGGGTAATGACACCTCTATCCTGCGCTCCATNGCAGAAGGTGAGTGCGGCATTGGNCTCGCCAATACCTATTATATCGCCCGGTTTGGCGCGTCAGATGATANGGCGACAAAGGACATTTATGACAGCATCGGCATTCTCTTTCCCAATCAGGAGACGAGCGGCACGCATGTGAATGTGTCGGGTATTGGCCTCACCAAATATGCAAAAAACAAAGAGAACGCGATTGCCCTGATGGAATTCCTGACCCGTCCGGATATCCAGACAGCCTTTTCTTCCGGCAATAACGAGTATCCGATCAATCCAGACACAGAGACTGCGCCGCAGGTTGAGGAGCTGGGGACATTCAGGGAAGACGACCTTCACGTCGCTGCTTTGGGTGAGAACCAGACTCAAGCCGTCATGGTGTTTGACCGGGCGGGCTGGAACTAGCGGACGACGAAACCCCAGTGAGATTNAACAGTNTTCGCCCGGCTGACTGCCGGGCGATTGCGTNTGGCACGGGCGGCTCGCCAATTATAGCGGAATTGCGCCGCCCTCAGTCATGCAGCGTTCAGCTTGGCGATGTTACAAATTCGAAAGCACTGGCGCTCTATTGATGCGCAAAAGGCTTGTTCATTCGCCTGATCACGAAGATTTAACTGACCAATTCAGTTGACTATTTTCGGCGAAACGGATGAGTAGAGTTCGATAACATTAACTGCCTTGGGGGAGTCCCGTGAANTNTAAGATTGCTGTTTCTGCGCTTGNTGTTGGTCTGGCTGGTCCGGCCATGGCTGAAGANGTTTCTGGTGATGCAACAGCTGGCGCAAGNGTCTTCATGCAATGNCAGACATGNCACGTNGTGAANAATGACGATGGNGAACTGCTNGCAGGCCGNGCAGGCATGGTTGGACCNAACCTTTACNGTATCCTTGNNAAGCCNGCNGGTANNGTTGCNAACTATCCNCGCTATTCNCCGGCNATGAAAGCGGCNGCNGANAAGGGNCTCGTCTGGACNGANGAAAATCTGGTNGCCTATATCGCNAACCCGAATGGCTTCCTGACGACNTANCTNGAAGANCCNGGNGCNCGTGGCTCCATGCCGATTGGCGCGCCAAACGAGAAAGCGGCTGCAGACGTTGCAGCTTACATCACAAGCCTCGAATAGGCTTAGCGTTAAATCGTCGCGTTGACCTGCTCGCCAGGTCGGCGCATGTGGGAGGCATGAGTAAAGTGTCTCCCATTTCCGCAGGTCTCGCTGAGCGTTGCCCGGCATGCGGCCAGGGGCGTGTATTCCGCGCCTACCTGAAATTTAAACCGGCCTGCGAAGCGTGCGGGCAGGATTTCACAAAGGCGGACACGGCTGATGGCCCCGCCTTTTTTGTTGGTTTTCTCGTCCTGATCTTCTTTGCGCCATTTGGCTTCATCATTCCGATGGCCGACGCACCAATCTGGCTCAAGATTCTGCTTATGCTTGTGCTTGTTATCGTGACAGCGATCGTAAGCCTGATCCTTCTGCCAAAAGCAAAGTCTCTGCTTATGGCCCTGCAGATTTCCAACAGGGCCGAAGAAGCAAGATTTGAGGATCGCAAGTAACGGTCAGTTCTTCAGCTGAAAATCCCGCTGCACAACCTGCCAGTTTCCGACAAAACGAGAGACGGTCTTTCCATCTGAACGCCGGATCACCGTCTCTATAATGGCGGTGCGCCTGGTTTTTTCCAAAACAGTTGTGTCGACCTCATAGCTCTGGCCAGAGGGCATGGGCCGCAAATAGCGCGACGTCAGATCCACGGTGGAAAATCCGCACGGCGCGTCGATCAGCGTAGAGAAAGCATGGCCCTGTGCAATATCTGCCAGTGCAGTCTGCATCCCGCCATGCACAATCCCGTCATAACTATTGAGTGGCGCTTCGGCGTGCCAGCTGAGGGTGACGCGACCCTGTTCGGCGTGAGTAAGCTCGATTGAGTCCGAAAAGCCAGCTGTTTTCATAAAGGGCAGGTCGTAGGTTCGTCCGCCCGGCGCCAGGGCTGTTCGAACGGCGGTCAGGGGCCCCAGTTTTCGGNTGTGTCGGGCGCGGGCGTAGACGAAATGNTTGCAGTGTCTGGCATATATCCCTCCATAAAAAACAATTTAAAGTAGTATTTTCAGATAAAGGGATTTCTAGCAAGTGTCTTCGGTTCGCCTTGCTGCTATTAAATCAGAAAGCGAGGGGAGGATCGCATGCCTGAAGCCCTGAATTACGTCCAGTTTGCCGCTCTGCTGCCAGTTCTGGCCTTGATCGCGTGGACGCTGATTGTCTGGTTCTGGATGGTGGGAACGCGAATTCCGGCCATGCAGAAGCACAAAGTGCATCCGCAAAAAGCAAAATATACGGCAGATCTCGCAGAGAAATTGCCGGAGAACATTCGCGGTGTGGCGGACAATTATAATCACCTGCATGAGCAGCCCACGCTGTTCTATGCACTGGCCTTCTACCTCGCGCTCGGAGGTGGTCATGACAAGGTCAATGTGGCGCTGCTCTGGGCCTATGTCGTCCTGCGCGTGATCCATTCGCTGATTCAGGGCACAATCAATATCGTCGCCTACAGGTTCTACGCCTTCGTCGCCTCGACGCTTTGTCTGGTCGTGATTGTCTTNCGTGAGCTGATCCGGCTCTTTTTCTGATGTCAGACACCGGAAATACAGAGCAGATTGANGGCTATCACGTCCATGAGCGGGATATTTCAGACGAGGAGCGAGACGCCCTGGTCTTGCTGCTGAATGACTATACGCCTTCGAAAATACTCCTCGGCGCGCTGAAGCCAATCCCTGTCATCGTGATCGTTGCCGCCATCCTCTGGTTTCTCTCACAGCTCATGTCTGAAATTTCACCCGCCATGATTTCATGGTTCTGGGTCGCCATCGGCGCACTGATCTCCGCCTGGCTGNTNTTCGATGTCGTTAAGGACAGGCGTTCGAGGCGTGCAGCCATAGTTGANGCTATCCGGTATGGACGGGTGCGTATTCAGGAAGTGAAGNCNGTCGCTGCAGAAGTGCTNGCNTCNGANAAAGGCTCTGGCCGNATNTTNNTNTTNGANCTNCCNGGNGAAANAACNTTNGCGGTAAAGACGTTTGTTGGAGCCGCGGAAAAACTTCCGGCCCTGCAGTTCACGCTTCTGGACTTTCTGACAGAAGCGGGCGCGCCCGCGCATCGCCGTGTGGAGACCCTCAGCCCTCAGCTCGAATTTGAGGCGGCGATCCGGCGCGATGGNGCAGAGNTGCCAGAGCGTGGCGAGGCCCTGCTTGAAGGGACGCCTTCTGACTACATTGCGGAGTGAATTCCCGCAGAGAGGCTCTGTTCTTTCGGTCGGACTTCCATTATCTCATGCGGCTCAGCAGAAAGAATTGAACTCGTATGGCCACCGTCCCCCTGCACAGACTCGAACAGGTTATCGACCGGTTTGAAGAAGTTGAAGCCCGTATGGGCGCAGTGTCTGACCCNGATGAAATTGTTGCGCTCTCCAAAGAGCATTCCGAACTCAANGAGATCGCNGAGAANGCGCGCGAGCTCGCGCAGGCGCGCGCCAATCTGGATGAAGCCGAAGCCATGATGGAGGGCGATGACCCCGAAATGGCCGAGCTCGCCCGCGAGGAATANTATGAGCTGAAGGAAACCATTCCGCAGCTCGAAGACGAAGTTCAGATCCTGCTCCTGCCGAAAGACCGGGACGACGATGCCAACGCNGTCATTGAAGTGCGCGCGGGAACAGGTGGTGACGAGGCGGCTTTGTTTGCCGGTGATCTTTTCCGCATGTATCAGCGCTATGCCCAGCTNCGCGGCTGGAAGATGAATATCATCTCGGCTTCAGAGGGCGATGCCGGCGGCTATAAGGAAATTATCGCCGACATTGAAGGTGATGGCGTGTTTGGCAAACTGAAATTCGAAAGCGGCGTCCATCGCGTCCAGCGCGTCCCAAAAACCGAAAGTTCAGGCCGCATCCATACATCTGCGGCGACTGTCGCGGTTCTGCCGGCACCTGAAAATGTCGATATCGAAGTGAAACAGGAAGATATTCGCATTGATACCATGCGGGCCTCCGGCGCGGGTGGCCAGCACGTCAACACGACGGACTCAGCTGTNCGGATTACGCACATTCCTACCGGCATCGTCGTGACNTCGTCTGAAAAGTCGCAGCACGCAAACCGCGCCAAAGCCATGGAAGTCTTGAAGGTTCGCCTTTACGAAAAAGAGCGCGAAGAAAAAGACGCAGCGCGCGCAGAGGCGCGCAAATCCCAGGTTGGCTCTGGNGACCGGTCGGAGAAAATCCGCACCTATAACTTCCCGGAGAACCGCGTTTCTGATCACCGCATCAAGCTGACCCTGCACAAGATGGATACGGTTCTGGCAGGTGATGATCTNGAAGAGATGATTTCTGCCTTGCTGGCAGAAGATCAGGCGGCAAANCTGGCGGATCTGGAAGCGCAGGACGCCTGACATGGCGACGCCCAGCGTATCGGAATGCATCCGTGCCGGGAAAACGGCGCTGGAGAATGCGGGCATTGAAAACGCAGGGTTCGAAGCGCGCCACCTCTTTCTGCATGCCGCTGGATGGGCACGTGAGCAGCTCATTTCTGAAGAATCCTCACCCGTTCAGGCCTCCCACGAGGCGGGGTTTTTGCGCCTTATAGAGCGCCGAATTGGTCATGAGCCCCTGTCGCATATCCTCGGGCATGTCGATTTCATGGGGCACCAGTTCAAAACTGATCAGCGCGCCCTG
Source organism: Ponticaulis sp. (assembly GCA_002699325.1). Taxonomy (GTDB): domain Bacteria; phylum Pseudomonadota; class Alphaproteobacteria; order Caulobacterales; family Hyphomonadaceae; genus Ponticaulis. The sequence continues at coordinate 6,717 of PABS01000136.1, read as the reverse complement.
GCGCCGCGNATGGATAGCGAGCGGCTNGTCGAGGCAGTTTTGAGGCTGACCGATGATGTGCCGTCCGGAAAAATCGCAGACCTNGGCGTCGGTTCTGGGTGTCTGTTGCTGAGCGTACTGGCTGAGCGACCNGAATGGACNGGANNCGGGCTTGATCTGTCNGAAGATGCGCTGTCACTGACNAGAGAAAATGCTGAAGCGCTCNGGCTGGAGCCGCGTGTCAGCTTGCTTCACGGGGAATGGGATGCTGCGCGTGACGTGATCTCTCAAGCTGACATTGTTATGTCGAACCCGCCATATATCGCCTCGAGCGTGGTTGATGAGCTGGATCCTGAAGTGCGGTACTTCGACCCACGCATGGCGCTGGATGGCGGCATGGACGGNCTTGATGCCTACCGAGAGATCGTCGCCCTGTGTGCAACTGCTATGCGGCCGGGGGCATGGCTGGTTTTCGAGATTGGCTATGATCAGGGGGAGGCGGTCTCTTCGCTTTTGAGTGCCTCAAAATTCAGTTTTGTAAGGGTTCATAAGGACTTTTCGGGCCAGGATCGCGTTATCGTTGCACATAAAGTGTGAAAAAGGGCTTGGCTGAATCGCTTCNAGGCGCTAGGCAGGTNGAAACGAACCTTANGAGGATCGTTTNNGGGCGCCCTTCTCAATCACCNAAGATCGTGACCAGAGCACTTGAGGCGTCGATTTAGCTAAGTGGCTACCAGCAAACGCAGGATGGGTCTATGAAACGCCAAAGAGGGCGTGGGCGTAAGCCGAACAACCCCGGTAATCGTTCGTATGAGAGCAATGGACCGGACGTAAAGATTCGCGGCAACGCCAACCAGATTTACGAGAAGTACCTTCAGTATGGTCGCGACGCTCAGACGTCTGGCGACCGGATTGCTGCTGAAGCCTATTTCCAGCATGCCGAACACTATTTCCGCATCATGGCAGCAAATATGCCAAAAGATCGTCTGCCTCAGAATCAGGACGATCAGGATGGTCGTGATGAGGATGATGACAGCCGCAATGAGGATCGGTCTGACGACGACTCGGACAATTCCGGTTCAGACAATAATAACCGGTCTGATCGGTCTGGTCGCTCGTCGCGTCGGTCAGGGCGGTCTGACGGCGACAATATGAAGGTCGTCGACGGTGATGGTGAATCGCCGGACGAGATCGCTGCTGAAAACGGTGAGGAGCGTGACAGCGCACCACGCCGCCGTCGCCCACGTCGTCGGCCAACCGAGAAGTCTGACAATTCAGGCTCTGATGAGCAGTCTGAAGCACAGTCGTCCGACAACGACTCCGGCGACAATGACTCTGGTGACGATGATTCCGGTCTGAAGGCTATGATGGCGCGCTCAGGCGCTGAAGGCCCTGCAGAGCCTGTCGACAGCTAAGTCAAATGATCCGCCGCCGCTTTATGCGGCGGCTTTGTTTTCTGGCGCCTCCAGGCCGCGTGCTGCGGCCTGTTTGATGAACAGGTCAGAAAACTCGCTCAGAAACACTGATCCACGAACCGTGCGCTGCAGGAAGACATTCCGCAGATCGTTCTGGTCTTTCTTGCGACGGACAAGGTCCAGTCCTGAAAGCGTGTCGATCGCGCGCGTTACGGCAGGTTTTGTGATGTTGAGTGTCTGCGCCAGTCCACGCACCGTGTGAGGNTGCGGCTTCATATAAATCTGCATCAGAATNGCTTGCTGGCGGAGTGTCAGGTCGGGCCAGTCTCCACTCACAATGTCTGAGGTCACCTCACACCAGATTTCGAGTGCATCCTGCGTATTTATACGGGCCATGGGGAGCGGTCCTTTTGCGGTCTGATTTCAGACTCGACGTATTCGCAGAATCAGGCAAGGCGGCAGGTTAATGAAAGCTTAAAGCAAGTTGTGAATTGTTTCGGTGGCGCATTGACTCTCGCGACTCGCAAGCCGTCTGCCGGGGGGGCTTTTCAGCACCCTGTCCGCTCTGATTGCTGCCGAATTACTGGCTGGCCCAGAGGATGCGGGCGATCCAGCGCAGGTCGGATTTTGCAAGTTGTCGGGTCGGGTAATCGGGGTTGGCGGAGATCAGCTCAATGATCGTCTCGGTCATCCGGCCGAGCGTTTTTGCGAGAATTTCACCNTGATGCGTTTTNGCGATGACCCTGTCACCACGGCGGATTTGCGCTCCGGGCGCGACGATTACGCGGTCGCCTTCCCGATAGACGGGCTCCATGGAGTTGCCGGTGATTTCNAGCGCATACACGGCTTCATCTTCAAGCCCGGGAAAGCGNATGGAATCCCAGCCTGCGCCGACCGGAAAACCCGCATCATCAAAGAAGCCGTCATTGCCTGCCTGAGCGAGTCCGATCAGTGGGACAGAGCGGCCGGGTCGGCCTTCCACNAGATCTGAGAATTCCTCGAAGGTCGCGCCGACCGCTTCCAGTGCGCGCGAAACGCTTTCGGTNGAAGGCCAGCGCGGCTTGCCNTCACGGGATGTGCGTTTGGATTTATTGAAGGAGGTCGGGTCCAGGCCGGCGGCTTTNGCCAGCCCCGAAGGGGAGAGTTGATGCCGTTCGGCCAGCAGATCCAGCCCCCTCCACATATCGGTATGTCTCATGCCCACTCCTTGGGTATATGGTCATCACCATACCACTANATATAGGAATATCAACCTATATTAAGGCATTGGTGCCTATGGTGGGGCTGTGTTAGCCTCGCTCGACAATAAAACGGAGTCGGCATGCTCATTCATCAGCTGGGTCAGTCGATCCTCAAAACCTTTGACCCGGAAACGGCGCACCGTTTGACGATTGGCGCGCTGAAGACCGGCCTGGTGCCTCAGGCGTCTGTTGTTCATGATCCCATTCTGAAAGTGCATCTTCCGAAATCGGGTCTGGAACTGATGTCGCCGATTGGCCTTGCGGCTGGCTTCGACAAGAATGCCGNAGTGCCAACCGCCATGTCCGGGTTTGGGTTTGGGTTTGTTGAGTGCGGCACCGTTACGCCNGGGCCGCAGGACGGNAATNCCAAGCCACGGCTGTTCCGGCTGCATGAGGACAATGCCATCATCAATCGGATGGGCTTCAATAATGAGGGGCTGGTCAAGTTCGAGGCCAACCTGAAGAATTATACGGGTCGCGCCAAGCTTGGTGCCAATGTTGGTGCGAACAAAGTCACCGAAGACAAGATTGCCGACTATGTGGTCGGCCTGAAGGCGGTCTGGTCGCTGTGTGACTATGTCACCATCAATATTTCATCTCCCAATACGCCGGGCTTGCGTGGGCTTCAGGATAAGGCCTCTCTGCAGGATTTGCTCACGCGCTGCGGTATTGCGGTGGAGGAATCAAAAGAGACCTGGCCGGAAGCTGATCCTCGGCCGGTGTTTCTCAAGCTTGCGCCGGATCTCGACGAAACGGCAATCGATGACATTGTCAGCGTGCTGGATTCAGCAGGAAGCTGGCTCTCCGGTCTCATTGTATCGAATACGACGCTGGCTCGCCCTGAGAGCTTGAAGAGCCCGCATCGGGATCAGGCGGGCGGGCTGTCTGGTGCGCCGCTCTTTGACGCCTCGACTGACGTTTTGCGCCAGTTTGCGCGACGTCTGGAGGGGCGGTTTGACCTCATTGGTGCCGGCGGTGTCGCAACGCCTGAGCAGGCTTTTGAAAAAATCAAAGCCGGGGCGCATGCTGTGCAGCTCTATTCTGCGCTCGTTTATGGCGGAATTGGCCTTGTCGAGCGGCTGAATGAAGGGCTTGCGGAACTCATCAAGGCGGATGGGCATCACGAACTGAGNGATGTTGTCGGGTCAGGGCTTTAATCGAAGGTGCTTTCACCTATCTTCGGGCNCTATGTTCAAAGTGATTCATCACCCCGATTATGACGCGACCAGCGTGGATGANGCGCACCGCTTTCCCATGCGCAAATATCTGGAGACCGCAGCGCTCTTGCGGGAGGCGGGGTTGATCACGGATGACCCGGGCCATTTTCCGGAGCCCGCGAGCTTCGAGTTGATCTCTGCGGCCCACGACCCGGTCTATGTGGATGCAATCTTCAATCAGACCGTAGACCGAAAGACCGCGCGCGAAATTGGTTTTGAGGTGACGCCAGACGTCGCAATGCGTTCGCGGCTGTCCTGCATGGGCACATTGATGGCTGCACGTGCGGCGCTGCGTGATGGCCTGGCGTGTAACGCGGCGGGCGGCAGCCATCATGCCAAATCGAGCCACGGTGCAGGGTTTTGCGTTTTCAACGACGTGGCTGTCGCCATCCGGGGCCTGCAATCTGAAGGCGCGATTGGTCGGGCGCTTATCGTCGATTGCGACGTGCATCAGGGCGATGGCACGGCGGAAATCTTTCAGGACGACGATCGGGTTTTCACTTTCTCTCTGCACTGTGAGGATAACTGGCCAACACGCAAAGTCGCCAGTGATCTCGATATTGGACTCGATGCCGGTGAGGGGGATGGTGTCTATCTCCGGCATTTGCGGCGCGGCCTGAATGAAGCCTTCGAGGCGTTTTCTCCCGATATCGTTTTTTACAATGCCGGCGTCGACCCTCATGCGGATGATCGGCTGGGAAAGCTTAAATTGACAGATGACGGAATCCGTCAGCGGGACCGGGCGGTTATTCGCTTCGTGCGAGAGCTTGGTTTGCCTTTTGTCGGTGTGATGGGTGGCGGGTATAGTCGGGATGTGCCGCATCTCGCCAGGCTTCACGCCATGATGTTTGAAGAGGCGGCTCGGGCGCAGACTCTCGCATGAGGCGAATTCGCGAATCGTCTATTTTCTTTTCGTCAATGCAATTTTAACAATTTATTGTGGAGTAACTCGACTCTCTGTGGAAAGATGAGTAAAAAGCCCTTGGGAACAAGGGGTTGCTCATGGCGGATGACTGGGGGCGTGCGCCTGACGGGCGGCAACGGGAGGGGAGTGCTCATCAGAGGCATCCAAACCTCTTTGAACCCACTACACCGGACCATCATCTCTTCATTGCCGAACGGGGCCTGGCCGATACAAAGCCTGATGCATCATGTTCATCTGGTCTGACTTGCGCTCAGATACGGCTGGCCAGGCAGGCCTTCACCGTTCTGGCGCTCGCCGCGCTCATCACACCGCAGCTTCTGTTTCAGTTCTGGGCCCTGTTATCCTGGGGAATTTTTGCGGCTGTTATTGCGTTGCGGAGTGTTCTGGCTCTGGTGGGCGCGGTGGCGCATACGGGTGGCCGATTGCACGACGGTCTCGATGCTCAGTCGGGACTTAAAAGACAGATTTGGCCGACCTATACAGTGTTGGCGGCAATTTATCGCGAGCCTGTAGCGGTCAAGGACCTTGTTGCTTCCCTGAAAGGTCTCGATTATCCCAAGCGACAACTCGATGTCATTCTGCTTCTGGAGGAGGGGGATGAGGCCACGCTCGATGCACTGCAGGTGATTGCTGTTCCCTCTAACTTTCGCATCATTTGCGTGCCGCCGGGAGAAATTCAGACCAAACCAAGGGCGCTGAACTACGGGCTGCAATTCGCGCAAGGACAATATGTCTGCGTCTATGATGCAGAAGACCGCATACGGTCAGATCAGATCAAGGCGGCGGTACGCGCATTTCAGCGCGACCGTGAAAGCCGTTTCGCGCAACCGCTGGCCTGTCTTCAATCGCCGCTCGTTCCCCATAATGGGAATGAAAGCTGGATTTCTGGCCAGTTTGCCCTCGAATATTCTGTGCAGTTCGGCCTCATTGTGCCGGGATTGACGTTGCTTGACCTTCCGGTGCCACTCGGAGGAACCAGCAACCATTTTGATCGAAAACTTCTGGAGGCGGTTGGCGGCTGGGATCCATATAATGTCACAGAAGATGCCGATATCGGCTTTCGCCTGGCGCAGGAAGGATATCGCGTAAAATGTATCATTCCACCAACCTATGAAGAGGCGCCTGTCTCAATTCCGGCCTGGGTGCGCCAGAGGTCACGCTGGATCAAAGGCTTCCTGCAGACTCTCGGTGTTGTTCTGAGAAACCCTCAGATGAGCATTGAGCGCATGGGCGGATTTCGATTTGGGTGTTCTGTGCTGACCCTGGGCGGCTCTGTACTGTCCGCGCTCGCCTATGCGCCTCTGACGGTTTTTCTGTTTGTCTCGATTGTATTACCCGGGCTCGAAGTACCGGAATCCGCGCTCTGGCTTATGGCGGCGGGCGTGTTGAGCCATCTGGTCGCATCCTTTCTCTCGCACGGTATCTGGCGGCCAGGCGGGTTGGTCGCGACCGTAACGGCGCCGCTTTACTGGCCGCTCCACACCTGGGCGGCGGCACGGGCCATCCAGAGTCTGATCACCCAGCCCTTCTACTGGGAAAAAACAGAACACGGGCTCAGTCGCGATACGCTGGCTCCAGAATTTCTGAAAGTTGTCTAATTCTCGGCAGGCGGCTGGCGTCCGCGGGTGTCCAGAGCGTCTTCGGGCTCAGGATGCCCAATCAGACTAAACGGTATGGGAAACCAAAGCCGCAAACCTTCTCAAAGCTGAATTAAAGCGCGAAGGTGTATCTTATGCGCAGCTCGTGGAGAAGTTGGGGGAGATATAGGGTATGCGAGAAGGAAGTGAACATCAGAAACAAGCTGAGCTGGGGAAAGTTTTCCGCCGCGTTCTTGCTGCAGTGCTTATCGGCTGTTGGCTCGCCGCTGCTTCATCTGGATTTGCTCTGGCTCAGGATGGTCAAGTTGAGACACAATCCAGCCCAGCTGAAGTCACCCAGAA
>PABS01000135.1 GCA_002699325.1 Ponticaulis sp. | reverse complement strand
CTCCAAAGAAAAACCGGCAAGGGGGAGGCTCCCTTGCCGGCTGCTCACACATTGGAAGTTCCAGACCGGCGGAGTGCTACAGGACCGGTCCAGATCATGTGTTCAATATGCGACGCCGGACGACTGGCCTCTAGGTGACAAACGGTTATTTCTTCAGTTACTGCTGTGTTACAGATGTTACATTTCGGGGCAAAACCCCTAATCACGGGAATCTTTGAGGAGTTCAGTGCTGAGATTGACGTGTCGCTGACCGGTGATCTGAAACAGCGCCTCATAGTCCTCGCCCATCATGTCCGGCAGATTCTGCATGACATAATCCGGCGAGCCCAGGCTCTCCGTGAGACCCATCAGGCCCGTGTCCCGCATGCCCGCAAAGACATAGACCCAGTTGTCCGTCGGTCCCCGCTTCTTCAGAAAGATGGCATAGTCCTGATAGATGGTCGGCTCACTCGCCCCGAGAAATGCGTTACTGACGAACTCCTCGCCATCGGAAAGGTCCACGATTTCGTCATACGTGTCACCAAAGCGGAAACGCGACCCCCTGAACGCAGTGTCATGAAGACTGGCCAAACCGCTGGTCAGGCCGAGATAGACGACGTCACAACACTTCAGATCATCAGGCGTGAGTTGCGATGCCAGCTCGATATGAATGTTCTTTCCTGAAAGGGCAGGCAAAAAATCAACGAGAGAAAAAGCGATTGACGTTGGCAGGTATTCGAGCGCCACGTCGGCCGCTTCGCGATAAGCCTGCGGGTCTGCATTGCGGGCACGTGCGAGGTCTGCAGCAGAGTTGATCTGAAAGTCCCGCACCAGACGGTCCAGGAACAGGCCATCTGTGTATTCGCCGAAAATGTAATAATCTCCGACAACGAGTACGACATCCCGATCACTTGTGATGATGGGCTCCCAGAGCGGTGACGCTTCAACTGTCGAGCGATCGGCGCGCCCAGCAGGTAGCAGAAGTGCCGCGAGGACGAATCCAAGTGCAGCAGCTAAGGCACCAACGAACGCAGGCACCAGCCATGTCGGACGCCCGCCCGAAGTTGCAGAAACAGGTGCCCCAGCCTGAGCCTCAGCGCTTTCGACGTTCACGAGCGCCAGTCGGTATTCCCCACGGGGAATAACAAGTTTCTGCGCGACGGGCTGATCAGTCCGAAGATAGACCTCCTCGATACGCTTGCGCAGCCGGTGAATATAGACCCGGACGCTGGAATCCTCGCCCTGATCGGATGCCGACCGACCAAAGACATCAAAGGCAATATCAGTCTCCCGTGGCAAATCACCCGACAGCGTGCGCTTTACCAGATAATCAAACAGGTCTGTCAGTCGTCCCGTTTCCCCAATCAGGCCTGACTGACGTACGCGCGCCACCTCTTCTTCCAATAGCGCCGAGTTTTTATTGCCAGTCTTCACACTTACCTCACAGGAAATCATCACCGCAGGGGGTGATTTCTAACGTCACATTATGTGATCCACAAAGGGCTGCAAAGTGACCAGCTTTCTGGGAACATAAGCGTGTGTCTCGCGTGAATGCGGAACGCTGTTTGCACCAGGAAGGCGAAAAAGGAGCCAATCATATGAGCGACATCCTAAATCGCCTTTTATCGACCCGATATGAAACACATAGTGCCGCCTCCTCGCCTTTCGCAGAGGGACAGGTCTGGAGAATTGAGTCTGGCCAGTTTGCTGGAACTTCGTTTCTGATCGTCAAAACCGAGGATCACCCATTTCTTGGTCATGCTGTTCACGTCAGTGTGCGCGGGCCACTAATGATTGAGGGTGATCCCGTGCTGGATGGCATTCCTCATCTGCCATTCACAATCGACGCGCTTGAAGCGTCTGATGTGGAACTGACAGGCTTTGTCACAGACATGGTGGATGACTGGAAAGGTATGCATGCCGATTGGGAGAAAGACGCCCAAACCGGCGAAGCCGGCTTGTTCAGCCTGCCTGTGGAAGACGTTTTGACCACCATCATGGTGAAGCTATCGGCGGTTCTGAGCTGATCTCTGTTTCCTAAAACGACGGCGGATCAGTCGTCTTCGGGAAATGCAGTCATTCGCAGATAACTGTCGAAGAGTTGACGGAAGCTCTCTGCGTCCAGCCGGTCTTTCGGAATATAGCCCGCGACGTGCTTTTTATATGATGCACTCACATCACTTGGGTGTGTGGAGGTGGAGAGCACAAAGACCTGAGTGTCAGAAATGGCAGGGTCAGCGCGAAGTGTGTCCAGGAACTCATGGCCATTCATGCGCGGCATGTTGAGATCCAGGAGCACGATCATGCGCTCTTTCTCTTTGCCCCTGGCCGCGTTCTCACGAAGCTTGGCCAGAGCCTCATTCCCATCATGGGCAATGGAGAAGGCGATATCCTGATCAATCTCGATCAGAATTCTCTTTAGCGCCAGAATATCGACCTCGTCATCCTCAGCGATCAGAAAATGAGTGTTGGATTTCGATTTCGTCATCTCATCAGACTCCTGCAGGAACGAGCGGTAGCGTGATCACAAAACGTGCGCCGCCAGAGTCGTTCTCATCGAGAACGATCTTACCTTTTTTATGGTGGATGATTTTGCGGACGATGGCGAGGCCCATGCCTGCAGCTTCTTTCTGATCCCGCCGGTCGAGCGTGGTAAAAACCTCAAACACCTTCTGGCGATATTCCGCCGGAATGCCGGGCCCATCATCTTCAACAATTATGACCAGATGCTCTTTCTTCGGCTCGAAGGTGACGACGATCTGCCCTTCCGGCTTGTCATGGTGCTTAATCGCATTGCCGATCAGGTTGGAAAGCAGGAGGAAGTAGGTGATTTCATAGTCGGTCACCTGCACCCGCGGCCCTTTGACGACAAGGTGTAGCGTGTTCTCGATCTGGTGCGATTCAAAAATATCTCGCACCATCTCATAGAGATCGATCCGGTCCATTGTTGTTTCATCGCGCCCGATACGCGCATACCGCAGCAGGTCCTGAAGCAAATTGTCCATGCGTTGCGTGCGCGTCTGCAAAAGCGCCAGATGTTCTCGCGTTTCCGGACTGCAATTCTCGCCAATATCGTGCTCAATCCATTTCGAAAGATTGATGATTGCCCGCAATGGCGCGCGCAGATCGTGAGACGCGATATAGGCAAACTGCTCCAGCTCCTCATTGGATCGCTTGAGCTCATTTGTGTATCTGTTTGCTTCCCGGAGCTTGTCTTCGCGCAGTTCCTGCAACGTCCGCAAACTCACCCAGTACATCACAAAATCGATGAACAAGAGCGCCGCGTAACTCGACCAGGCGAGGATCTGAAGTGTGCCGGAAGAGATGGAAAGCCCCCACAGCCCGCCGGTCATGCTCGCATGAAAGCCAGCCATCATCGCGAACATGAGGCCATAGTGCGCACGGTGATGCACGCCGCAGGAATGAATGAAGCGGGCGAAATTCTCGACAATGGGGCCGGAAATCAGAATGCCTTCACCATCGGGCTCTGACACCCGCCGCAGAAACTGCGGAATGCGGTGGTAACACCACCAGGTGCCCACATTGACGGCCACCAGGGCCAGGGCGGCCCAGACGGGCAGCATGATCTGCCCGACAAACAAAACCACCAACACATCATAGGGAATAAAGCGCAGGTGCTTTAGCACAGTGTCCTTCGACAGGCTGGTCACTTTGAGCTTTGGGATAAAGTGACGGAAGAACAAATCCAACTGGGTCGGATTTGGCAATTTACTTGCCACTCTTCCTCTGCTGGCCGTTTCCGTTGACGGTTTCATTCGCCATATCCTTGCGCACCCGGGCAATTTAGAGCGCGAATCTGATCAACATGTTAAGTGTCTCAAGGCGATACACGTCAATGTACAGTCCATTTGCAATGCCTATTTGAAACTGTACGGTGTAGTTTATGCGCTCGCTTTACGGAGGCACTCAATTGAAACTCACAAGTATTCCAAACGGAGCGCCTCGAAGTGGTGGACGTGTGACGCACGACGACAGAACAAAACGTATTATTGCTGCAGCCAGAACGATTTTCCTGAAGCACGGCTTTGACGGCGCCAGCATGGACGAAGTCGCGCTAAATGCCGGTGTCTCCAAGCGGACGGTTTATAACCGGTTCGTCTCAAAGGAAGAGCTGTTTGATGAAGTTGCAAGAGACGCATGCAGCCAGGCGTTCAGCTTTTCTGTCGGCATACCTGAAGATGCCCCGATCCGTGAATATCTGACGGATCTGGCGCGCTGCATTCTGGAAAGCCGACTGTCGAGAGAATCCATTGCCCTGTTGAGAAACATCGCTTTCCGCTCTCCTCAAATGGACAGCCTCGCATCAGGCTACCGGACGTTCGGCCACGACCCCGTAATTGAGATCGCCTCCGCGTATATCCACACTCAGGTCGAAGCGGGAAAGCTTGCCAAGTGTGACGCCGGAGAAGCGGCGCAGACCTTTTTCTCATTGGTTCGCGAACCGCTGGAGTCGCAAATCCTGTTTGGCCTGTCCGACACTGTGAATCTGAACGCCAACATTCCAAGGCATGCCAGGCGTGCGGTGGATACGTTTCTAGCGATCTACGCTGCCGCCTGAGCCTGCCTGCAGGTTATGACTGCTGATCCGGAAGTTTCTCCTGAGCCCCCAGGGCACTGGCGTCTAACACAGCCGCTGTGTCAGGATTTCGTGCTTCCAGCATCTCCGCCAGTAGTTCCAGTGACGCCAGCAACATGGATTGCTGCCAGTCCGGCAAATTGTCGAACCGCTCTTCAAAGCGAGCCTGTAGAAGGTCGGGAGCATTTTCGAGAGCCTGGCGACCCGCAGGCTCAAGCCGGATCCAGACGCGACGGCGATCAGAATCACACCGCCGCCTGCTGACCAGTTTACGTTCAACCAGCTTGTCCACCAGATTGGTGATGGTGGCGTTTTTCAGGCGCGTCTGTTCGCCCACCCAGCCCACGCTGATTTCAGGGTATTCCGTCAACAGCTGAAGCACTTTAAGCTGGGACGGCGTGATACCCTCCGTCTGCGCGATCTGACGGGCTGACTGGTCAATTTTCCGCTGAATCTGGCGGATTGCGATGACTGTCTCTCTGGCGCGTTCACTCATGATGAGCTCCGCCACCCGGATAATCGAGAGCTGGACCGAGCGCGGACTTCAGCGGGTCGAGGAAAGGCTCGAACGCGCGCCACTGACCTGCGCCGGACCGGTTAAGCGGCTGTCGCACCTGTTCAGAACTCGCCGTTCGGACAGGACGATCCGTCTCATAAAATTTCACGCAGGCCTCCTCAAACGGTAATCCGCAATACTCCAGAATCCGCCGGACTTGCCCATCAAGATCGTCCAGCACATCTTCGTGATACACCCTTAGAACGCGGCCTTCTGGCAGCACTTTATCCCAATGGTCCATCAGGTCGACATAGCCGCGATAGTAATGGCCAATCTCTTCCAGACCGTAAGTGAATTCCTGCCCTTCCGCGAACAACTGTTTGAAGCCCGACCAGCAACAGTCCAGAGGATGACGGCGGGCATCGATGATTTTCGCATTTGGCAGGATGAGATGAATGAGTCCGAGATGGCGGAAATTGTTCGGCATCTTATCAGTAAAGAAGGGTGCCCCTGCCCGATGCACCCGAGTGGTACGGATGTAGTCCTCGCCGAGTTCGGCGAGGTCATCATCACTGAGCTCCGTCAGAATTCTCGGATACCGCTCCCGATCAGATGCGACCGCACGCCCCCGGAGCCTGTGTGCCGTCGACAGAATATTTGGCAGCTCGAGCGTGCCATCAACCTGACTATGTGACGCCAGTATCTGCTCCAGAAGCGTTGATCCCGCACGCGGCAAGCCGACGATAAAGATCGGGTCCGGTGCAGGACAACCAACGCCATTTCGTTCTTCAAACAGCGCCCGGGTGCAGTGCCGTTTCTGCGCGTCGAACTCGGCCTCCATATGCTCGCTTTTATAGCGCGCCTGATGCCTTTTCAGCTCATTGCCCTGCCGGTAAGCCTCGAATGAACGCTCATACAAGCCGTGATCTTCCGCCGCCTTGCCAATGGCAAACAAGATGTGGATCCGCGCCATGAATGAGAGGTCAGGATGGCCGAGTGCGGCCTCCATATCGTCGAGATCGGTCTGGCTGAACGCATAGGTTTTCAGATTGGCGAGCGAGGACCAGGCATCACCATGCAGAGGTGAGACCTGAAGCGCGCGCCGATAGGAGGCGATAGCCGCTTCGCTTCGCCCAAAGGTTTTGAGGGCATGTCCCCGAGAGGTTAGCGCGGCCAGGTCGTCGGGATTGTTCGTCAGCACCTCATCGAACAGCTCAAGCGCCTTTTCGATTTCGCCAGACTGCATACACTCAATTGCAAACAGAGACTGGAAAAGCGGGCTGGAAGGATCTTTCTCATAGAGAAACGCGGCGGCCCGGTAGGACTCGTCGAACTTCTGACGTTTGCGCAGCACCTGGATGTGATCAATGCGAAGCTGCAGGTTTTCTGGCTCAAGCTCGGTCGCCGTTTCCAGAAGAAAATCAGCATCGCTGAGAACGCTCAGTCTCACGCCAATATCAGCAAGCAGGCGCATGCCTTCGGTGTCGCGCGGATTGCGCTGCAGATAGGCGCGCACCAGGTCTTCCCCCTGAAGGATACGTCCCTCATGGACGTGGTTCATCACCGCAACCAGCTCACGCGGCAGGCTCGCAAGTCGCGCTGCCTGAGCTTCGGCTTCACGCGCGCGATCAGGTTGTCCCGACGCGCGATAAAGCTCGGCGAGCTTTTTCCAGCTCGAGATGAGAGCGGGGTTATATCGCGTTGCCATCTGCAACGCACCGATGGCGCGCTCAGGCTGGCCTCGCGCAATCCAGAGATAGGCTTCCTCCTGAAAGGCACGACCAAAATCCGGCGCGACCTGCTTCAGCCGAGCAAGAAAGGCTTCGGCTTTGTCATAGGCATTCAGATATCGCGCGCTGACGGCGGCCATGTAAAGCGCATCCTGATGTTCAGGTTCGCTCACGAGGATCGGTTCAAGCCGGTCGAGCGCTTCGGAGAAGCGCCCGCCCTGAATAGCGGCCTGAATGTCCTTGATCGGATGAAGAGTTGTGTTCTGCATAAGAGCGCTGATTGTTTCAGCCCACGCACAGAAACTCAAGGCAGCAAACCCGGTTCACAACGCCTTTCTGAGCCAGAATGGACGAGATACTGACAGGCGCGTTAACGGGGCAGGGCAAACGCTATCATATGCGCGCCTTCACCTGTTGGATCACCGGTGTCCGGATCATCTGGCACTGAGACCACGACATACTGGCGGCCACCGCGACTGTAAGTGATCGGGGTGCCATTGGAGGTGGCTCTCAGGCGTTTTGACCAGAGTGTTTTTCCACTACTCAGATCGATCGCCCGAAAGGTTGAATCGAACGTGCCGACCTGAAAAATCAGGCCCGACCGTGTGGTCATCGTGCCGCCATAGACTGGCGTTCCCACCTCGAACATAGACAGCCCCGGCTTGAGACCAAACGGGCCAAGGTCATTCATATTCCCGATTGGCCGTTTCCAGAGGAGCTGGTTATTGTTCAGATCAATCACGGTGAGCACACCATAGGGTGGCTCGAAGCAAAGCATGTCTGATGCAATGTCCGTGAACGGAATCTTCCATTTAGATGTGAACCGGCTCGTACTCGCATAACGGGGCGCGTCGACGTCCCATGGCCCCTGCCCTGTGAGATCCGGCGCCGGAGGCGGCACGATCCCGCCAGAGAAGTCATGGTCATCAATAGCCTGACGGCCGCCAGCGCGTTCAATGGCCGACTCTTCTGCGGTCATCAAATAGATGCGATTGCCGAGCATCATAGGCTGAGCGATCAGAAGACCATTCTCGGCATCCACAGAAACACTCGGCCAGTTAAATCCGCCCTGATTGCCGGGATACTGGAACGTGCCGCCCCAGGTTTCGTCTCGCCCCATGACGCCGCCACCGGGCATGGGCGGTGTGAAATGGCCTTCATAGCGCATCTTCTTGAACTCGATCCGGCAATAGAGCTGATCGAGTGGGGTGAGCCCCCACATATCTTTCTCGGTTCGTGGCTCGCGGAAATTTGGCAGACCGGAAAACGGCTGGACTGGCGAGGTCCAGTCACCGGGCGCCGGGTTTTGCGGCACGGGGCATTCACCGAGCGATGATGCTGCTGACCCATCCGGACATTCCGTGGCTGGCCAGATCGGTGTGCCATCACGGCGATCCAGCAGAAAGATCTCGCCGCGCTTGGTCGGTTGAGCCACAGCTGGAATCTCTTCGCCATTCTTGTTGATGGTAAGCAATGTCGGCTGGGATGGCACGTCATAGTCCCAGATGTCGTGATAGACCGTGCGATAAGACCAGACGCGTTCACCGGTATCGGCATTGATGGCCACCACAGAGGCATTGATCTCATCATCAATGTCACGGCGCTTGGCGCCATAATAGTCCGGCGAGGCATTGCCCGTCGGCGCAAAGATCATNTTGAGCTCTGGGTCATAGCTCGTAATCGACCAGACATTTGGAATGCCNCGCGTGAAGGTTTCNCCNNCTTCNGGCATANTGGNATCNCCNGGCCNNCCAATATCCCAGGCCCAGGCAAAGCTGCCATCTTCGGCGTTGAAGGCACGGATGGCGCCAGAGGGCTGACCCGAGTTCCTGATTGTCGACCACCCAGCCACCAACCACGATCTTGTCGCCCGCGACGAGCGGCACTGCTGTATGCATATAGGCCCATTGCGCATGCGGACCGAGCCCCTGACGAAGGTCGACCTCGCCATCGACGCCAAAGTCAGCGCACTGTTCGCCCGTCTCCGTGCTCAATGCGATCAAACGAGCGTCTGTGGTGCCCGAAATAATGCGGCGTTCGCAGGCGGGCGTCGTACTGTTCTGCGCCTCGTAATAGGCAACACCCCGGCAGCCGCGAGAAAATCTGTTGCCCATACGGCCCAGTTCTTCGGGATTGGATCCGGCGACTGTGTTGATCGGGTTATGTTTCCAGATTTCCTCCCCGGTTTCNGCATCGATGGCGAACACGATATTGCCCGCCGTGCAGAAATAGACCCGCCCCTCAATCTGGATCGGGGTGAGCTTCAGATCATAGGGAATGTCGGTATCAAACCGCCAGACTTCTTCCAGCTCTGAGACGTTTTCAGGCGTGATTTGCGACAGAGTAGAAAAGCGTGTGCCTTCATCGGTATTGCCATAGCGTACCCCAGTCATCCTCAGAGGCGACGGTCTGTGGCACGTTCCGCTCAAACTCAATGACCTCACCTTTCTGGAAGGCGCTTATAGCGAGAAGGAGCACACCGGCGAGACTGGCCCCACCGACCCACACGCTGCCGCCAGACCCCTTAACGCCCGCGCGATACCATGGCGTCAGAAACCAGAGACCCACTACCAACCATGCCGCGAGGCGCGGCAAGAGCGCGAGCAGATCCAAACCTGCTTCCGGAACAGACCAGACCACAGTGGCCGCCACGATCATGGCATAAAGCAGACCGGCAAATCCCCGTCCCATGAAAAGCAGCACGACGACACCCAGCAGGGCGAGGCCTGCAAGCGCATAATACCAGCTGCCGCCAAGCGAGATCAGCGTAAAACCACGAATGGTCAGGTAAAGTCCGACCGCCGCCAGAAAGGCAGCAAAAATCCAATTCGCAATACGAGCCATTCCGGTGAACCTCCCTCAGGGCCGAGACTGGCTCTATGGCCCGCTTCAACCCGCCCCTGACACGTCTGGAATTCACCGCTCCCTGTCGGACCGAAAATTCCTTGTTGGTTCAATCGATAGGCGTACTCTGCTGGAAAGGCAATTCAGCACCGGGCTGACGTCATAANTCTTGGGGCTGTTCGTCCCAGAAAATAAATCCTATTGGTGAGAAAGACAAAATCCGGGGAGGATAAGGATTGTTCAAACAAGATATCGTCAGGCGCATTCCGCTCCTGGCTTTATGCGCCATCCTCGGCGCATGCACCTCTCTCAGTGAGACCCAGGCGCAGTCTCCCAGTTCGCCTCTGATTGAGGGAGCAAGATGGCATCATCTGCATATCAACTCGACCAACCCGGAGGCATCTGCGGCGTATTATGAGCGTCATTTCAATGCTGAGGTCAGCGCGTTTCCGGGCGCGGATGCTGCCGTTAAAGCGCAGAATGCCTGGCTTCTTTTCACGAAGGTTGATGAAGAGCCCTCCACGGCACTCAACTCACCTATCTGGCACATTGGATGGGGCGCGCCGGACCCACAATCTGCTTATGAAAAGCAGCAGGCGCTCGGCGCAGAATTCGTCCAGCCAATAACCGATATTCATGGCAGCATTCCACGAATAGCGCCCGGGCGATTTTTCTACATGTACCTCCGCAGCCCCGACGGGACACTGATCGANCTGAATACTGCACGTACCGACGATTTCGGCCATGTGCATATGTTCAGCGNAGANCCGATCACCGCGGGCGACTGGTATATTCGCTATTTCGGCGTAGAAGGCCGACCGTTATCAACGTCGGAAACCAGCCGGGCACCCGTGATTGCGCCAACCGGCCTTCAAAATGGGCCGTCTTCATCGCATCAATTCGATCAGGTCAATATGATCATCTACCCGGTCGAATACTCACAGACGGCGTTCAGGAAAGACTGGCGCGAAACTGATGAACTCGTTTCTCCACGCGGAAATGTGAACGATCATATTGGCATTGAGGTGCCCGACCTGGATGCTGCGCTTCTGACTTTCAAACAGACAGGGGTGAGGGTCTTAGAACCTGCATCAGATCTGGCGCCCGGCATCCGCCATGCTTTCGTGGAAGGCCCGGACAAAATTGCCATTGAGTTGCTGGAACTTGCCTCATGACGTCAGAAACGACCCTCCACTTCATCACTGGCCTTGTTCTCGCATCAACGCTTAGCCTCTTACCGGCTGGATGCGCTCAGACACTGGATACCGAAGCGCAAAGCGAGCCACTTATTCGGGGCGCGCGCTGGCATCATGTCCATATCAATACGACCGACAGCGCAGCCGCTGAAGCCTATTATAGTGCTCATTTCAATGCGGCGCCCGAACCCTTTCCGGGGGTTGATGCGTCAGTAAAGTCCGGCGATGCCTGGGTGTTTTTCAATCAGGTGGAGAGAGCAGCCCCAACCGATCTNGTGACGCCGATCTGGCATATCGGGTGGGGTGCGCCAGACCCGCAAGCTGAATTCGAAAAACAAAAGGCGCTCGGCAACAACANTACCGTGCCCTTAACGGAGCTTGTGGGCGGCGTGACGCGCTACAAGCCCGGCGAGTTNTACTACATGTATGTTGAGAGCCCGGACGGGACTTTGATCGAGTTGAACACGGCAGCGACAGACGAGTTCGGTCACATCCATATGTACGCTTCGGATCCGTTTGCGACGGGGGCCTGGTATGGGCGTTATTTTGGCGTGCGCCCGGAAACAGAATCTGCAGCCCCCTCTTCTGATGGGTCACCGCCCGCCTTTCCGCGCCGCTCGCTCAATTTCGATCAGGTCAACATGATCATCTACCCCGAGCGTTTTGCACGGTCTCTGGCCAAAAACGGACTCGGCGGGCTTCAGCGCACAACCGGTTACGTGAATGATCATATTGGGGTCGAGGTTGCAGACTTGTCTGCCGCCCTGAAGACGTTCCGGGAGGAAGGCGTTGAAATACTGGAAACGGAGTCAGAGCTCGGCAATGGTGTCCAACANGCCTTTATTCTGGGACCGGACAATATGGTGATCGAGCTTTTGGAGCTGGAGAACTGACATAAAAAAGCCGCCGGGGTGAGAACCATCCCGGCGGCTTTTGAATTCTATCCGACCAACTTAGTTGAAGTCGTAAGAGACCCGAACACCGATCGTACGCGGACGCATTGGCACGATGCGCTCACGATCGTTGACGAAGTTGCCAGACAGTTCGGCGTATTCGTTCGTCAGGTTTTCAGCGAACAGTTCGGCAGACCAGTTATTGGCCGTTACACCGAGCGTGCCTCCCAGAGTGACATAGCTGTCGAGTTGCATCTTGTTGATCTCGATGATGTCCGTGAAGCTTTCATCGGAGAACACAATCTGCGGCATGACGTGAGCCGTCAGCATCTGACCGCCGATCTCCTGATTGAGATCCCACTCATAGCGTGCACGAAGATTGCCCTGATAACCCGGTGCGAAGGCAAGATCACTGCCCAGAAGCACGTCGTTTGTAGGAACGAGCACCTCTGTGACTTCAGAGTCGAGGAATGAGAAACCACCGGCAATTGTCAGGCCGTCAATCTCGGCTGGCGCCCAGGTGAAGTCACCTTCCACACCCTGAAGTTCAGCGTTTGCGGCGTTATCAGAGAAGAAGAGGTTCACAATGCTTGGGTCGAAGATCGTGGTCTGCAGACCAGAGATATCAACGAAGAACGCGGAGCCGTTGAAACGGAGCGTGTTCTGGAACAGCTCGGTTTTCCAACCGATCTCGTAGTTCTTCACTTCATCGGTATCAACCGCATAAGGCACGGTGTAACCACCTGGGCCCGCCGCGCCGCCCGGACGGTTCAGGAGACCTGGACGGAAGCCCTCGGAATAGGTTGCGTAGAAGAGCAGATCCTGAGTTGGCGTCCACTCACCCGTGAACTTGTAGATCATACCATCTGTTGCCGCCTTGTCCGGCGCGCCGCTTGGGTGGTTGCCAGAGTAAAGGTCGGAAATGTTCGTCCCGAAGACCTGCTGATCGCTTTCGGTGAACAGGTTGTAGAAGGACGAGTTCGCTGAGCCTTCAAGGTCAACTTCCACGTCATAATAACGCGCGCCAACCGTCACAGCGAACTGGTCTGAGACATCCCAGGTTGCTTCACCAAACAAGCCGACTTGTTTGTCCGTGCGCAGAACATCGTTCCGGAAGATCACGCCCTCAGGGAATGGACCTGGGTCAGAGAAGTAACCTGGCGTTTCATTGCCAACCTGACCTGGCGTCGCATCTGGGTTNGTCAGCGGATAGTTTGGCGCAAAGCCNACTGTTCCATCCGTGTANACGACCATGCTGGAGCCCGGATANTTGAAGTCNTTCCGCTCTGCCAGCTCAAGGTCCTGATAGAAGCCACCNAATGTCGCGCGGACATCGTACTCGCTNGGAGTATTGAAACGCAGCTCGTGCGTCTGGATNTTGGTTTCGCTGTAAGAGTTCACAGACAGATTTGGCGCGTAGCATGTGCCAGTTGGCGCACCGCTCGGATAGGTGACTGAGTAGTCACAGATATAATATGGCAGGTACTGACCAACGAAGAGATAGTCGGAATAATCGACGGTCTGATCTGTTGTACGGTCTGTGTAGGCACCGGTGTAAACCGCATCGAGCATGCCGAGACGGCCTTCAAGCGTCCACGCCGTATTATGGAACTTGTCGTCCATCGTGTCTGGCGTGTAGCGGGCGATTTCATAATCCGGCAGTTCCGGATCGTCATAGAAAACACCTTCAGAGTCGATCTGCTGCTGAGAATGACTGACGAGCAGTGACCAATCCGTGTTGAACTCGTAGAAGCCGCTGAGACGGAAACCATTATAGGTCACGTCGTTTGCGTTCTTCTCAACGATTGTGCCGTTGTTTGCCGCGATGAAGTTCACGCCCGACAGATCATCACCCGCCTGGAAGCCGGCACGCTGAGACGTGACCGGAACGCCGTTTTCGCGAACTGTGCCTGCAGGACGGAAGCGTGCAGACTCTTCGGCCGTCAGTGTACCAGGCACGTTGTCGATGTAACCGCCCGCATGGTCAGAATATACCACTCCGCGCACAGCGAACTTGTCGGTGAGCGGAATGTTGATCATCGCCTCGGCGCTATTGCTCATCTCACCGCTTTCAGTGAATGAGGTCGAAGCTTTGAAGCCTGCATCGAAACCGGCAAGGCTCGGCTTGTTGGTGATCAGGCGAACTGTACCGGCCTGAGAGCTGGCGCCGAACAGCGTGCCCTGAGGACCAGAAAGAACCTCAACGCGCTCCATATCTGCGGCATAGACATCAAGGTTACGGCCAGGTTGGGACACAGGTTGTTCGTCAAGGTAAAGCGCGACGTTTGGCGCAAGACCGGCAACGCCAGCCGTCGTCAGGTTTGGCGTCGTCGAAGCCAGACCACGGATATAGATTGTGTTCTGACCCGGACCTGTACCGCCGGATGTGACGCCTGGCATCTGGACCAGATAATCATTGAAGTTCTGGACGCCGAGCTGATCAAGCTCCTGCTCGCCGAGGGCTGTGACCGTTACAGGGATGCTCTGAGCGCTTTCCGTACGTTTCGTGGCCGTCACAGTAACGGCTTTAAGGCGACGCGCCTCACGCTTCTCCGGCGCGGTGTTGGCTGGTGCCTGCTGCGCCGCAGCGCCGAACGCTGTCAGGCCTGATAGCGCGATCAGAGAAACGCCTTGTAGAAATCTGTTCATATTCCCCTCTTTCGAAGACTTTGAAGTTCGAAGCAGTCTCGCACGCGAACCGTCCCGATTGCGCGCGCCGCCCGATGTGGTGACACTTATGAGTACCCAATTAGTCAAATCATTTGATAATAGAAAGGTTTATCGGGCATTTTGAGAAATATGTCGCATGAAAAGCACACTCAGCGACCTCAAATGGTTAGATGCAAGAATGAACTCGGAAAGTCTGAACGTGATTTCTCGCGGATTTCTGGTGGTTTTGTTTGACGATCAACATAATTCCTGCATGACAGAGACATGACTGATACCGAAAACCAAAGCACAGACGTCGAAATATCCGTTCCCCAGGACATACTGGAATACGAGACCGATTATGAAATCGGGCAGGACAATGTGGAGATGTTCGGTCTCGACATGCACAATCCGGTCTTCATCCTGTCGGCTGGTATTGTTTTGCTCTTTTCAGTGCTGACCCTGATCTTCCCGGTGGCTTCGGGCCAGGTCTTGCAGGACGCCAAATCGTCAACGCTTTTCACCTTTGACTGGCTATTCGCGCTGACACCTTCCGTCATACTGGTTTTCTGTCTCGGGCTCTGCCTGACCCCGCTTGGCAAGATACGCCTCGGAGGGCAGGACGCGGTGCCGGAATTCAAGATTCATTCCTGGGTCGCCATGCTGTTTGCAGCAGGTGTTGGTGTCGGCTTTATGTTCTGGGGGGCCGCTGAACCGCTCGCTTATTATACGGGATGGTCCGGCACGCCGCTGGCTGTGGAGCCGACTTCTGACGAAGCGCGGCGGCTGGCTTTCTCCTCCACGCTTTATCACTGGGGATTAGCGCCCTGGGGCATATATGCGGTGGCCGGTCTGGCACTTGGCTTTTTCGCCCACAATAAGGGGCTACCGCTGACTATTCGGTCGGCCTTTTATCCCTTGCTGGGTGAACGCATCTGGGGCTGGCCGGGTCACGTGATCGACCTGTTTTCCGTCGTTTCCACTGTGTTTGGCCTGGCAACAACCATTGGCTATGGCGCGACACAGGCCTCGTCCGGGATCGCTTATCTGTTTGGCTTTGAGCCGAATGTCTGGATACAGATTGCCCTGATCTGCAGCATGACCGGCCTTGCCGTGATCTCGGTTTTCCGGGGTATGGATGGCGGCGTGAAGCTGCTGTCCGACATTAATATGGGTATCGCCTTCTGCTTGATGGTGTTCGTTATTATCGCCGGGCCCACAATCCTGATTTTCACTGGCTTCGGTCAGCACTTGCTGCATTACATCACTGATACGCCCGCCCTCATGACATGGACAGATCGTCCGGATATCACCTGGTTCCATGACTGGACGATCTTCTACTGGGCCTGGTGGATATCCTGGTCACCCTTTGTTGGCATGTTCATCGCGCGCATTTCACGTGGGCGCACAATTCGCGAATACTTCACAGTCGTTCTACTGGCGCCGTTTACTATCTGCATCATCTGGTTCAGCGCCTTTGGCGAGACGGCCGTTACGCAGTTCGATGCAGGCGTCGGCGATCTGGCCAATGGGGTAGAAAGCTCCTCACTTGTCCTTTTCCAGATGCTCAACAGTATGCCCTTATCGCTGCTCACCTCAATTGCCGCCATCACCCTCCTGATCATCTTTATTGTGACCTCAGCTGACTCTGGCGCACTGGTTGTCGATACGATCACATCTGGGGGTAAAACCGATGCGCCGGTTCAGCAGCGGGTCTTCTGGGCCTGCTCTCTGGGCCTCACGGCGTCTGCGCTGCTTTATGGCGGGGGCGAGAACGTGTTAGCCGCGCTTCAGGCCGGCACGATCACAGCCGCCTTCCCCTTCACGATCATTCTCCTGCTCACCTGCATCAGCCTGACCATGGGGTTGGTCGATGAGCATAAGAAGACGAAAGCCTATATCGCTGAAGAACAGGAAGAGACGCTTTAGCTCGCTCCTTTGAGCACCGCCTGACCTTCTTGAACCGCACGTGAGAGCCTGTGACCGGCCCCCGTCACCCTTCTGTCAGATTGCAGGTTTCGGTCATGCCTGAAATCCAGTCAGAAATGAGCGCGACGCCTTCTTCGTGCATGAGGCTTCGGCCGATCTCGGGCATCATCTCACCAGGATCGAGGCTCTCCATTCTGTAGGTCAGGATGGACTGGTGAGGTTCACCGGGCATGATATCAAATCCACGATCACCCGTACCGCGTCCCGCAGCGACGGGCGGCTTGCAAATCCCCCATTGGCGCAGCTCAGTCACATCTGCCATCAGCCACAAGCCCGAAGTGCGCGCCGGCCCCACATCGCTGTGGCAATGACTGCAATTGATGTCGAGATAGGATCTTGCACGCGCCGCAATCGGCAGTGAGGCGTCATCCCAGTCAGCATTTTTCGGCACGCTTTTCAGCGCGGGAAGCCCATCGATATAACCAATGTCAGCCAGTCGACGCAGCTGGTTCATCTCGCCACCAGCGCCATCAAAGTCTCTGTTGAGATGACGTGCGCGCACACCAATCGGTTTGATCGCGCGGTCGTTATAGTCCGTTGCGTGACAGCCTGCGCACTGGTTCACATTCGGCACCGAGTAATTGAATGCTGTGCTTTCACCTTCGCTGACCATTGTCAGAGACAGATCTGCCCCTGCGCGCCTGAGCACCGCCTCGCTCTGATCTGCGTTCCAGACATAAGGGAGCGCGTCCCAGCCATCTGCCCGCCGCACCAGAAGGCGCGTCTCGATCAGTCGGATGCCCTGCATGTCGAGACCATTTATGCCGGTCTGGTAGG
>PABS01000134.1 GCA_002699325.1 Ponticaulis sp. | reverse complement strand
GCGTTCCGCGTGCCATTGGAGGTGCTCAGCCATAAAGGTCGAGATGAAGTAGTAAGAGTGGTCATACCCCTCCTGCATGCGAATGGTCGCTGGCTGTCCCGCCGCCGAACAGGCTTCCGCCAGCAAATGAGTCTTCAGCTCTTTTTCNAGAAANTTNTCNGCCGTTCCCTGATCGACCAGAAGATCAGGCAGACGCGCACCATCTTCGATCAACGCCACAGCNTCATATTCGCNCCANNNTGATTTGTCNGGGCCGATATANCCGGTCAGCGCCTTCTCNCCCCANGGGCATTGAAGCGGCGCAACNATCGGCGCGAAGGCAGACACGGCTTTAAATGTTTCCGGATTGCGCAGTCCGATGGTCAGCGCGCCATGCCCGCCCATGGAATGGCCCACAATGCTCTGGCGGCTCATATCAGCCGGAAAATTCGCTTCGATCAGCTTGGGCAGTTCTTTTTCAATATAGTCACGCATCTGATAATGCTCCTTATACGGAGCTTCAGTTGCATTGACGTAGAAGCCGGCACCCAGACCAAAGTCATATGAGCCCTCGGGATCATCTGGCACGCCTTCGCCACGCGGTGATGTGTCCGGCGCGACAAAAATCAGCCTGTGGGCTGCACAGGCGGCTCGGAACTCGCCTTTCTCAGTCACATTCGCATGCGTGCAGGTCAGGCCTGAAAGATACCAGACCACCGGCAGTTTCTTGCCATCAGGATTTGGCGGCACATAAACCGAAAAGGTCATATCCGTGCCCGTGGAGGAAGATTTGTGCTTATAAACGCCTTGCACGCCGCCATGCGCCGTGTTCGTCGATACCGTTTCCAGAGCCATGCAATTCTCCCATTCCGCTGATAGTCAGATCATCTCGCAATGATATGAACACTTAGTCGGGACGCAACAATCTATACAACCTGAAACACACAATCCCAATATCGGGATGATCCGCGCACCACGACACGTGCACATAAAAAACCGGCTGCATTGGAATATGCAGCCGGTGAAATCAGCTCGAAAAGTGTGTCGTCTAGAAAGCGCCCTGCGCGCCAAACATCAGAACATCGGTCTTGGCATCATTGTCAGACCAGGTGCTGCCATCCGGGAAGTTGCCGCCAGAGACGAAGTTCAGAGGCGCAAATCCATCAACATGGATGTACTCACCGAACAAATTAATGTTCTCAGAGAGATAATGCGAATAGCCGAGCACGATCTGGTTCTGGCGCTCCCATGGCGCGCCTTCGTCACCCGCCCGGAATTTCGAGAACTCCGCAGACAGATAAGATTTATTGCGGCCATTTGGCAGAACTTCGCCGAAGCCGTATCGGCCGCCAACGGTAAAGGCATGGGTCTTTTGCGCCTCATACACGCTCAAAGGGTTTGTCGGATCCGGAACGGCTGAACCCGGCCAGTCGTCTGTTGTCGACGCGAATTCGCCGAGCAGCTCGAATGCGCCCATGCGAATACGGCTATAAACTGCATAGCCTGGATTATTGTCAGAACACGGATTGAAGTGCACGACCGGATAGGCCTGACAATAAGCTGTCCCGTGCGTGTAGCTGGCACCAAACAGCGCCTCATCAGCGGTATTGAAGCGGAAGGTATAGTTCGCATCCACGGCAAAGTTGTTCACGCGCGATGGCACATTGGTGTCATTCACCGGCGTGTTGTGAGCGCGGAATTGCGAGCCGCCCTGAATGGCCATGGCTCGCAGCATCAACCCATCGCTCACATAGCCAACCTGCGCACCGTAAGCGAGGCCGGCAAAGGCGTGCCAGTTGGTAGAGTTGGTGAACGGGCTCACCGTATCGTTCAGGCCAAATGGCGTGTCCAGCTTACCGATCGCCGCAAAGAGCGGGGATTTCTCCAGATTACCGAACAGAATATAGGCCCGGCGACCGTCAATGACATTGCGGTTCAGATTTGTGATCGTGCCTGAACCGAAATGCTGTTCAGGGCTATAAAGAAATTCGAGATAGGCCGTAATCCAGTCATTCAGCTGCGCTGTGAATGCCAGATTTGCAGAATGGACCAGCGCTTCCGAGACATCTCCACCAATCTGGTTCGCGGACGTAGGGTTGCGCATCAGATAGCCGAATTTGTCGTCGCGATTGCTTGTCTGGATATTTGCAATCGCCGTCACCTGACCGGAAACAGTAAGCGCGCTGTTGAGCAGGCCATCCTGGCGCGCTTTAAGCTGAACGATCGGCTTGGTATTCACATCTTCCACGGCATCCAGAATGCGATAGGAATAATCCACGCTGGTGCCGACTAGTCCTGCATCATTCTTGGCAGCCGCCTCAGCTGAGGTTTCAGGGAGACGCACAACGTCCGGATCGCCCTGAAGCGCATTCACTTGCGAGCGAAGTTCCTGGTTCTGGCGCTCCAGGCGTTCGATACGCTCCAGCAATTCTTCATTCGTCACCGCAGAAGCTTGCCCGACGAATGCTGCCAACAACGCAGTAAAGCTCACCGCTCCACCGAGCAGTTTCCTCATAGTTCTCATTTATGTCCCGATCCCAAAAGTCTGCACCCAGCCGACTCACGCGAATATCCTGCGTCCTGGATGCCGTAATGCGGGGGAAAAGCGCCGAAACCCGTTAACGAGGCGTTTACGCCGGAACAATGTGATCGGCTCGAAACAAGTTTTTCAGGCTGTCTGGCAGAACGCTATGCCTCACCATTCACCTTTTGGGGCATCTCCGCTTTAAGTTGTTCCACCAGCATAAAAACTTTCGGCAAAAGATGTCGGCGATGGGGATACACCGCCCAGATCGGCTCGGGCGCCGCGACCACATCGTCGAGAACCGGGATGAGACGTCCCTGCTCAATGCCTTCCCGCACATAAAAGTCAGGCAGTTGGCAGAAACCAAGCCCCGCACGCACAGCATCCAGAACCGCGGCGCCGGAATTACATTTTAGCCGGCCTGTCGGCCTGAATTCGGCCACTTCATTCTGCTGACTGAAACTCCAGACATCAGACGTCCCCACCACACAATCATGATCGGAGAGTTCGCTGATCGTCTTCGGCGCCCCGTACTCCGAGACATAATCCCTGGAGGCACAGACCCGCCACCGGCGTGTGGTGATCAGTGTTCGAATAAGCCGACTGTCTTCAAGATCACCCGTTCGGATCGCAAGGTCGAACCCCTCGGCCACGAGATCCTTCTGCCGATTGGAGAGGTCCAGAAATACATTCACGCGCGGATGGTCCATCATGAACCGGCGAATAATGGGAGAAACAAACCGCTCTCCAAGCGCTGTCGCGCATGTCACGCGCAGCTCGCCCTGAGGCGCCGTATCGCCACCGATCAGCGCAAAGGCTTCATCGCGATCTCGCACCAGCTGGGCGCAATGGTCCAGCAGTGATCGCCCGGTATCTGTCAAAGTGACCTGCCGGGTCGTACGGAAGAAAAGCGGCTCTTTCAGCTTTTCCTCCAGTCGCATTACCGCGCGGCTGACATGACTTGTAGATTGCCCGAGCGCTTCTGCTGCGCGCTTAAAAGAAGAATGTTGCGCGACCGAAACGAACTCCTCAATGCCATCCCAGCTGCTCATGACTATCCCAATGCTGCAATGATGAATTTCAATTGGCTCGATTTATCGCATTTGAGCGTGTGTATACAGTGCCGCAAAAGACATTGGAGACATTTTATGAAAACGCGCGCTGCTGTCGCCTTCGAGGCCAAAAAACCGCTGGAAATCGTAGAGCTCGACCTGGAAGGTCCGAAGGCGGGAGAGGTTCTGATCGAAATCATGGCGACCGGCATTTGCCATACCGATGCTTACACACTGGATGGCCTCGATTCTGAAGGTCTCTTCCCAAGCGTTCTCGGCCATGAAGGCGCGGGCGTTGTTCGCGAAGTCGGCGCGGGCGTTACCAGCGTGAAGCCAGGCGATCACGTGATCCCGCTCTACACGCCGGAATGCCGCCAGTGTAAAATGTGCCTCTCAGGAAAAACCAATCTCTGCAGCGCCATTCGCGCAACGCAGGGCAAAGGACTGATGCCGGACGGCACCTCGCGCTTTTCCTATAAGGGCGAGACCATTTATCACTATATGGGCTGCTCCACCTTCTCCAATTTCACCGTCCTGCCAGAGATCGCCGTCGCTAAAATCCGCACCGATGCGCCGTTCGACAAGGCCTGCTATGTCGGCTGCGGCGTCACCACAGGCGTTGGTGCGGTGACGAATACTGCCAAGGTCCAGGTCGGCGACAATGTGGTCGTGTTTGGCCTCGGCGGTATCGGCCTGAATGTCATTCAGGGCGCCAAAATGGCTGGTGCGGACATGATTGTCGGCGTCGACATCAACAATGACAAAAAAGAGTGGGGCGAAAAATTCGGTATGACCCACTTCGTCAACCCAAAGGACGTGAAGGACGTTGTCGCCCACATCGTCGAACTCACCGACGGCGGCGCGGACTACTCATTCGACTGTACAGGCAACACCGATGTGATGCGTCAGGCGCTTGAGTGCTGCCACAAAGGCTGGGGCACATCCATTATCATTGGTGTAGCAGAAGCCGGCAAAGAGATTAGCACGCGCCCCTTCCAGCTCGTCACCGGACGCAACTGGCGCGGCACGGCGTTTGGTGGAGCCAAAGGCCGCACAGACGTACCGAAGATCGTCGACTGGTACATGCAGGGAAAAATCCAGATCGACCCTATGATCACCCACGTCATGCCAGTCGAAAAAATCAACGACGCCTTCGACCTGATGCACGAAGGCAAATCGATCCGCTCGGTTGTAACTTTCTGATATCCTTTAGACGTTTCTCGCGGAAAGTGCTGGAAGCTTTCTCCTGGCTGAGGCACTGTCCGCGAGAAATTAACAGGGAGATTTCATGTTCAGTCACATGATGGTCGGATCAAACGATCTCGACAAAGCCAAAACATTCTACGATGCAATCCTCGGCGTTCTGGGCGCAAAAGAAGGTGTGATCGATCCCAAAGGCCGGCTGGTCTATCGCCACAACGGCGCAGCCTTTCTCGTGACAAAGCCAATCGACGGTAACCCGGCCACCGTGTCAAACGGAGCGACACTCGGCTTCGCTGCGGAAAGCCCGGAACAGGCTGATGCATGGCACAAGGCTGGCGCGGCCGCTGGCGGCACGCCGATCGAAGATCCACCCGGCTGGCGCGAAGGTGGCGGAATGCGCCTTTATCTCGCTTATCTGCGCGACCCGGATGGAAACAAAATCTGCGCATTGTGCCGCTAGGAGTTCTGCTCCGCTAAAAGCGAGAACCATAAATGCCGGCTGATTTTGAAGGTCAGCCGGCTTTTTCACGTCGCGTCTATTTATCCAAAAAGCGCAGACCGGCACGGCCGGGACCCTGTCGAAACGACCCCAATTCAATCGCTGATAGGAAACTGATCGGTTTTCTGTTACACTTAACATGGGTCAACGCCAGAAGATGAGAATCTGAGGTAGCCTAATCGCTGCGGTGCTGAACTTGGGACGCACGGTCAGGATCGCTTAGGCGCCGGGGGGGCGTCTTCTGGGGATGGGCCGTACGCGCCGGTTCGCGTGCGGCCCTCATCTCAACCTTTTCTCACAGCACACTCTTTGAAAAATCCATCCCCGCGATAGACTGTACCCAGTCAAATTGGGGATGAGTATGCGCCTTCTCTTATCAGCCTGCGCCCTGTCGATTGCGACGATGCTCTCGGCCTGCTCTCCCGTCGAAGAGGCGTCCGCCAGAGCCTACGTGCCGAAAGAGGTTCGCGCACCTTTCTACTCTGTGCGCGAATACAATCCCAATCGCGATGTCTGGGCCGATCTTCAGATGACGATCCGGCGCGCCTTTGAAAATGACAAGCGCGTGCTGCTGCTTGTCGGTGGGGAATGGTGTATCTGGTGTCATTATCTCGCAGATTATCTGGAGACAGACACAAAGGTTCAGGCCGCCTTCGACGAGACCTTCGTNGTGATGAAGGTCAATTATTCAGACGAAAACAAGAANGAGGACTTTTTGAGCCAGTATCCGAAAGTGGCGGGCTATCCGCACTTCATCATTCTGGACTCAGACGGCACCTTTATCGGCGAGCAGGGCACCGCCGATCTCGAAAAGGGCAAGTCCTATGATCAGAAGANAATGCTCGCCTTCGCCGAAGAGTGGCGGAAAGNCTAAGCTGCCATCACCCGCTCAACCTCGTCGACCAGCTCGCGCAGGTGGAAAGGTTTGGAGAGGATTTTCGCGCCTGCCGGCGTGTTTGCCTTATTCGACAGCGCAACAGCGGCAAAGCCTGTGATGAAAACGATCTTCATGGCCGGATCCAGCTCCGCGCCACGACGCGCCAGCTCAATCCCGTCAATTCCCGGCATCTGAATGTCGGTGAGAAGAAGGTCGAATACCTCTTTCTCCAGCGCGGACAGTGCCTGATCGCCATCTTCATACGACTGCACATCATGTCCGGCGCGGCGCAGTGCCGCTGTCAGAAAGCTGCGCAGTGAATCATCGTCTTCCGCGAGGAGTATTTTTGTCATGGTGTGACCTGTTTTCCACTTACCGGTAAGAGTTATCCTCCAGCAATGTAAATCGACCCTAAACGCAAACAGCCTCTTGACGGAATCTTTTCTTCGCAAACGATATCAGCATGCCTTTTTCACACTCACCCTCTGCTGACCCCGCGTCGATAACGGACGAAAAGCCCGGCTTTCAGTTTGTCGCGCCGCAAAACGGGTGTGCTGTGATTTTTTCCTCGCCGCATAGCGGGCGATATTATCCGCAAGACTTCCTCGACCTTTTGAAGGTCCCGCTNATNGACCTGCGCCGGGTCGAGGACGCTTTTGTCGATCTTCTGATCTCGCCCCTCACNCGGCTGGATGCGGGCATGATCAGCGCCGTCTATGCCAGGTCNTTTGTCGATCTGAACCGCTCACCAGATGAGCTCGACTCCCGCATGTTCCGCGATGGTCCGCCCAATCCGGCCGGCGAGCGCAGTCCCCGGGTCGAAGCAGGCCTGGGCTGTATTCCGCGCATTGGCGCCTCCGGCCAGGACATTCACAAACGCATGCTCAGCCGCATGGAAGCAGACGACCGACTTGCCCGCGCCTATACGCCTTACCACTCCACGCTGGAAAACTGGCTTNCCACCACACGCAAACAGACAGGCCATGCGGTGCTGGTGGATTGTCATTCCATGCCATCTGTNATCGGNGGGCGGAAGCTTCATGCCGATATCGTGCTGGGCACACGCCACGGCCAGTCCTGCGATGAAAGCCTGACACGCCTTGTAGAAAGTGAATTCACACGNCTCGGCTATCGCGTCCTGCGCAACTCGCCTTATGCCGGTGGCCACCTGACCCAGCGTCATGGCTGCCCCGCTCAGGAGCAGCACGCCATACAGATTGAGATCAATCGGCGACTTTATCTGGACGAATGCAGCGTCTGCCGCTCTTCCGGATTCAACATGCTCCAGTCTCATCTGAAGTGGATTGGCCGGCAGATTATTGAGTGGAGCGCAAAAAAAAGGCCGCGCCAATAAAGGCGCGGCAATAGTCATAGGGAGGAAACGCCCCAAATGAGGGCGACAACGCAAAACGTTGTGGGATTAAAATACGCTGCACTGCAAAAAACGCAAGGGGTCCAAACCCACTTTTTTGCATATCCGCCACGGCATTTACAGATAGCTCTTCGCACTTGCAACACTTGACAGCGGTTTCCTTTGTGCAGCGCATCATTCCGACGAGATCTGAAGGGTTCGGCACACCGCTTGCTGCATTCCCTCCGAACCGTCCCCGATTGGGACAACTATTCGGAGAGTGTTATGGCTACAGATATCGATCTTCACGTAGGAAAGCGTTTGCGCTGGCGTCGTCGCCTGCTTGGCCTCACCCAGCAGGAACTCGCNTCTCAGGTNGGCGTCCGATTTCAGCAGATCCAGAAATATGAGTGCGGCGCGAACCGCATCACATCTGGCCGTCTGTTTGATCTGTCACGCGCTCTGAACGTCAAAGTTCAATACTTCTTTGATGGCCTCGAAGCGCTCGACAGCGATGTCACCCCGGCCAACGATACGGAAACCGCGCTTGAAGGCGATATTCTTTCACAAAAAGAGACGCTCGAACTGGTCCGCGCCTATTACCGCCTGGAAGAACGTCCACGCAAACGTCTGCTCGAACTGGCGAAATCGCTGGAATCCACCTCTTCAGACGTTGCCTGATCCGAAACACTGAGGCAGTGGAAGGATATGTCGATATCCTTCACGCCCATTTCGGAACTGACAAAAGATTTTCAGGACCGCCTGAAATTGGCCGAGCGGCTCGGGGATGCCGCTCGCGCCATCACTTTACCACTCTTTCGAAATCATGGCCTCACCGACAATAAGCTCGGTGATGCCGGATTCGACCCCGTCACCAAAGCTGACCGCGATGCCGAAGAAGCCATGCGGGAAATCCTCGACAAGGAAGCGCCTGACGACGCCGTGAACGGCGAAGAATTCGGCCTGAAAGACGGCACTTCTGGCTGGACCTGGTATCTCGACCCGGTGGACGGCACGCGCGCCTTCATTGCCGGCCTGCCCTCATGGACCACCCTCATTGCCTGCGCCCTTGGCGATACGCCAGAAATCGGCCTGATCGATCAACCCTGGCTCGATGAACGGTATGTCGGCTGGACGCGCGGCGCAGTCTCCCACATTCGCGGCGAAACGAGACAGCTCACAGTCGATCCGGAAACCCGTCTCACCAACGCCATTCTCTCCACCACCGATCCCTTTATTCTCACCCCGTCAGAGCGCGGCGCCTTCGAACACCTCCGCCAGACCGCCCGGCTCACCCGCTATGGGCTCGACGCCTATGCCTATGCGCGCGTGGCAGCCGGAGACATGCACATCGTCACCGAAACCTCGCTTCAGCCCCATGATGTCGGCGCGCTGATTCCGGTCATTCGCGGCGCAGGCGGTGTGGCCTGCGACTGGTCTGGCCAGCCCGCAAAGCTCGGCCCCCAGCTTGTTTGCGCGGCCACCCAGGAGATTATGGATCAGGCCGTGGTTTCGCTGCGCCGCTCNGCAGGCGGACGCAGCCGCATCGGACTGGATTAGTCACAGAACCAGCAGGTCTCATAGGCGTCCATGCCGATCGGCCCGCCGGGCGGGAGGTCTTTTGCCGGCGTGGTCACCGGCGCGGGCTCAACGGGCCGCTCTTCAAATGCCTCGATCTGNCTGAGCAGCCACTCGCCCTGCACTGTCGGCTCNTCTTCAAGTGAAGATTTGAGATTTGTCAGGCCAAACAGCGCCGCCGCCTTCACGGCTGTCGAGGTATTTGCCTCTGAAAGATCCATCAACGCATAAGCGTAGCGCGCCCGGACCACCTCTGCGATAGCCTGATGCCGCTCGCTGGAGGCAGGCCTCATGACATGCTTTCGGATGGTTTCGAGCGCTTCCAATGCCCCGAGCTGACCTGGATCACGACGATTGAANTCAATCAGCCGCGCCACACGCTGGGGATGCAGCAACACATCGAATGTCATCTCTGCCGCCGTATCTGCCGCCGTTACCACATCAAAGGCTGGATAGGCCGTCCGGTCGAACAATTCTCGGGTCGGGTCTGCCGCGAGCCAGGTATCGAGTGAGGGCGTTAAAAGCTCTAAAACGTTATCTGGCAGATCCAGTGTCTCAGACGAGACGGTTTTCAGGATTTCATCGAGCGCTTCTTTTTGTTTCGATACCGAAACGACCTCAGATGCGGGCTGACCATCGCCCGTCACGCTGTAATTAAAGGTCATTCCGCCCACCAGCTTGCCAGCGGCTGCCGTCTGATAACGATGGAAGAGGTAGATGGGCACGATCACATTGTTCAACGCATAGCGCGGCTGGCCTTCCGCCACCCGATCTTCGCCAAAATTCTCAAGCGCAATTCGCCGCACTGCCAGAGCGTCCTGCAATCCGGTCAGCGGGTCAGCGCGGTTATCCCAGATATTGCCGAGCGGATGTCCTGTGCCGATGCCACGCGCATGGCTGTCATCAACAAAGACCAGCCCCATCTCGATCGCTTCCTGTACCAGTGCTTCTCTGGCGTCGTCGGTCAGATTTCCGTAAAGCCAGCTGGCCGCGAACTTGTCCCAGATTCCAATCCCTTCACCATAGACCTGGCTGAAATCAATCTGACCCTCCGTAACCCGAATATCCGGGGCCGGATAATCCATAACAGATCCTTTACCATATGTGCTTGCTGCAAAATTATGTTGAAATCCAAGGGCGTGACCGATCTCGTGCGCCGAAAGCTGCCGAATACGCGCTAAAGCCAATTCAACCGGGTCAGTCGCACTGCCCGTTCCGGTTTCCCCAGCGCCCACCAAACCTTCAAAAATCATCCGGTCTTGCCGTACACGGAGTGAACCAAGAATAACATGGCCTTTCAGCATCTCACCCGTACGCGGATCTGAAATGCCGCCGCCATACGACCAGCCGCGCGTCTGGCGATGCACCCATTGCACCACATTGTATCTGATATCGAGTGGATGGGCGTCCTCCGGCAGAAGCTCAACGCGATAGCCATCCGGATAACCCGCCGCTGCAAAGGCATCGGCCCACCATTCAGCGCCATCCATCAGCGCGGACTTCACAGGCTCAGGCGTACCGGGATCGATGTAAAAGACAATCGGATTGATCGTTTCGCCTGCGGAATTTTTCTGCAGACGGAAACGTCGCGCCATCTGGCGCTCAATCGGCTCGTCCAATTCAGCGCTGTAATCATAATACGGCACAGTGATCGCGCCTGTTCTTGGATCGCCAGCCAGGGGCTCATAGCCCTCTTCCGGCAGACGCACGAAGGAGAAGTGCTGAACCAGCGTCACATCCCGGCCATTCGCGGCTGTTGTCGAAACCTCACGTTCAGGGGCCGCGCTCGACAGCGTCAGATAGACATCAATTTCGACATTGTCGGGAAAGGCGAGCGCATTTGCGGTATCAACCATCGTTCGGTCAGACTGAACGGAGAAACTCCCCTGATCGGCGTCTTTGAGATACTGCACCAGGTTAAGCTGATCGCCCGTCAGAAAGGGCGTCATATCCACGACGATCCCGTTCTCTTCTGACAAAATCTCCAGGCTCGCTTTAAAGCTGGTCGCAAAGCTCTGCTTCACCGCGCGCGCTTCCAGCGGATTTTCCGGGTCCGCGCGATAAGTCAGATTCTCAATTTCGAAGATCAGCCGGTCACCAATGCGGCGGAAACTCAGGATTTCCCCATTCTGCCACCAGCCTCGGTCCAGCCCCACAGGGTTGGAGCCAAGCCCGCCTGTCAGGCCTGCGGTATAGATCATGCGCAGCACATGCCCGTCTTCATCGGCTTCCGGCAGCACGGCATAAACGCGGTTC
>PABS01000133.1 GCA_002699325.1 Ponticaulis sp. | reverse complement strand
ACCATCATATCGCCTTCAAGCGACATGGATGCGCTGGTAATCAGAGGAAATTTTGCAAAATCTTCAGCTGTCACTGGTGCAACTTCGGAGTTGGCCCAGCCAACCCCAGCGAATAAAGTTGCAGCAGCAGCGGCGATTGACACGCGCTTAATCATATTTTCAGTCTCCCGAGAAACATTTCACCAGATTGGATGTGACATCCAGTCGGCATAGGTCAAGTTATGCCGGGCAATGATTGTCTTGTCACGGTGAAATTACAGGCATGACAATGCCGAAAGTGGCGAAAAAGCCACACAGCTCTCCTCACTGCAGTTTCACCCTTACAAAACCGTCATATTTTCTTGCCTGGTGAATTTCGCCGTGCATTCTTGCGCCTCAGCGCGGCATTAGCCGTAGCCGAGTCGCGTTTTCCGTCTGGAAAATGATACTATGTAAGGGGCAGTCCAACATGAAAAAATCGACATGGCGTCAGTCGGTCTGCGGAGGCGTTGCGATCAGCGCACTCATGCTCTCCGGAATCGCACACGCACAGGAGGCCGAAGAGGCACCTGAAGTCATCATCGAGAATACGGAAACTGAAGGCGAAGCTCGTCAGGAGCGCATCGTTGTTACAGGTTCGCTACTCTCACGTGATGAGTTCACGTCTTCTTCTCCGGTCCAGGTGATCACAGCTGAAGTTGCAACACTCGAAGGTCTCGTGGATACAGCGAACCTGCTTCAGGGTTCATCACTCGCAGCGGGCTCAACTCAGCTCAATAACACCTTCCAGAATTTCGTCACGAATGGCGGCGTGGGTACGCAGACGATCGACCTCCGTGGTTGCGGCGATACGCGTACGCTGGTTCTGATCGACGGCAAGCGCCCGGGTCCTTCCGGTACACGCGGCGCGGTTTCTTCGCTCGATCTCAACGTCGTTCCACAATCGATCATTTCCCGAGTTGAAATTCTGAAAGACGGCGCATCGACCATTTACGGTTCCGACGCTGTTTGTGGTGTTGTGAACATCATCACCCGTGACTCGGTTGACGGTCTTGAACTGAACTTCACTGGCAACCTGCCGGAAGAAGAAGGTGGATCGAGCTTCCGCGCGAGCGCTGCATGGGGCTTTGAGCTCGGCGACAATGCTGACTTCACTCTGTCTGCGGAGTATCGCAAGGCTGCAGAACTTGATGCCAGCCAACGTGATTATCTCGCATGTTCCGAAGATTACGTTACTGAGCCACTGACTGGCGTTCGGGCTGACCGCCGCAACCTGGGTGCTTATGGAAGTGGGCCAACTGACTGGTGCTCGAATCTGTATTTCAACACCGTAATTGACCGGTTCTCAGGTGAACGCCTGATCCAGACTCCAGATGGCACAACTGGTCCGACTGCGTTTGGTGGTACGATTCCTGGATACCGTCCGCGCCGCGGCTCATTCCGTGGTCCAGACGGATATCTTGCTTACGAAGATCAGCTCGATGCTGACTTCCTAGATAATGAGGATTACTTCCCGCAGAACGAAAACATTGCACTGTTTGCGACTTCTGACGTAGAGCTCGGCGGTATTACTTGGGATTCCGAAGTCCTGTTCTCTCGTCGTGAAACGGAAGTCGAAGGATGGCGTCAGTTCTTCCCTAACGTCGGCTCAGCCACAAATCCTGCAGGCAACAATCCGCTTTATGGCTATATCACAGATCCGACTTATACGAATGACCTGAATACTCTTGCCCAGGTTGTCATGGCGTTCCCAACCTATGACAAGGTCACAGTTGATTACTTCAACGCATCAACTTCTTTTGCAGGCGGTATCGGTCAGACAGACTGGACATGGAAAATCGACGGGACTTACTCCCGAGGAGAAGGTACCTACGAAGGTAACGAAATCCAGGTTTCCAAATCTGGCGACTGGAGCCTAGATGGCGTGCAGGATTACACTGGCGACGGTGTTCCAGATACGGTTGCGCCACCAACCATCAACTATCTGGATCCTGACGTTCTGCAGGGTAACCGCACCGCTGAACTCGTTGCAGCTATCGGCGGCTATCAGTCAGGCGAGACGGTATATGAGCAAACGACGTTCACGGCTCAACTTGCAAATAACAGCATTTTTGAGTTGCCCGCTGGTGACGTCGGTCTCGCCGTCGGTGCCGAGTACCGTGAATTCTCAATCGACGATCAGCCTGGTGAACTGACTCAGTCAGGTGACATCTGGGGTTCTTCAACTGCTGGCCCAACGGTCGGTACGAACTCTGTGACGGAAGTCTTTGCTGAGACACGTATTCCACTTCTCAAAGGTCAATTCCTCGCGGAAGACGTAGAGCTTGATGCTTCGATCCGTGCGTTCGACTACGATCTTGGTGGATCTGACTCGATCTACAAAGTCGGTCTGAACTGGCAGGTGAATCCAACCTTCCGCGTTCGTTCGTCTTACGGTACCTCTTACCGTGCACCTGCACTGTTCGAGCTCTTCCTCGAAGATCAGACAGGTTTCCAACAGCAAACTCAGTTCGACCCATGTGTTGACTGGCAGAACAGCAGCAACCCGAACATTCGCGCAAACTGTGCGGCTGCGGGCATCCCGGGCGACTACACCGGTGCTGGTTCTTCAGCTCTTGTGATCTCTTCCGGCGGTGGCGATCTGCTTGAGTCTGAATCCGGTGATACATTCACAGCTGGTATCGTCTTCACGCCAACATTTGCGCCTCTGAACATTGCTCTGGACTATTATGAGATCGAAATCTCTGACCAGATCACGTCACTGAGCGCGAGCCAGATTGTTGGTGGTTGTTATGCGTCTACGGTTTACCCGAACGACTTCTGTGACCTGTTCACGCGTAACCCGGGTACGTCGAACGTAGATCCGTACAACGTTGACAACATTCAGGCTCCGACCCTGAACGTTGACAGCCAGCAGCAGCGCGGTATCGACCTCGAAGTCCGCTACGAGCGAGACTTCAACTTCGGTGTCTTCACTTTCGACGCGTCTG
This sequence comes from Ponticaulis sp., assembly GCA_002699325.1. GTDB lineage: Bacteria > Pseudomonadota > Alphaproteobacteria > Caulobacterales > Hyphomonadaceae > Ponticaulis. The sequence goes on along the minus strand of PABS01000133.1, from coordinate 8,727 downwards.
TGAACTGGGCTCTTGAGCGTTACATCAACGTCTTCGGTTCTGACTTCGTTTCTGGCGTAACAGACAACGATTTCAACGGCACAGTTGGCTTCCCAAGCGTCGTTGGCGACATGCTGATGACACTTGAGCGCGGCGACTGGACTTACTCGTTCTTCTCTGACTTCATCGGTCGCCAGGACGATAACCGTTACTACTCCGACGATCTGAACTTCCCAGTTCAGTACGTCGGTGCGTTCCCTGATGAGGTTCTGTATAAGTCGTTCACTGAAGCTCAGTGGGTCCACGGTGCGTCCATCCGTTGGGAAGGCGATACCTGGACATTTGCGGGCGGCGTCCGCAACCTGTTCGACGAGCACCCACCAGCGGTTTCTCCCGGTGTTGTGACTGCGGTTGGTAACACTCCGCTGAACGCAACAGGTTACGACGTCTTCGGTCGTACATTCTTCACGACCATTTCGAAGCGCTTCTAATCGTTTCGATATCTGATTTGGAAAGGCCGCTCCTTGTGAGCGGCCTTTTCTTTTGAGCAGTCTCTCCCAGACCTGAGGAAATGTTACAGACCTCGTTCTTAGACATTGCGTTCGCTGAAAAACCACGCTGAACTCAACTTCTAAGGGGAAGGCGATGTCCAGCGAGGTCAGTGAAGAGGCATATCAGCGGCTGCGTGAACGCCCGGATTATCAATTCGATCTGCCCGATACCCGTGGGATTGAGGACCAACAGCAGAATGCCGATCCTACTGGCTTCCTTGCGGACCTTTTCGAAGCTTTCAGGCAGTTTTTCGAATTTATTGGCCCCGTGCTTCGTGTCGGATTGATCTGTTTTGCTGTGCTGCTGGCTGGATATGTAGTCTGGTCTGTTTTCAGGGGCATTCAGTCACGCCGCCGGAGGATTGGCAGCGACGGGCTCTCTAAAACAACAGAAGATGCGTTGAAGAACATGGATATGCGTCCGGATGAAGGCGAGGCGATGAGCTTGCTGGCGAAGGCTGACGCCCTGGCCGAGGCCGGCGATTTCGCTGCTGCCCAGAGATTGCTGCTTCACTCATCTTTCCGGGATATGCAGGCCCGGGTGCGTGAGCGGATTGGCGTGTCTCTGACAGCGCGCGAGCTGGAGAAACTGGGTAAGCTAAGTGACACCTCCAGAGCTGCTCTCACCCGTTTGGTCCGGCGCGTTGAGCTGAATGCGTTTGCTCAGGAGTCAGTCGATCAGGCGGGCTTTCTGGCAGCACGTGAAGCGTACAGCCGATTTGCATTCGGCGAGGCGTCGCCATGACACGAAGCCGGCAAACAGCGCCCCTGATTTCAGTCAGAACAGCCTTAATCGCGATTGTCGTTGCGACATTGAGTTTCGTCGCGCTGATTGTGTTGTCTGCGTTNGCGCCAGAGTTTGAAGATCGCAATCAGGCGGGGCTTCATGCGTACTCCAAGTCAGCCCTCGGCTATAACTTCGCGGTGAGCCTTTTGGAGGAGTCAGGTGCCACAGTCACCATCAATCGTGATCCGCGTGTTCTGGACTTTCCGCTNGANGATGANCTTCTNGTCCTGACGCCAGCNAATCGGACGGATGCNAATGAAATCGCNGAGCTGGANCTNGGGCGCANCGGCAATGCGACCTTGATTGTGCTTCCGAAACGCTGGGGCACGANAGACCCTCTGAACTCGCGTTTTCACGANTCCGTCGCGCTGCTGCGTGACAGCACGGTCGCGCGTATCCTTCATGCAGTCTCCGAAGAGGGCGCGCTTGATCGTGTAGATCCTGTGCCAGAGGCTCAGATGGAAGGCGTCCGCTATCCCATGGTGATATCGGAAGCCATGCAGGTTCTGAATGGGCCCGATCTTCTCCCCGTTATTTCAGTAGAAGGCGGCGCCTTGCTCGCACGGCTGGCTGGCACAGATGTGTTCATTCTGAGCGAGCCAGAACTGTTCAATACACATGGGCTGAGTCACGCAGAAAACGCGGATCTGATGCTGTCATTCATGATGGCGATTGCGAGCGAGACGGGGCAGCTACGTCCTATTACGATCGATACTACGCTTCACGGCTTTGAACGCGGGCGGAGTCTTTTGAGGGCGATATTTGAGCCGCCCCTGCTGGGCGCTACGCTTTTTGCCTTTGCAACCGCTATTCTTCTGGGCTGGAGCGCCTTCCTTCGNTTTGGACGACCCAGACCACAGGCACCCGATGTGGCGACAGGGCGGCAGTCCCTGATCAACAGCACAACAGGCTTGTTTTCTCTGACCCATCAGGAGGCGAGCCTTGCGGATGATTATGGTGCGTTGGCAACACGGCTGACGGTCCGCTCGCTTGGCTTTCCGTCAGATCAGTCTGCCGAACGAACGGAAGAGATACTGGAGCGCCGTATGGCAGTGCAAACGCGGAAAAATCCTGATCTGCCTGACCGNCCTGACCCTTCAACCGTATCTGGCGCGGCGTCACTNCTGGCCTTCGCGCANAACTATCACACCTGGAAAGAGGAATTGAGCGATGAAAGCGACTGACGTTCAAGCGTTGGGCGAGCGCCTGAAGACGGAGATCGCACGCGGTGTGATNGGCCAGAGCGAAGCCGTGGAGCTNATGCTGATCGCTNTGTTTTCNCGTGGTCACATCCTGCTTGAAGGTCCTCCCGGCACGGCGAAGACCTTCCTTGCGCGCTGTTTTTCCGCCTGCCTTGACCTAGAATACGGGCGGATACAGTTCACGCCGGACCTGATGCCAGGTGACGTTCTGGGGACCAACTTTTTCAACTTCCAGACCAGCCAGTTCCTTCTCACCAAGGGACCCATCTTCACCGAAGTTCTGCTTGCCGANGAGATCAACCGTACGCCGCCGAAAACTCAGGCAGCGCTGCTGGAGGCCATGCAGGAAAGGCGTGTGACAATTGATGGTGAGACCCATGTGCTGAGCGATCAGTTTATGGTGGTGGCGACNCAGAANCCGATTGAGCAGCAAGGNACCTATCCTCTACCGGAAGCGCAGCTCGACCGTTNCCTGTTCAAACATGTGATGAGCTATCCCGACGAAGCCGAGGAAATGCGGATTGTTGAGGCTCATGCGCGGGGCGTCGGCATGCCGCGGATTGAAGATCTTGGCATTACGGCTCAGGCAAGCAAGGAGGAGTTGTCAGGGATCAGTGCGTTTGTGGGGAATGTGACCCTGACTGAAGAAGTGATCAGCTATACGACGCGTCTGTGTCGTGCGACGCGCGATAAACCCGCTTTGCTGGAAGTTGGCGTTAGTCCTCGCGCTGCGGTAAGCCTTGCGATTGCAGCCCGGGCGCGCGCGGCGCTGAACGGCCGTGACTATGTCATTCCAGATGATGTTAAGCGTTTGGCAGGGCCCGCCATGTGCCACCGCGTTGTGTTGTCGGCTTCTGCTGAAATCGAGGGCCGGACGGCGCAGAGCATTATCAGCGATATTATTTCGGAAACGGAAGTTCCGCGCTGATCCATGCCGAGCATCCAGCCCACCCTGAAATGTATCATTCTGATGGGGATCGGCATTCCGATCTGTCTCATCATCTCCTGGCTNTTTCCAGCTGCCTGGGTGCTTNGCTTTGCCGGGATTACTGCTGTTCTGGCGCTGTTTGCGCTTGATGCNTTCGCAACGCGGAGTTCCCGAGNCCTGCAGATCGATGCTNCTGCGCCCGCANTTCTCTTTGTCGGTGCAGGTAATCTGNTGACGTTAAAAGTCGCGGATATGAATGACCGGCCTTTNCCTGAACTTTTTGTTCGGCTCGAAACCAACGATCTTGTTGATGCTGAACCGACAAGNACAGTGCCGGAAANCGGCGAGTTGACCTATGAANTGAACATACCNNNGCGCGGNGAAGCGCGGCTGGAAGCGGTNTGGATGCGCTGGTTGGGGCCCTTTGGTCTGGCTGCCAAGCAGATCCGTATCGCGTCCGATCTGGTGCGCCCTGTACAACCAGATATCCGCGCGCTGCGCTCTGACGCGATCCGCTTCATCACCCGCGAAGCTGATTTCGGCATCAAGTCTCAGAACGATAAAGGCGATGGTTCTGAATTTGATGCCATGCGGGAATTTGTGCCCGGTATGGACCGGCGCAGTGTCGACTGGAAAGCGTCCGCGCGACACATGTCGTTAATGGCCAAGGAGTTCCGGACCGAGCGCAATCACAATGTCATTCTCGCTTATGATACCGGGCGGCTTATGTGCGAGCGGTTAGGTGAACTCTCCCGGCTGGATCATGCCGTGCATGCCGGAATGTTGCTCGCTTATGCTTCCTTGCGGGGTGGAGACCGTGTGGGCGTTTATGGGTTCGACACCCAGCCGCGTGTCATGACGGGGCTTGTCCGGGGCAATGCCGCTTTCAGTAAGCTTCAGGCGGAAATGGCGAAGCTCGAATATTCGCCGCTCGATGCCAATTATACGCTGGGGCTCACCCGGCTGTCTTCCGGGCTGAATCGCCGGTCGCTGATCATTTTGTTTTCCGATTTTGTGGACACCACGCAGGCAGAACTCATGGTGGAAAATGCGGCACGCCTCGCCAAGCGCCATCTCGTTCTGTTTGCAGTGTTTGAGGATAGCGACCTGGAGCGCATGATCGCCAAACGCCCGGACACTACCGAAGATGTAACGCGTGCCGTGATTGCCGATAATCTGGTTCAGGAGCGTCGTCGTGTGATGAAGCGACTGGAACGGTTGGGCATTGATGTTCTGGAGGCGCCAGTTGAGCAGTTCTCGTCACAGCTTCTCAGCCGGTATCTCACCATTTTGCGCCAGGAAAGGATCTGATCCATGTCTGATGCTGACCTGAAGAGCTATCGTTTCCGATCAGAGCGTGAGAATGACTGGCGTGAGTTCGAAGCCCTGCTTGAAAGGATACAGAAGTCGGGCATCAAATCGCTCAGCCCGGATGACCTTCTGGCCCTGCCGCAGCTTTATCGGTCTGCGGTGTCATCTCTGTCGACGGCGCGTGCCGTATCGCTGGATCGCAATCTGATCGCCTATCTCGAAGCGCTCTGCACGCGCGGTTATCTGTTCATCTACGGACCGCGAACGACATTCTGGCAGAGGGTCTCCGAGTTCTTCCGCAGGGACTGGCCCGAGGCTGTCGCCAGCATGGGCAAGGCCACGCTGTTTTCAGCGGCCATCATGTTTGGCTTCGCGCTTATTGTGTTCTTCCTCGTTCTGGATGACCCCGAATGGTTCTATCCCTTTGCGGCCTTTCTTGACGTTCGGACACCAGAAGCCTCTGCGGAAACGCTGCGGGCGACGCTGTATACCAGTGAAGAGGAGCAGAATGCCTGGCTTGGATTATTCGCCTCCGAGCTGTTCACGCACAATACCATGGTCTCGCTACTTTGCTTTGCGCTTGGTTTCGCTCTTGGCATCCCAACGGCAATTCTGCTCGCCTATAATGGCTGTGTGATCGGCGCCTATACTGCGCTTTATTGGAGTAAGGGGCTCGGCTTTGAGGTGATTGGCTGGTTGCTGATCCACGGTGTAACCGAGCTTTTTGCCATTGTCCTGGCAGGTGCAGCGGGCTTTCTGATTGGGGGTACGCTGGCCTTTCCGGGGGAGCGGCGGCGAATTGATGCCATGGCGGATGCTGGAAAGCGTGCCGGAACAGTGGGAATGGGCATGATGCTCATGCTGTTTGTGGCGGCTGTTCTCGAAGGCTTTGGCCGGCAGCTCATCAATTCGGATGTCACCCGATACTTGATTGCCGGAACAACACTGCTCGCCTGGCTCACTTATTTTTATCTCTATCCTCGTCGGGTGCGCCGATGAGCAAGGCCAGCGCAAGGCGAAGTCTTACCGGCCGGGAGCAGGACCGGCGATGGCGCGAAGTGACGACCCCCGAAGGCGCGGTGATCCATCTGCGTCTGGCGGACGCCACAGAGCGCGCAGTTGCGTTGCTGATTGATGCCTCAATCATGCTGGCTGTGCTTATTATCGGCTTGTTTGCGATCTATTTCGGTGTTTCGGAAGGCCTGGCGTCGGATTGGAATTTGATCGGTGACGTCCTTTTTACGTTCTTCTTTTTCATATTGCGCGGCTTCTATTTCACCATCTTTGAAATGGGGAGGCGGGCCGCGACGCCCGGCAAACGTCTGATGCGGCTTCGCGTTGTGGCCCGTGATGGGCGGCAATTGACAGCCAATGCGATCTTCGCCCGCAATGTGATGCGCGAGCTGGAAGTCTTCCTGCCGTTTCAGTTTCTGCTCATGGGCACGGGCGGCGAACCTTTGTCTGCTTTGATGATCGTCCTGGTTCTGATCTGGCTCAGCGTGTTCGTCTTCATGCCATTGTTCAACAAAGACAAACTTCGCGCAGGTGACATAGTCGCGGGCACCTGGGTAGTACGAAATCCGAAGCTGGCTCTGGCAGAAGATATCACCTCGACGGTGAGCGAAGAAGATGCGCAGGCCTTCCAGTTTTCCAGCGCGCAGATCGACACCTATGGTGAGCATGAATTGCAGGTGCTGGAAAATGTACTCAGATCTTCATCACCTCAGGTCAAAGAGGCTGTGGCAGAACGCATCCGCAACCGGATCAACTGGGAAAAAGGGCCTGAGGAAACCGATAAGGCGTTTCTGGATGCCTTTTATAAAGCGCTTCGCAAGCGGCTGGAAACACGCATGCTGTTTGGTCGCCGCAAAAAGGATAAGTTCGACTTTGAAAAAGCCGGTTAGTTTGGGGCCGAACAGGGCACAGGATCAGATGATAAAAGCCGGACGGAGCCTTAAGGGGGTGGCGCAATGAAAATTATTCAGACGCCGTCTCCAAATCAGAATGAACGACGATATGCCGTCGATATGCTGGTGCTGCACTATACCGGAATGGAAGATGGTCCCTCGGCCCTGGCTCGTATGCAAGACCCTGAAGCGCAGGTGTCAGCTCACTATATGGTCGATGAAGCTGGTGACATTTATCAGCTCGTCGATGAGACCCAGCGCGCCTGGCATGCCGGCCTTTCCAGCTGGCAGGGGGATGGTGACCTGAATTCAAGGTCTGTTGGTATTGAGATCGTAAATGGTGGTCACAATATTCCGCTTCCGGATGGCAGCCTGCCGCCATTTTATCTGGCGCAGATCGATGCAGTGATCGAACTCTCAAATGCGATTATTGCACGTCACCATATTCCTCAAAGTCGCGTTGTCGGTCATTCTGATATCGCGCCTGAACGCAAAGACGATCCGGGTGAGCACTTTCCCTGGGAGGACCTGGCCGCACGTGGCGTTGGCCTCTGGCCCGAAATGCCAACTGACAGCGAATTGCGCGAGGCCGAACAGGTGAGGCTGGTTTTAAAGCCGGGAGCGAATGGCGGACCGGTTTTGCGATTGCAGGACAGTTTGAGGATGATCGGCTACGGTCTTGAGCCGACGGCTGTGTATGATGAGCTGACCATGAAAGTGGTGACAGCTTTCCAAAGACGCTGGCATCAGACCGAAGTGACCGGCCTCGCCGATATCAGAACACAGTTGCTGATCGAGCGCGTGGGTCAGCTGAGCGTTGGTCACGCGTAGATCACTGACGTCAGAAAACAGAGCAGGGAGGCGGGAATGGTCAGGTATTTGAGTTTGGTTTCTACAATTGCGTTTCTTGCGGCATGTTCGCCCCAAGGTGGGGCGCCAGCGGTTGAAACCTCTTCCAATGAAATGACTGAGACACATCAGGCTGACGCACAATCTGCGCAACTCGCCTCGCCAGAGGAGATTGCAATGGCGCAGGCTGCGCCAGTCTTGACAGGTTTGAGCCCATTTGCGCCGCCGCATGAAGCCTTCACGGTTATTGGCAACATCCACCATGTCGGCGGCGCGAGTGTCAGTGCCTACCTGATCACGACAGAGGAGGGCCACTTCCTGATCGATGGCATTCTGCCGCAAAGCCCGCCAATGATTATCGAGAACATTGAAGCGCTCGGGTTTGATGTGGCCGATGTCAAATACCTGCTCAATAGTCACGCCCATATTGATCATTCAGGCGGGCTGGCTGGCTTGCAACAGGCATCAGGCGCAACCATGGTTGCCAGTGCCGGAGATACGCCCATTCTGGAATCCGGCCGTATCGAATTTGGCCCCACCAGCACCATGCCGTTTCCGCCCGTTCGCGTGGATGAAGTGATTGAAGATGGCGGCACGCTGACACTTGGCGATACAACGCTCACGGCCGTTATTACGCCTGGCCATTCTCCGGGCTGCACGAGCTGGAAAACTGAAACAACAGCCTCAGACGGCGAGACCTATTCAGTCTTCTTCCATTGCTCCACGAGCCTTGGCGGGCAAACCGTTGTACCTGAAAGTTATCCGGGAATGGTGAATGATTATCGGTCATCGTTTGAGCGTATTGCGTATGAAGATGCTGACATCTTCCTCGCATTTCATGCCAGCATGTTTGGCATGGAAGACAAGTATCAGGCATTGCTTGCGGACGACGCTCTGGCGTTTGTCGATCCTGAGGCGCTGGGCGCCTTCAATGCCGCCTCACAGCGCCAGTTTGAGGACGCTCTGAAGCAGCAGGAAGCGGCGTTGGAAACTAGTTCCCAGTGAAGTTCGGATCGCGTTTTTCCAGAAGCGCGGTCACGCCCTCAATGTGGTCTTCTGTATGGTGCTGGAGCGCTTGTTGGGCTGCAGACATTTCCATGATGGTTGCATAGTTGGCGTTCTGGGCTTTGCGGAGCAGCATTTTGGCGGCGCGAAGCGCCATTGGTGGCTGAGCTGCAACTTTCTCAGCCAGCTCCATAGCGGCGTCCATCAG